>JAVJRG010000008.1:0-300000 GCA_040218535.1 Lacipirellulaceae bacterium | reverse complement strand
AATGGTTCTGGCCGTCCAATCGTACACGCAATTCCGCACCTTCGGCCTGGAAACGCAACTTGGTAGCGTGATTAACAAGAGCATGTTTCGCGAACTTGGCCCCGTGCTTGCCGCAGTGATGCTTGCCGGTCGAGTGGGAAGTTCGATGGCGGCGGAACTCGGCACAATGCGTGTCACTGAACAGATCGACGCGCTCAGCAGCATGGGCGCTAATCCTGTTCATTACCTCGTGGTTCCACGATTCCTTAGTTGCATTCTCTTGATCCCTTCACTCACGATCATGGCCATCTTCATGGGAGTCGTGGGGGGCGCGCTCTATTGCATTTCGTTCTTAGGCATCGATTACCACCATTACTCTGCTAACGCGAAGAAGTTCGTCGAAAACTGGGATCTGTTCTACGGCATCATCAAGAGCATGTGCTTCGGAGCAACCATCGGCATTATCAGTTGTTACCGTGGCTTCCATTGCGAGCCCGGTGCCGAAGGTGTCGGTCGTGCCGCGACAACGGCGTTTGTTTATTCCTTCATGATGATCATCGTGCTCGACTTGCTGGTGAGCATCGTGCTCGACCAAATTTACCTGTCGATTTGGCCCGCAGCGCCAACTTTATTCGGAGCCTAAGAACGAAGACCTTTTTACCACACAGGGCACGGAGAACACGGAGGAAGAAAATAGGACGCGGATAAACGCTAATTAAGCAGATGGCCGCGGATTCAAAAACGAAGACGAAGCCTTAAAAATAAAGTGATATGTCTGCCTTGAAAAAATGGAATACATCACAGTATCGACTTCCTAAATCTGCGCTAATCCGCTTAATCAGCGTTTATCCGCGTTCCATTACTTGGATAGAAACACTCCGTGATCTCCGTGTTCTCTGTGGTCAATAAATAGAAGCATAGAAAAGCCCAATGTCCGAAGCCCTCATCACCGTCGACCAACTAACCGTCCGCTTCGGACGCCAGACGGTGCTGCGCGATATTTCGTTAGAAGTCCCGCGGGGCCAATCGCTGGCCATCATTGGGGAAAGCGGTTGCGGCAAGACCGTGCTGTTGAAGACCATCATCGGCCTGATTGAACCGACCCGCGGTCGCGTGGAGTTCGATGGTCAGTCACTTGTTGAGTTGGATGACCGCGCTCTTGCAAAAGAACGAACGCGGTTCGGATTCGTTTTTCAGAACGCGGCACTATTTGACAGCATGACCATCGCCGACAACATCCTCTTCCCGCTCAAGCAACATCGCCCTCGCGAGCGCGGTAGCCGTGAACTGATGTTGCAACTGCTCAGCGAAGTTGGCTTGCCAGAAAACGTCCTAACGAAATTCCCTGCTGAGCTTTCGGGTGGCATGCGTAAGCGAGTCGGCTTGGCCCGTGCACTGGTGATGAAGCCGGAAGTCCTACTCTATGACGAGCCGACCACGGGGCTCGACCCCATCATGAGCGACGTGATTAACGAATTGATGATCCGGTCGCGCGAAGCTTACGGCGTCACCAGCATCATCGTCACGCACGATATGACTTCTGCTCGTAAGGTAGCTGACCGCATCGTGATGCTTTACCCGCAATCACGTCTGCGGGCGGGCGAATCCCAGATCCTCTACGACGGCTCGCCCGAAGAAATCGATCACTCGTCTGACAAGCGAGTGCGGCAGTTCGTCCGTGGCGAAGCGGGAGACCGGCTCGAAGAGATGCATGCCGCTGTTGGAGCTGAGGGAGATTTTTTTGACGAACCGTTTGAAGGCGGAGATTCAGAATGAACGATCGCAAACGCGCGTTTCAATTGGGCGTCCTCGGCATTGCCACGTTCTTCGTGGCGAGCATTCTCATCCTGTGGAACAGCGACTTCTCAGCGCTCCCCTTCGGCGACAAGTATCAACTGCAAATGCTTGTTGACCAAGCGCCGGGCGTCGCTCCACAAACGCCCGTGCGTCGGCGGGGGCTGCTGATCGGCCGCGTGGCAGATGTTGAGGCGACCGACGAAGGGGCGCTCATCACGATCGACATCAACGAAGGAAAGGTCGTTAAAACCAACGAAAAACCGCGCATCCAGTCTTCGATTATGGGTGACGCCATTATCGAATTCGTACCGGTCCGTTCCTCGGAAGGAGCCCAAGCCATCGCTCCAGGCGCAATCGTCCAAGGAGGTTACAACCCGAACCCTGTCGATATGCTCGCCACGATGCAGGGCGATCTACGCGAAACGGTGCAGTCACTTGGCCGTGCAGGCGATGAAGTTGCCATGCTCGCCGAACGGCTCAACAACGTCATGGGCGGCAACGACATGGAAAGGATTACGCGGCTCGTCGATTCCATGGAGATCGCGATGCAGCGCTTCGGTCGCGTAATGGACGACGTCGACGACGTGATCGGTGACGAAACCGTCAAAGAAGACCTGCGCAAAGGCATCGCTCAACTACCCACCGTCGTCGCCGACGCGCGAGCAATCCTCACTGCCTTGGAAGGCGTAGCAACCTCGGCTGAGGAGAATCTCGACAACCTGCAAGGTTTCACTGGACCGCTGGGCGAACGCGGCGAGAAGATTGTCGGAATCCTCGAAGATAGCGCGGGCAACCTGGAAGAGTTGCTCGCCAACGCCGCGGAGTTGGCCGCCAACATCAATAACAGCGAAGGCTCGCTAGGACGCTTGCTCAAAGACCGTACGCTCTCCGACGATGCGGAAGCTGCCGTCAAGGAGTTGCGTAACGTGATGGTGAAACTCAGCGCAACGATCGACAACGGCAACGGGGCCGTGAGCGACGTGCGTTCGCTGATCAACGATCGGACCATCAACATCCGTATCCGTCAGATCATCGACGAGATCCACGTCTTCACGAATAAGCTTGCCCGCGACCCAGCGAGAGTTCTGCGTGGCGTGATTGATCGAGAGACGCCGATTGCAAATCGGCCAACACTGCTGCAATAAAGAATCGTCGTGATTCGCTACGCGAGTCGCGACTATGGCTACCGCGCCGGCGGCAAAGGCTCAACAGTACGTCCGCCAGGAGGCAACACGCCACCTTGCGGAATCGGAGTTCCCAAGACTCCAGGCTGTGGAACACCAAGCTCTGGCGCAAGCGTTGGTTGAAGTACTGGCGAGCCCAGAGGCGTCAGCCCTGGCGTCGCTCCAGGAACCAATGCCCCCGCTGGTGCCACCGAACCAATCTGCGTACTCGCACGAAGTTGTTGCGCGCGACCCAACAGTTGATCGGTCGGCACGACGACCTGTGGTTGCAAGTTGTAGGAGAGCGTGCGGTAATCTTGAATCTCACGCGGAACCAAGTTCTCGCTAATAAAATCCAACGGCGGAATCTCGTACCAAGGTGCCGGAATCGGTTGATTGATCGTCAGCGTTTCGTAACCCGGCTTCACCAGTCGTATCTCACGCGTGCCGTAATAGATGAAGTTGGTCGCACACGGGGTCTGCCCAATCGGTTGGTTGTCCACATAAACCGTCGCACCCGGCGGATTGCTTTTCACAAGCAACCGACGGCGCACACAACCAGGCAGGACCACCAACGAGAGCAGTGATGCTGCTAGGAAGATTCGGGCTTTCCAACTGTCTGCAGTCATGAACTTCGGGCCGATGTCAGGGCGAGAATCGCGAGGGAGTGTAGGAACTGCCGTGAAATGTGACCAGATCGAGTTTCCCTGCGACTTGTCATTCGGGTATCGGCATTGGTCATTTCCCCCTTTCCCCTTCGATTCGCTGCTATCACCAGTTATGATGCTTGCTTTGCCGCAGTTGACGTCACCCGAACCAAGGCCCCCGCGTGTCCCAAGCTCAGACGAAGATCGTGAAGTCGGTCGGGGGACTTCACTGTGCTGCCGTGAGTGATGTGGGAATGCGGCGTGCGAACAATCAAGATTCGCTAGCAGTTGCCGTCGCTGAAGATGCTGAGCTTTGGGCGAGCCGCGGACACCTCTTTGTTGTCGCCGACGGCATGGGTGCCCACGCTGCTGGCGAACTCGCCAGCCAGATCGCCACCGATAGCATCCCTTTGACCTATCAAAAGCGGCGAGACCTATCCCCGTGCGAGTCACTTGTCGAAGCCGTACGAGACGCCAACACACGGATCAACACCAAGGGTCAGAACAGCGTCGACTTTCAGGGGATGGGCACCACGTGCAGCTCGCTGGCAATCCTTCCCGGCGGAGCAATCGCCGCCCACGTGGGGGATAGCCGCGTCTACCGTCTACGAGGTGAGTACTTCGAGCAACTCACTTTCGACCACAGCTTGGTCTGGGAAATGGCTGCTGCCGGACAAGCCACCGAAGAGGAAGTCCCGGCTTACGTGCCTAAGAATGTTATTACACGATCGCTTGGCCCAAACTCCGAAGTGAAAGTTGATCTCGAAGGTCCTTTTCCGCTGGAGTCTGGCGACCGTTTTCTCTTGTGTAGTGATGGTCTGACCGGCCCGTTGAATTCTCAGTTAATCGGCTTGATTCTTGGATCGCTCCCAGCAGAAGAAGCAGCGCAGACGCTCGTCGATCTCGCCAACTTGCTCGGTGGTCCCGACAACATTACGGTCATCGTTGCGGAGGTAAAAAACGTCTCGCAACTCGGCGAAGCCTCTTCCGAAGGTCCCGAGTGTAACCCGCCCACGACAAGCGGCGTTCCCTCTGCCAAGCGAAAAAGCATGGCCATCACTGTGGGGCTCGTCGGCGCTCTGGCAGCAGGGGGACTGATGATCGCCGGCAAGCATTTGTTTGGAACGCTTACCGCAGGCGTCGCAGTAGTTGCCGCTAGCTTGTTGGCGTTCCTTCCGAAGCCGGTGCCTACCGCCTCTGCGAAGCTTCCTGGGCCGCAAGGCAAGGCTCCTTATCGTCGCTATGAAGCCTCGCCGAGTGCCGAAGGGATTGAGCCGCTCACCGATATCGTTCGCCAGCTTGAAGACTTGGAATCTCAGCGTGACTGGGAGTTTGATTGGACCGACATCCATGCCGACCGCGGCGAGGCCCATCAAGCAATCGCCCAAGGGAACCCACGAGGGGCGGTCGTTGCGTACTCTCGTGCTGTCCGCCGGCTGATGCAAGCAGTCCGTGATAGCGGTCCCGAACCGCCCAGCGATTCGAGCATCAATCTTGGGGTGGATTAAAGTAGCCCTCTCGCCCGCACCTTGCTAAAGTCCGCCCCATGCGGCTGATTACGCGGTACCTTCTGCAAGAACTTCTTAAAGTGTTCATGGTCACTTTTGTGAGCATGACGCTGTTTATTTTCTTAGTGCTGATCGTTAAGCAAGCGGTCGAAGAGGGGCTCGGGCTAGCACCCATCCTTCGCATTCTCCCGTACATGCTGCCTCAAGCGATGCAGTACACGATTCCCGGTTCGATGCTCATGGCGGCCACCAGCGTCTACGGACGCGTAGCCGGATCAAACGAGCTCATCGCCGCGAAAGCGCTAGGTATCTCACCGCTGAAGTTCATCTGGCCCGTTCTCTGCATGGCCGTGGTTGCTAGCTTTGCGGCAGTGAAAACGATTGACCTTGCGGTCTCTTGGGGGCGAGAAGGAACCAGTCGGGTGGTGATCGAATCACTGGAAGAAATCGCCTACGGTCGTCTCCGCACAACGCGGCAGTTCCGCCGCGATAACTTTGAGATCAACGTCCGACTCGTGGATGGAAAACGACTCATAGGCCCTACGATACAAATCCATCAATCCAATGGTCCAACGAAAACGACAATGGCCGACGAGGGTGAATTCAGTGTCGATATCGAAAACGATACCGTTAGCTTTACCGGCTGGAACGTCGAAGGTGAGTTTGGTGATGACTGGCAAGTCGATCTCCCCGGAAGGTTCACGCAATCGTTTCCGATTAGCCAATTCACGGGCGTCGATCGTGCCAGCAAGAGCCCCTCAGACCATGCACTGAGCGAAATCGGACCCGCCAAAGATCACCAGGTCGTGCAAATCGAGCAGTTTCAAGAAGAGTTTGCGGCGGTCACCAGCTACGCCTTGCTGTCGGGCAACTTCGAGAATCTCACCGCACGTCAAACGGGTCGCAATAAGCATCGCGTCGCGGATGCCGAGCGGCGGCTGAACCGTTTCAACTTGGAACCCTATCGCCGTTGGTCAACGGGATTTAGTTGCCTTTGCTTCGCACTGATCGGTGCTCCCATGGCCATTCGCCGTCGCCACGGTGAATTCTGGGGGAGCTTCTTCGCCTGCTTCTTGCCGATCCTGCTCATCTACTACCCGATGCTAATGTGGAGCGTTGGCGAAGCAAAATCGGGTGACGTCCCGCCGGTTGTCGTCTGGGTCGGAAACGTCGTGCTAGCATTGTGGGGCGTCTGGCTGATCCGTCGTGTGATACGATTCTAGGCTTCGCTTTCTTGCGTAACCCGAAGCGTAAGCGAGGGAGAGTACTCGTCACGACCCTCCCTCGCTTACGCTTCGGGTTATGAGCGGTGTCCTCAGCGATTCGAAAACTGTCCTTGCAATATTTTCAAACCGCTTGCTACACTCCCCGCCCCGTAAATTCCTAGCAAGCGACGATTCACCAAGCGACACGGAGGTCGCAAGTGCCCTCGCATTGGCCCATTCGCACGAAGCTGAAACTCGGTCTCGCGCTCTTGCTCGTGACTGTGCTCTCGTTGTTCGGCAGCGCGTATTACGGACTGTACTCCTACCGCGGTCTGGTGCGGAGTATTCGCGCCCGTTCGGCTGAGTTGCCGCTGGCCAGCCAAGTCCGCCAACACGTTGGTGATTTGCGCATTACGCTTAGCCAAGCGAAGGAACGGCTTGAACTCCCGGGCGGTGTGGCCACGTTGCTCGACGAGTATTCTCTGCCTGATGAAGAAGAAGCCGAAGTTCTCGCCGAACAAATCAAAGACGCCATCGACTGCCCCTGGGACGCCCAGTGGCTGCGTGAGCAGTATCGCAATCAGTTTGAATTGTTGACCGAATCGTTAGCTCGCTATCGCCGCCAACTCGATCGTAATAGCCAATTCACGGAAACGCGCCTCGGTGACGATCGTCACGAACGCGAAACATTGGCACGTATCGACGAAGTGATTCAGCGCCTCAGTGGTAACGATCTTGACGAGGAACTCAAGGAAGACTGGCTGCTCGACGAGCTACAAATCGGTAAACTTCGCGACGAGGTGGATCAACTTTCTTCGCTCGTTGTTGAACTCCCCAGCCACTTGCATCGCCGTTTCGCCGTCCTAGTGAACGACGTGCGAGCCCGCTATCGCACGGCAATCGTGATTGCCTGGGTGAACGCGGTGTTGGCGATTGGGCTACTCGGATTATTCTTCCGAGTCTTCTATCAGTCGTTTGCCAAGCCTTTCGGACAACTCGTCAGCGGATCTCGCAAGGTCGCAGCAGGTCAGTTCGATCACACGATCCAGCTCACTACCGAAGACGAGATGGGTGAGCTTGCCGCCTCGATGAATCACATGACTTCGCGTTTCCGCGAGATCAAAGAAGACCTTGATGATCAGGTTCGCCAACGCACTAACCAAGTCGTCCGCAGTGAACAGCTCGCCAGCGTTGGCTTCTTGGCCGCCGGGGTTTCGCACGAGATCAACAACCCTTTGGCTTCGATTGCCCTCTGTAGCGAATCGCTCGAAGGCCGACTAGATGACTTGCTTGAGAGTGTTGATGAGTCCCACTCAGAAGACGTTCAAGTCGCCCGTAACTACTTGCAGATGATCCAGCGGGAAGCGTTCCGCTGTAAACAAATCACCGAAAAACTTCTCGACTTCGCCCGCATGGGTGACTCGCAGTATCACGGCGCGGACCTTCGCGAACTGACTGCCAGCGTGATCGAAATGGTGCAGCACCTAGGCAAGTATCAGGATAAAAACCTTGAGCTCGTTGACGGTCCGCCGGTCATCGCGGAAATCAATGCGCAAGAAATCAAGCAAGTCGCGCTCAACCTTGTCACCAACGCGCTCGAAAGTGTCGACGCAGGCGGAACCGTCCGCGTGATGGTGCAACGCAAGGGATCTGGTACACAGATCATTGTCGAAGACAACGGCTGCGGCATGACCGAGGAAGTCCGTAAGCATCTGTTCGAACCATTCTTCACGCGGAGAAGAACAGGGCAGGGCACCGGCCTCGGCCTCTCAATTACTTATCGCATCGTTGAAGAACACGGCGGCACCATCGAAGCCGCCAGTGAAGGACCCGATCGCGGGTCACGTTTCGTAGTGACTTTACCGGCTCATCAATCGAGCAAGGAGAACGGCCATGGCCGCCAAGCAGCCTAACAATAAAAACAACGGGCAAGGTTTGAGCTTACTCTTCGCGGACGACGAGCAGTCGCTGCAAGAGCTCATGAAGCAAGAGCTGCCACGCTTGGGCCACACAGTTACCGTCTGCCCTGACGGCACGACCGCGGTTGCTGCGCTGGAGAAGAACACCTACGACTGCATCATTGTCGATCTCGACATGCCAGGACTCGACGGCATCGGGGTGATCGCCAAGTGCAAAGAGAACTCACCAGAAACCGAAGCGGTGATCCTCACCGGCAAGAGTACCCTCGAAAGCGCCATCGCCGCGTTGCGCCACGGTGCGTTCGACTATCTAACAAAGCCGTGTCGTTTGGTTGAAATCAAAGCGTTGCTTGATCGCGTTAGCGAAAAGCTCGCGCTCGATAAGAAATGTCGTGCGTTACAGCACGAAGTGAAACGACTCGAAGGCTCCTCGACACTCATCGGCAAGACGCCAGCGATGATGAAGGTTCAGATCCTTATCGAGAAAGTTGCGCCCAGCGACGCCACTGTTCTCGTTCTCGGCGAGACGGGTACCGGCAAAGAACTTGTCGCCCGCGCTGTTCACAACCAAAGCCCGCGCGCCGAGGCACCATTCGTTGCCATCAATTGCGGTGCTTTGCCTGAAACGCTCATCGAAAGCGAGCTTTTCGGTCACCGCAAAGGCGCCTTTACTGGAGCTGACGATCATCGCACCGGCCTGTTTGAAGTCGCCGCTGGCGGAACGATATTCCTCGATGAAATCGGCGAGCTGCCCAAAAGCATGCAGGCAAAGCTACTACGCGTCTTGGAAAGCCGTGAAATTCGCCGTGTTGGTGAGAACAAACCGATCACCGTTGACGTTCGCGTTGTTTGTGCAACCCATCGCAACTTGCCCGAGATGGTCGAAGCGGGTGACTTCCGCGAGGACTTGATGTACCGCATCAATTCGTTTGAGATTCATCTGCCGCCATTGCGAGAGCGTCTGGAAGATGTTCCGGCTTTAGCAAAGCATTTGCTCGCGAGACATCGAGGTGCGGGGCAGGGCAGTGACGGTGAGATTGCCGACGATGCGATTCAGGCCTTACTTGGTCACGTCTGGCCCGGTAACGTCAGGGAATTGGCCAACGTCGTCGAACACGCCACGATCTTGTGCGACTCTGGCCCCATCCGCGCCGAACACCTCCCCCAACGCTTCGACAGTCGCCAACTAACCGGCGCTGCAAAACTAAGCCCCGGCGTGATGACCCTCCGCGAGTTGGAAATGCTCGCCATCCACGAGGCGCTCGAACGCAACGACGGCAGCAAACCGAAAGCCGCCGAACAGTTGGGCGTGAGCTTGAAGACGCTCTACAATAAGCTCAACCAAGCGACGAGTTTAGAGAAGTCGGCGTAGTAGCCATCTCGCTCCGCGAGATGAAAGCGATCAATGAAACCAGTCAGATCGTTGTAGTTGCTATGCGATGGTTAATGTTACGCAATCGCCGCAATTCATATCGCGGAGCGATATGGCTACATTACCCCACCTTCCGCACCACCCCGGTCACAATCCCCAACACCTGCACGTCACGCACGTAGATCGGCTCCATCGAGCTGTTCGCCGGCTGCAAACGAATCCGGTTACCTTCGGGGATCCAATACTTGAGCGTCGCTTCGCCTTCGTCGGTCATTGCGACCACAATGTCGTGCTTGTGGGCGGTGCGTGCTTTTTTGCAGATAACGATGTCGCCGTCGGCGATGGCCGCTTCGATCATTGAGTCGCCTTTCACGCGTAAGGCAAAGTGATTTTTCTTAGCGGGGAACATCGCCTCGAAGTCGAGCAGGTCGGCGTCTTCGATGGCTTCGGTCAAACTGCCCGCGGCAATTGAACCGACCAGCGGGATACCTTGATCCGCGAGCCCCGCGTCGGTGAGTTGAATCGCCCGTGACATGTTTGGCTCGCGCGTGATGAGTCCCTTCTTTTCCAGCGCTTTGAGATGGCACATCACGCCGTTGGGTGAGTTGATGCCGAACTGCTCGCCGATCTCCCGCACGGTGGGCCCGTAGCCGCGGCCTTGGATCTTGGTGCGAACGAACTCGTAAACTTCGCGTTGGCGTTTGGTTAGTTGATCGAGGCTCATCGCGGTCCTTGCTTTGGGATAAGGGGACGGGTTGAATCATACTGCGGAGAACCGAAAGGCCACAAATTGTGGTGCTTTCACTGTCAATATCGTAATATACGGGCGTACATCGTCAATAGCGTTTGTACAGTAAAGCAGAATTCTAGGCCGCTAGGGAGTGCAATCCAGAGTTTTTGGCCACGGATGACACGGATTTCACCGATGTTCGTAATTCCGCCTTTGGGCGGTTTAGAAGCTTGGATGGTCTCTCATAATCCGTAGAAAGCCGCCTAAAGGCGGAACTACAAACGGGGGTGGCCAAACTCTTTTGTTGCCGTTGTGGGGTGATAATGCGAAAATAGTGGCATCGCGAGGAACAGGTTTTAGGAGTTCAGGTATTAGAAACACTAGCTACCCACAACTGATTGCCACTGCATCTCTACTGACAGTTCTGCTGGCCGCTGCAAGCTCCCAGGCTCAGTTTTCCGATGCAGCGTTGGACGTATCAACGGAAACCGAGAAGACTCTCAAGTCGCGTTATCCTCGTAACGTGGCAGACCTCCGCCGGATCGAGGGACAGCTACAACGGGTCGTCAAGCACAGCCTTCCTGCCACCGTCGCCCTGCAGTTGGGGCGTTCTGCGGGCAGCGGCGTGATTGTCAATCCTGAAGGTCTCATCCTGACTGCCGGGCATGTCATCGGAGACTCCAGTCGCAAAGTGAACATTATTCTTCCCGATGGTCGCCGTTTTACCGGCAAGAGTCTCGGAGCGAATCACGACATCGACGCAGGCATGGTGCAGATGGACAACCCACCGAGTGATCTTCCTTACACGCCGATCGCCAAGGGTACGAAACTGGTTCCGGGAGAATGGGTTGTGACAACAGGTCAGCCGGGCGGACTTGTAGAAGGCCGGGCGCCTCCGGTTCGCCTAGGTCGTGTTCTCTTCCGCGAAGAGGAAGTCGTTTGCACCGACTGCACGCTGGTTGGAGGCGACTCGGGTGGACCGCTGTTCAACATGCGTGGCGAGTTAGTTGGTATTCATAGTAGCATTGGCCCACGGGTGACACATAACTTTCATGTAGCAACCACCGGATTTGAAAGCTCCTGGGATCGACTACTTGCCGGTGAAGTCTGGGGCGGACAGATCAACGAAGAAATGGTCGCTGATCGTCCAGTGATTGGCGTTTCTGGAAGAACGATCGACGGACGCTGTGTCATTACGAGAGCGATTGCCGGTCTGCCGGCAGCCAACGCGGGTGTGAAGAATGGGGACGTGATCGTGGCCATTGACGGTCGACCGATCGATTCGTTCGAGGAATTATCGCGAACCATTTTCTTTCAAGAGCCTGGAGAGAAAGTGAAACTAACGTATGAACGTGACGGCGTTGAGAAAACGGTTGAGGTGAAAGTCATCACTGCGGGTGAGTTGCGGAAGAATTGAAAATCACTGAGAGTGCCAAGCTTTATCTTTGAACACGGATCGCACGGATTTCACCGATTTAGTTACATCCGTGTAATCCGTGTTCAAGACTAACGTCGACATCGGGATAGTTTTGAGGTTATTACAAACGTGAATTCTCAAGTTGTTACTACTCGACTCTTAATTGCTGTGTGTGTCATGAGTGTTTGCCTCTCTGCGACTCATGCGCAGGAGGCAGATCAGGGCTTTGTTCCGATTGAGCAAGAACGCGACGTGCCGTTTGGGCTCGATCAGTTGCTCGTGCCGCGTTGGCGGTTGACTGACGGTCCGCATGTGAGGGCAGCATTTCGTGACGTCGTGAAGCGGGCTTCTGAATCCACGGCACGGGTTCGTTCTGATGGGAAGCAAGTGGCTCTGGGTTGCGTTGTCGGGGCCGACGGTTGGATACTCAGCAAAGCAAGTCCCCTGAGTGGCGACATTACGTGCCGTTTGAAGAACGGTAAGACCTACGATGCTGACATCGTGGGCGTCAGTGGTGAACATGACCTGGCGCTCCTGAAGATCGAAGCGAGTAATCTCAAGGAAATTCGCTTCGCCGAAAAGAAACCGTCCGTCGGTTCGTTTGTCGCAACGGTCGGCATGTCGCGCGATCCTGAAGCGGTCGGCGTCGTTAGCGTGCCGGGGCGTGAAGTCCCTCATCAACCCGGCGTTCTGGGCGTCCAATTGGACGAAGCGAATCGACCGCTGGTGGTTTACGTCTTCCCTGAGAGTGGTGCCGAGCGTGCCGGCGTCAAGCAGGATGATCTCATAACACATATCAACGGCCAACCGACGCGAACACGTGTCGAGTTGATTGACACTGTCAGAGAATTCAACCCGGGCGACCGAATCACGCTCACTCTGCAGCGCAAGTCGGAAACGCTGAAAGTTGAGGCTACACTGTCGGGCCGGTTCTCCGGCGTAAGACAAAGCCGCAGCCAGTTCCAGAACTCGCTGGGCGGCAAGTTGAGCACGCGGCGGTTTGGCTTCCCCAACGCCTTTCAGCACGACACGGTACTCGCCCCAAATCAGTGCGGCGGTCCGTTGGTGAATCTCGACGGCGAGATGGTGGGCCTGAACATTGCTCGCTCGGGAAGAACCGAGTCGTACGGCCTCGATGTGCAAACCGTGCAAGACCTGCTGTTCGACTTGCGAAGCGGAAAACTGGCACCGCGACGGCCGGAACTGGAAGCGGCAAAGATCACGTCGCCGGCTGAGTAGGTTAAGTCGCAACGTTTTGGCCAAGGATGACACCGATTCACACGGATGATTTTGATTCTTCTGCTCTTTGGCGTTGCTTCTCTTAGCCACGCGCATCATGCTAATGGTTTCATGCGTCCCTACGCGCAACCCAGAATCGTTCACGAAGTCGCTGCACTCTCTCAACAAGCTGATAGCTGACGGCTGAAAGCTGACAGCTCTCCCATGGACCTCGTTCGCCAAGACATCATGACCGCTGCCGACACGATTGTCGTGAAGGTGGGCACGCGCGTTTTGACGCGGGCTGCGGGTTCGGTCGGCGCTGGGACATTGGATGACGAGCGTGTTGCCGCGATCGCCGAGCAACTGGCCAAGCTCCATCACGCAGGCAAACGGGTTATGCTCGTAAGCAGCGGAGCCGTTGCCGCTGGCATGGGTCGACTGGGTTGGACGAAGAGGCCTAGTGATCTGGCCAAGCTGCAAGCCGCAGCAGCGGTTGGGCAGAGCGGTTTGATCGAGGCGTATAACCGTGCGTTGATCCCGCATGGTTTGAACGCAGCCCAAGTTCTGTTGACCGCTGAGGATCTGCATGAACGGTCGCGTTATTTGAATGTTCGCAATACCTTGCTGGCTTTGTTGGAAGCGAACACGATCCCGATCATCAACGAGAACGACACGGTCAGCGTTGAAGAGTTGCAATTGAGCTTCGGCGATAACGACCGCTTGGCGGCGCTGGTTACCAACTTGCTGCGGGCACCGCTGCTGATTCTGCTTTCTGATATCGACGGACTTTATGATGGCAATCCGTCTGACGACGGCACGACTGTTATGTCCGTCGTGATCGATTTGGCAGCTGCTCAAGAGGGACTTGTCCATGACGGAAAAGATCTGGGTCGGCAGGGTAGGGGACTGAGTACGGGCGGAATGACAAGCAAGCTGCAGGCGGCGAGGATCGTGGTGTCTGCTGGTGAGAACGTGGTGATTGCGAATGGCCGGCGTGAGAACGTTCTTACCGAGATTCTTGCAGGCGAGGACGTTGGCACGTTGTTTCTTCCCGAAGGTCGCACGGTCGATTCGCGTCGGCGTTGGATCGGCTGGTCCGCCACCCCACAGGGAAAGGCTCATCTCGACGCGGGTGCGTTTCGAGCCCTTGCCGAACAGGGCCGCAGTTTGTTGGCGGTCGGCGTGACGTGTGTTGAAGGAGAGTTCGAAAAAGGGGATGTCATCTCGCTGTGCGATGCCAATTCGGTCGAATTTGCACGCGGACTGACAAACTACTCGGCGGCTGACCTGACTCGAATCGCCGGGCAATCGACCGAGCAAATCGCGGCAACTCTGGGCCATTGTCCTTATCGCACGGTGGTGCACCGCGACAATCTTCTCGTGCTCTCTTGAGTTCAGGTTGTTCTGGCCGTGCGGATTGTCATGGCAAATTCGCAATCGGCCAACTTGGTGATTAGTGTGGAAAGTGTGGGCGTCCTTCTGCCTTCCATTAGTCGGAGTTCTTTCGATGTGTCGTGTCATTCCTTTTCTCTTCTCGGTTCTGTGCGTGGCGGCCGTGGCGGTGGCTCATCCTCCTGCGTTGCCCAAGTCGGAAAGCCCGGCTGTCACTCGACAGCAGGCCGTGGCTGCGATTCGCAACGCTGAACAGCAGCTTCATCGGTTTCGCTATATCCAGTACCCGCGGCTCGTAAAGCAACTCGACGCAGCGATTCGTTTGGCAGAAGCGGAACTAGCCGTGTCGATTGATCGCGTGGAAAACTACCGCCCGTTTCGCACCTTCAACCAGTACTCTCCCGCCTACTTCGCTGAGCAGACCTGGCGACTGCGGACGCTCGCCGCGCAGCAGCGTCTCAAAGAGCTGCGCGAGGAGCGGCTCGATTTGAGTCGCTACCAGCGTGATGTGGTTGCGGGGTTGCAGAGCGAGATCAATTGTGGCGTTGCTTTGCTGAAAACGCTCAACTAATTGTCATTCCGACGGGAGGCTCGCCGACCGAGGAATCGGGTTTGCACTGAAGACGAGTCAACTAGGGTACAAACCGGATTCCTCCGCCGCTGAGACGGCTGTCGGAATGACACGATTGGGCGCGTTCATAGCGTTCGCAGTCGCTCTAGGCCCCCATCGACATAGATCGTGTTGCCCGTCGCGTAGCTGAGTTTGCCACTGGCGAGTACGGCTACGGCGTTCCCAACGTCCTCGGGGAATCCCCAACGGGGTTGGGCGATGACGCCCTCTTCGATGATTGCGTCGTACTTCTCGGTGACCACGGCAGTCATGTCGGTCTTGATTACCCCAGGGCGTATTTCATAGACGTTCACGCCATGCGGTCCGAGCTTGCGGGCCCAGAGCTTGGTTGCCATGGAGGTTCCGGCTCGAGAAATACAATAGTCGCCCCGATCGGGCGACGGGATTTCTGCGGAGACGGAAGAGATATTCACAATCGTTCCCGCGAAGCTCTCGTCGGCTTCACGTTGCTCGAGCATCCAGCGGGCGGCAAGCTGCGTGAGAAAGTAAGGGCCCTTCAAATTAACTGCGATCACCTGATCAAAGCCTTCCTCACTGGCGTCGAGAATATCCTTGCGTCCGGGCGAAGTAATTCCTGCGTTGTTCACCAGCAGATTCAACTGACCGAATCGCTCACGCACTTTGTCCAGCATCGACGTGCGATCTTCGGGCTCTGCGACATTACCTTGGCAGTAGAGGACTTCGATACCTTGAGAGCGGAGCGCAGCCAGTGGCTCAGCGACGGCGCTTTCGTCGCGCATGCCGTTGACGGCAAGGTTCCAGCCTTCGGCGGCCAGTGCGTTACAGATTCCTAGCCCGATGCCGCGGCTCCCGCCGGTGATGAGGGCGACTTTATTGTTCATAGAGATTTGTATTCAATCGTGATTGCCACGAAGTGGCGATACATTATTAGCCCCGGGATTTATCCCGGAGTACGGTTCCATTGTTGATCGTTGGTCGAGGGGTTACGTCTGCTGATCGGCGGGGCTTAGCCGAGGCCGAAATCGACCGTGGCTGATTTCGACCTCGATTTCATTCCAGAGCCAAACGGCCTCGTCCCTCGGTCGACTCCTTCTTTCTCACACGAACCCCGGGATGAATCCCGGGGCTATTACTATTCAGTCCCTCCGGGACTACGGACAGAAAAAGATGGGATCCCATCATTCGAAAAAGTGGGCGATCCTTCGGGCCACTTGGTCGTCAGTCAGGGGAACCGCGATCGCGATCACCGCTACTTGGGTCGTTACCCGGCTCCCGGGAAACACGCCGCTCTGTCGCTAAACGGAACGAGCGTGAGTTGTTCAAGCCGTACAACTTCGCCTTTGGCGGTCCGCCGCTGTCGCCCACCCGAGCCGCCGTCGAACTGGGGTTATTCTAGCAAATGAGGTGGCCAATTTCTTGCCGAAAGTTTTCGTAGCTGGTTTAGCATTCTGATATAAAGGCAAAACTTCACTTCCAATGAACTCTCTTTTCTTTGAGTCCCTTCTCAAGCCATGAGTAGAACGAAAACTGCTACTATCCTGATTGCCCTGACCGGACTCTCCTTACTTTTGCAAGGGCAGAGAGAAGCCCTAGCCAAGCCAAATGTCATCGTGATTGTCACCGACGATCAGGGCTACGGTGATATGGGTTGCCACGGTAATCCGTGGCTCAACACGCCGCATCTCGACCAACTTGCTCGGCAAAGTGTCCGGCTGGAAAACTATCACGTCGACCCCTACTGCACGCCCACACGGGCCGCATTGCTTACCGGGCGGTATTGCACACGGGTCGGTGCTTGGTCGGTGACACAGGGTCGGCAATTGTTGAATCCTGACGAAGTGACGATGGCCGAAGTGTTTGCTCACTCCGGCTATCGGACGGCGCTGTTCGGCAAATGGCATCTGGGAGACACGTGGCCCTATGCACCCCGTTTCCGTGGCTTTGATGAAGTCGTCTGCCATCGGGCGGGTGGCGCTAATGAGATTGGCAACCCAATCGGCAACGACTACTTCGACGACACTTACTTTCGCAACGGCGTCGCGGAGGAGTTCGACGGCTACTGCACTGACGTTTTCTTTGACGAGACGATCAAGTTCATCCGTAACACTCAAGAAGGTGAGAATACCCAGCCGTTCTTCGTCTACTTGCCCACCAACGCCATGCACTCACCGCATCTCGTTGCCAAGAAGTATTCGGCCCCCCATTTAAAGCAGGGGCACCCAGAGAAAAGAGCCAACTTCTATGGCATGATCGACAACTTCGACGAGAACCTTGGACGGCTGTTGTCTTTCTTGGAAGAGTCAGACCTTGAGAAGGATACGATCGTGATCTTCATGGGCGACAACGGTACAGCGGTGGGAGGCCCGCAGCCGAATGAAAAGCAGAGTGGCTTCAATGCGGGAATGCGAGGCGTGAAGGGATCGGTCTACGAAGGCGGGCACCGCGTGGCGTGTTTCGCCCGCTGGCCTGGAAAGCTGAAGGAGGACTTCAAGGTCGACACACTCACTTCGCACCGCGATTGGTTGCCAACCTTGGTCGAACTGTGTGAGTTGGAACTCCCCTCGGAGATTTCGTTTGATGGCAAATGCCTTGTCCCGTTGTTTCAGGGCGACGATCCAAAAGAACACGACGAGAAGTGGCCTGACCGCACGATGTTCGTTCAGCTCCAGGCGGATGAACCAGAGCTGGAACTGAAACCCACCGGCAAAAGTCGGCATCCACAGTATGCGGTGATGACCAACCAATGGCGGATGGTGAATGGCGAGCTCTATTTCATGCCACGCGATCCGGGGCAAGAGAAGAACGTCGCAGCAGAGTACCCCGACCTCGTCGAGTCGCTTGGGCGACTCTATGCGGCACACGTCCCCGAGGTGTTCGGCCACGATCTTGACTACACACGTTTTCAAGTCGGGTCTGATCAAGAAAACCCGCTGACTATGACCGTCCGTGATTGGCATCCGACGAAGGGTTACGTGATCTGGCAACCCGATCAACTCAGCGACGACTCCCTGCAGATCAACGGCTTTTGGGCGATCGACGTCGTGCAAGCCGGGCGTTACAGCGTTGAGCTGGCTCGCCATCCGGGGGACGACCGGCAGCCGATGGGTGCAGCGAAGGCTCGACTCAAGATCGATGAGAACCAGTGGGAGAAAGGAACTAAGCCGCAGGATACGACGGTTTCGTTTGAGATCGAACTGCCCGAGGGTCCGGCGTTGCTGCAGACTTGGCTTACCGATGCCAATGAGGGACAGCGAGGGGCGTATTTCGTGACGATTGAAAAGCTCTAAGTAGGGTATGCCGAGGTTTGTAGCTCGGCCCTCCAGGGCTGAGTCCTCTGCAATGAGCCTCCACAGCGACTCAGGGCCCGAGCTACTGCGAACATTGCCCCCAGCGAAGTGTCCAAGTACACTAACGGGCTTGTCACATGTTCAACTCCCCTTACTGAGGACCCTGTTGTGTTTGATTCGATTGCGATCGTCGGTGCCACCGGTGCGGTGGGCCGTCTCGTCCGTGAGCTTCTTGAAGAGCGTGATTTTCCGCATCGTAAAATCACGTTTCTTGCTTCCGCGCGAAGTGCCGGCACGACGATCACCTTCAAAGGGGAAGAGCACACGGTCGAGGAACTTAAGCCTGACTCCTTCGGACCGATTGATATTGCTATCGGCAGTACGCCGGACGAGACGGCCAAGGAGTTCGTCCCCTGGGCGACCGCGCACGATTGCATCGTCGTCGACGAAAGCGGCTACTGGCGGATGGACCCGAAGGTGCCTTTGATCGTTCCTGAGGTGAACCCCGAAGCGATTCGCGATCATCAGGGGATTATCTCCAGCCCGAACTGTTCGACGACGCAGATGGTCTTGGCGATGAAGCCGCTGCACGACGCGGGCAAGATCAAGCGTGTGATCGTCAGCACCTACCAAGCCACCAGCGGCGCGGGGGTAAAGGGCCAGAGCGACTTGATCGAAGGCTCGAAGTCTTTCCTCTCGGGTGACGATTATGACTACGAAGCGTTCGCTCACCCAATTGCGTTCAACCTGATTCCGCAGATCGGCTCGCACAAGGAGCAGGGTTATACGTCGGAAGAGATGAAGATGGTCTACGAGACGCAGAAAATCTTCGGCGACGACTCGATCAAGGTCTGCCCGACCTGCGTCCGTGCCCCCGTGAGCAACTGCCACAGCGAGAGCATTCTGGTCGAGACGGAAAAGAAGATCACCGTCGAACAGGCCCGCGAACTCTTCGCCGCCACGCCAGGCATCCAAGTAATCGACGATCTGGAGAACGGCAAGTATCCGATGCCGCAGGATTGCGACGGCTCGAACGATACGTTCATCGGGCGGATTCGCGAGGACCTCTCGTGCGATAACGGCTTGGCTTTCTGGTGCGTGAGCGATAACCTCCGCAAGGGCGCGGCAACCAACGCGGTGCAGATCGCGGAATTGATCGTGAAAGAAGCGGCTGGCGTTTAGATTCTACCACGGAGGCACAGAGGACACGGAGAGCAACACTTGCTTCTGAGCGTTTGCGAGTACTTCTAAACGCTATGCTTCGCGATAGTTAATTATTTTTCTCGCCGTCGTGAGAAACGGTTGCGGTTTAGCATCTGCTGTCGGAGTCCAATAAACCTCCGTACTCTCCGTGTTCTCTGTGGTTAAAAAACATTGTGGCCAATGCTTGGTGGAAAATTACCCTCGCCTACGACGGCGCCGATTTCTGTGGTTGGCAATCGCAACCCGGTCGGCGGACGGTGCAGGGGGCGTTCGAAGAAGCGTGGCAGGAAATCTCTGGCGAGACGGTCCGCGTGACCGCCAGTGGGCGGACCGACTCGGGCGTGCATGCGATGGGGCAGGTCGTTGGGTTGGAAACCGCGAGCGAACTCCCTGCTGAGCGCGTCCTCGGCGGGTTGAATGCGAAACTGCCCGAGGATGTGAGCGTTGTCTCCGTGGAAGCTGCACCCGAGGGCTTTCATGCCCAGCACCAAGCGAAGTGGAAACGGTACCGTTACGCGATCCACAACGACCGCCGCCCGGGGGTGGCGCTGCGGCGTAACGCGTGGCATGTGCCGCAGCAGTTGGACCTTGAAGCGATGCACAGGGCAGGGCAGTCGCTCGTGGGGACGCAGGACTTCGCAAGCCTCGAATCGGTCGGCTCGCCACGAGAGTCAACGGTGCGGACGGTTTTTTCTGTGGAGGTCCAGCGCGCCACTTGTGGCTTAGCCGTTCCAACTGAGAAAGGGCAGGGCGGTTTCACTTTGTTGCCGCTGCCTCCCTACGAACTCGACTCGCTCATCACGATCGACGTCGTCGGCGATGGGTTCCTCTACAACATGGTCCGCACGATCGCGGGGTCGCTGGTCCACGTCGGGGCAGGGCGGAAGCCCGTGGAGTGGATGCAGGAGATGCTGTTCGCGAAAGATCGAAGAGAAGCGGGGCAGACAGCGCCGGCGCATGGGTTGACGTTGGTGGAGGTGGGGTATTGAAGGTTTCGCTCGGAGAGGCGGAGACGCAGAGTAACGAGTTGGAGTGCAGGCCATGAAACACATGCTACAAGCCCACATGCCCATGTTCGTTCTTGATGTGCTTCAATACGACATTGAGCAAATCAATTCCGTAATCAATCTTCTCAACGATTCAAGTGGCTCCATCGGTTGGAGTGAGTTCTGCCCAGATGGTTTCCGTAATGAAGATGTCATACAGGTTCTGAAAATACTGGCTTCACTGGGGCATGTTGATGTTTACCAATATTCCGAAGAGGAATCTTGCCTTGTTCCCTCAGGAGAGCCAGGCTTTGTTCCAGATGATTTGGAATCTGCTATTAATGACTATTGGTTCTTGCGAACGCGGAGTGGCGAGAAACGGTGGGAAGAATGGGATCCTCCAACCGCGTAGCAAGCAGAAGCAATCCGCTCTCGTTTCGACCTCGGTAACGCTTTTCGGTACCCCAGGCTTGTTGCTCGGCCGATTTTTGTTGGGCTCTCTTTCCCCAGGGTAAGTCGAAACTCGCTGGGGCTCGTTATCGACTAACCCTGGGCTATGGGATGTAACCGCTTCGCGGTATTGTTGGGCTACTTGTGTCTATCGGCACGCTTCACGAAATCCCAACTTCCCACCATACTAGTCATTCGTCTCGCACAGTTTCTGAAGTCGACGATCGAAAGGGCAGGGGAGTACACCTATGCAGGAATTTCGCGGACGAGGCGCTCATCTTCTATGGTTCTGGACCTTTCTGGCATTAACATTTAGCAACCACTCTTTCGCCCAAGAAGATGCCCCCAAAACGGCTGAAGAAGCCGTTGAGAAGGCCGAGATTGAGCCCGAGGTGGCTGATCAGGTCGACGTGAACCCCGAGGCTGAGGATCGGGACATTGCTGGGCGGCTGAAACGGATTCTTGAGGCTTCCGGTTTGTTCCAAGAGATCGACGTGCGAGTCGACGAGGGCGTCGTGTTTCTCACCGGGCGGACCAAGCGGGAGGAGCATCGGCAGAAGGCGACCGATTTGGCCAATCACACGCAAGACGTCGTGATGACGGTCAACAATATCGAGATCGTCAAGCCGAGCATCTGGGATTTTTCCGGCGCGCAACTGCAACTAAAGACCTTGGCCCGCGACCTCGTGCAATCGACGCCAATGGTTTTGGTCACGTTGGTTCTGCTCATACTTACTTGGTATGCGGCCAAGGCCATGCGTTTTCTCGCCAGCGGTTTTTTCAACAAGCGTGTCAGCAATACGATACTGCGTCAACTATTGGTGCGCATCTTTACGATTCTCGTTTACCTGGTCGGCATCTACTTGGTGCTGAGGATTGCGGGGCTCACGCGTCTGGCTGCCACGGTACTCGGCGGCACCGGATTGCTGGGTTTGATTATCGGTATTGCATTTCGCGACATCGCAGAGAACTTCCTCGCCAGTCTGCTCATTAGCTTGCAGCGGCCTTTCATGCCGGGCGATGTGATTGAAGTCGATGGCAACACCGGCGTCGTCCAAAACGTGACCACGCGGGGAACTTTGTTGATGACGTTCGACGGGAACCACGTCCATATCCCGAATTCGATTATTTATAAGAGCGTGGTCCATAACTTCACGGCCAATCGGAACTCTCGATTCGAGATCATCGTTGGCATCGACTATGGCGACCACGTAGCTGAGGCGCAAGAGGTTGCCGTGAACGCCATCAAAAGCCATTCCGCGGTGCTAGAGAAACCAGAGCCTTCCGTCTTAGTCGACAGTTTAGGTGCTTCGACAGTGAATCTTAAACTCTGGTTCTGGGTTGACACCGAGGAATACGACGGTCTGAAAGTCCGCTCCGCAGTCATTCGCAAGGTGAAGGCGGCATTCGAGGAAGCGGGGCTTACGATGCCGGACGAGGCCCGCGAGATCATCTTCCCCAAAGCCGTGCCGATTCAGATGCTCAGCGAGCAAGAAAAGCGATCCGCCCGCGAAGAAACCAAACCAAAACCAACTCCAGCCGACGCCAGCGACACGAGCGAAGCCGAAGGCGGCTTGCACAGCGAAGCGGAAACGATCAAAGAACAGGCGAAGCAATCGCGAGATCTGGAAGCGGGGACGGAGTTGCTGGATGGTGAAGAAGGGCAGGGGAGTGAGCAGAATGACCAATGACCAAGCCTAAATGACCAATCGCATGCGGATGGCAAACGTGCATTGGTCATTTGAACTTGGTCATTGGTCATTCCCGGTTGGTAAGTCTGCCTGTGACGATTAAACTAGTGGGACTGATTCCATCCTTAGCACTACCGATCACCCTTTATGTCTTCCGGACGCGAATTTGTTGGCCCGTACCGCATGTACCATCTCATCAGGGCGGGGGCCTTGTTTGAGATTTGGGCGGTGCGTCCCGTGGCGGAGAATCGTCAGTTTGCCATGAAGTGGTTGCCACCGGGGGATCGGCATACGAAGGGCCCCGCGGCAGAGCTTAAGCATGAGTTCAACGTAGGCAAGCAGCTCGACCACCCGGGCATCATCAAGACCCACGACTTCGGCACTTCGAAAAAGGACGGCACCTACTTGGTGATGGAGCTGTTCAAAACGCCCAACGTCAAACAGCAGATTCAAGGTGGCCTTGAGAATCTTCACTGGAGACTGGAAGCGATTCTCGATAACGCTGCCGCGGCACTCGATGCGATGCACGAGTCAGGGTGGGTGCACCGCGATATCAAGCCGGATAATTACCTCGTCAACGAAGAGAACGAAGTCCGGCTGATCGACTTCAACCTGGCAATGAAGATCCCTAAGGGCCTGGGTAAGATGTTCGGCGGCAAGTCGACCGTGCAGGGCACCTACAGCTACATGGCCCCGGAACAAATCCGCGGAAAGCTGTGCGACGAACGGACGGACGTCTACAGCTTTGGCGTGATGGTCTACGAAATGATGAGCGGGAAAATGCCGTTCACAGCAACGAGCCCGCAAGAGTTACTTAACAAACATTTGAATAGCAAACCGAGTGACTTGACGATGCTGCAAAAGAACATCCAGCCGGAGTTTGCTCAGCTCGTGCATCGGATGCTCGCCAAGAAGCCCGAGGACCGACCCGAAGATCTGAAACTCTTCCGCCGGGAATTGAAAGCGGGGCGATGTTTCCACATCAAACCGAAGAAGCCGGTGCCGGAAGAAGAGTCCGATGATCTAAACAGCAGCGAACGTTAGGTAATTAACCACGGAGAGCACGGAGGACACGGAGTTTGGATTGATGGGTTAGGTCGTTCATGGAGTTGCTATTGGAACGGCGTACTCATTGCTGAAACTACTAGTTGCAATACGACTATCGTTTGCTCAAACAATTACTCAAAAAGAAAACAACCAAGCACATTTCAAATACCATTCGGCGCAGCACTAGAACACGCACCTCCGTGTACTCCGTGCCCTCTGTGGTTCAAAAAAGAAGCTGAGTTATGTCAACAACTGCTTTAAGTCTACCGTTTGAAAAACGCATCACCGAAATCGAAGACAAGATCCGCAAGCTTGAAGCGATGGATCCCAAGACGGCGGAGGTGCGCGAGCAGATCCGTGCGCAGCGGAAGACGCTCAACGAAACCGTGAAGGACATCTACAGCGGGCTCGACCCTTGGGAGACGGTCCGCGTCGCGCGGCATCCGGATCGGCCGCAGCTTACCGATTACATCGAGATGGTCTTTGACGAGTTTGTCGAGCTCCACGGCGATAAGTTTTATGGCGACGATCGAGCGCTGCGGACCGGTTTTGCGAAGCTTGATGGCATCAAGCTAATGCTCGTCGGGCATCAAAAAGGGAAGACGACCAAGGAACGGACCGAGTGTTTCTTTGGCTGTGCGCACCCTGAAGGCTATCGCAAGGCGATGGAGAAAATGGAGCTGGCCGCGAAGTACGGGCTGCCAATCGTCACGATGATTGATACGCCGGGCGCTTACCCAGGAATTGGCGCCGAGGAACGGGGCCAAGCCCAGGTGATTGCGGAGAGCATGCTCGCGATGTCGCAACTTCCCGTACCGATCATTTGCATCGTGATTGGCGAAGGAGGCTCCGGCGGCGCGCTGGGCATCGGCGTTGGCGACCGGATTGCCGTGCTGGAGTACGCTTATTACTCCGTGATTAGTCCTGAGGGTTGTGCCGGCATTCTGTGGAAGAGCCACGACTACGCGCCGCAGGCGGCTGGGGCTTTGAAGATCACCTCAAATCATCTTCGTGAGCTTGGCATCGTCGACGACGTGATCGAAGAGCCGCTCGGCGCGGCCCACCGCGATCCGTATCAAATGGCCAGCCGGATGAAGATGTATCTCTTGAAAACGCTCCGCGAACTCCAGGAGCTGCCGACCCAGGAACTGCTTGATGGCCGGTATGAAAAGTACCGCCAGATGGGACAGTTTTTGGAAGAGTCGCTGGAGGCTTCTGAGGGTTGAGAATCTCTTGTAAGCGCGCCGCGCGAGACGTGGCTCGCGGGCTAGTTGATGTAGCTACATTGCAGACAGGGCTCTACCACCAACGTCCGATAATCGTTGTGGAGTGTGTCGCTACGAGTTCCACAATAGGGCAGGTCACTTGTGAGTTGAGCTCACAAGAAGTGGGCTCGGCTCACACCTTTCACGGAAGGTGTGACCATGTTTGTTGCCGTACGCGAGAAGACCTCTGACTCATGGCTTGACCCACGGTGCTCAGGATTGGTGGGCTTCAAAGTCGCTCAAAGACTTTGGCGTCACTGCATCGGCAAACGAGGCCTCTTTTTAACACTGACTTACGACCGCACACCGTATAAGGATGCGGTCGACCTGTATCGCACACAGAGTGAGGAACAACACGTAGCGTTGTTCATGCGAAGGCTCTCACGCTTTCTAGGTGTGAGTCTCAAAGGCAAGTGGTTCTGTAAGATGGAGTTCCAGCAGGACGGATACGTCCATTGGCACATTATTCTACTCGACGTCGATTTCATTGACGCGAAAGAATGTGCACGAATCTGGTCACACGGCTTCGTCAAGATCAAGAAGATCACAAAGAAGCGAGTGTTCTACACGTGCAAGTATCTAACGAAGGACGGAAAACCGATGCCTTCGTTCCTCCTCTTAGAGCGACCGCGTAGCGTGAAAGTCGTACGGGTCTCCCCTGGCTTTTGGAAAGACACCAAGCCCGCAAAGCCGAAGGAGTATGACCCGTACGACGATTACGGCCCAGACTGGGGTAACCAGAAGATCGAAGGAAGCTACGTGCCTCTCGGAGTGAAGCTCGCACAGCGACCAAAGACGCTCATGCTCTACAGCACCCAAGAAGGCCAACGAAAAAAAGTTATTGACGCTCATCCGGTTGAAGTCATGACCGACCTGCTAGCGAAAGGAGCAACGCCGGTCAGGAAGCATCGAGGTTGGCAGTGGTACCGCGTTAATCAGGCAATTCAGGAGGCTCTCGACGACGTGGGAAACGTCCCGCGAGCGGCCTCCCAGCGAGCGGGCGGAGCCCGCGGCGGCGAAGCCGCCCTTAACTTGAAAGGAACCGGAAATCCTGACGCACCTTGGGAAGTCATGCCGCGATGGTTCCACGAATACATGATGGAGGGGGCAACATGCGTAAGCTGACTCAGGAAGAGCAACAGGAGCTCACGTGGTTGAATCAGGTGTTCCGTGGTGTCGCACACCGAAGGACGACGCATTGGTTGACCCAATACGGTCTGGAGGACGATGCCTGGCAGGACGTGATGCTTCTCGTAGGTGAACACATGATAGCAGGGAAGTATCGCAAGGGAGCAAACGAAAATGAGACTGCTGCTTATCTGGCAGGTTGCATCAGGCTCCAGAGTACGACGTTTCGTCGTCGTCGTGTGGCAGGCAACGTAGGGATCTCATCAGCAGACCCAGAAGCCGGCGTCCGACTAGATAAGGGCACCGTGTGTCAGCCAATGGATAACTGGGCCGAAGAGTACCGGGATTGGCTGTGGGACCGACTCTGGAAAGAGGCATCTACGCTCCCCGAGGAGAAGCAGTTCATCCTTGACACGCTTGCAGAACTCATAGCCGAAGGCTATTGGCGACCAGACCAGCAAAGCAGCGAGCGAACGCTCGCCTTCGAAGAACTCGGCAAGCGATACGCAGACAAGTTCAACAAGCCATTGGAGCGAAGGGCAGGGCACAAGGCTTACATCCGAACGAGAGATTCTCTTCGTCGAAAAGTGTTCGGCACGACAACAGGCTTGCAAGGCAGGCAACCACTTGAGAGAGGTCAGCCCCGAAAGAACAGGAGGAGAGGCTAGCCAGGGTCGAGGGGCGGCAATGAGCACCCTCGTCTGCGTGAACGCAAAAGAACACGGCGACGTAGTCGCACAAAACCACGCAAGAGTGATTGAGTCATGAACAAGGAAGCAATCTGGCATGCCGCTGAGTTGTGTCTTGCAACAGGAGCTGTCTTAGCATGCCTCATAGGAGCCGTTGCGACAGTAATGGCCAATGCGAGAGATGAAACAGACGAAGAATCCAAGTACTCAACAGAGGACTCTAACGAATAACCAACCTAACGAGGACAAATGAACCAACCACCGATAGATGATTTACTGAATGCACTTTTAGGAGCTATGGTTGCCTCGATCTTCTGGGCATGGGCCGTAGTTGCCGACTTACCTTACCAAATGCTTTCAGCAACAGCGTTGATGTTGCACAAGCTCACGATGTGAAAGGAGAACAATGAATTATTCAGCCGGATGGCGAATCCACGGCGTAGTCTCAGAGACACGCGAACTCAAGTCGCCCAAGAACCCAGACTGGAGAGGTTACCTTGCCAAAGTACAAACCCTTGGATCAACGCACGAGATCACGTGTGAAGATCAAGCCCAGTGGTCAACGCTTCAGCAACTCAAGGGGCAAGCGGCTCTCTTGGGCGGCGAGTTCGAAACAGTCAAAGGGGCGTTGAAACTCATCCTCAAGACGGTCGAAAAACCATCAAACGCAAAATAACACCACACCGTAAAGACGGGTACGTCCCGCGACACAGCGTGAAGGTCCGCTTCGATCGAGAGACTCTTGAATCGATCGACCGACTCGCAGAAGCACTCGCAATGTCACGAGCTCATCTCGTGGATGTCATCGTGTCGGCATCACTCGATGAGGAGAGAGTGTGGCTGCGAAAGCTGATTGAACGCCGTGTCCGGGACGCCCTTAAACGAAAGCGAGAACGCAATGGTCCCAGATGACGTAGTCGAAGTCGCTTACATGCATCAATTCGAGTTCGCTCAGGAGTTCAGATTCACTCCTGAAATGAATGAGTTCCTCCAACGCGACATGAAGCTTAACAACCGAACGAAACAAGAGTCCGCCGATCTGATTCTCCAAATCACGTACAGCCGAGAACGAGAATGGCTCGAAATGTCGTGCCTACACCTCATGGAACAACTCTTCGAAGAAGGCCAAGAGGCCTTAGCAGAAGACGAAGAAATGCAAAGTCTTATTGACACCGACGGCGTCAACGACAAGAATCCAAACTGATCGCGACAACGATCAAAGCTCTCCACCCTCGGGAGCCTCTGACGAGGGCTAGAAAATGAGTGAGTGACCGACGCAAGGATGCACCTAGAAAAGTGGCCCGGCGATGCGACAACATCCCGAGCCGTGGTCATCGTAAGGACTGCCTCTGAAGCAACGACAACAGTCGTTATTCTACGAGGTTAAAACACTTCAAGCAACGCATATTGAGTCGTTAGCTCCATACCTAACGTCCGATAATCGTTGTTATGTTCGTTTTGGGGTGGTTTTTCCCGCGGTTTGAGGGCCCTGCCGCTTCTGCACACGCTTTCGCTCAGTTACGCGTCGTGCTTGTGTTCATCAACTTCCGCTAGTCGATGCGGGCCATGCGCGGGTTCGATTGTCGCTCGACGGCGGTGGTTGTTGCGGCTGGGTTTGCCATGGATTTGCGGCGGGCTGATTGCCCGACGGTTGATAGTTGCTTGGCGGCTGGCTGGGTGGCCAGTTGCTGCTGCCCTGCTGCTGGTTGCGTTGTTGTTGGGTGGCTTGCCATAGCCTGCCGACCGCTTCTAACTCTCCGGCGTGCGGAGACTGGTAATTCGGGTCGAGCCGCTGTTCCACCCGCGCGATGGTTGGACCGACGATATCGTGGATCTCCGGCGGGACGATGGAATCGGCTTTGTCCAGAAATTTCACGATCATCACGCCCGATTTACTGGCGATGATCCGCTGCTTTTGCTCCTCGCTGAGTAGGGTGACGGCGAAGAAGGTGATCGCGATGCAGAACAGGATCCCCTTGCCGAAGCCGACAAGAGCCCCCATCTGGCGGTCGAATTCTCGGAGTTGCACCCGGTCGATCGCCCCGGCGACCATGCGGAATAACATCCAGATCACAAAGGACGTTGCCGCGTAGATGATCAGCATCGCCAGGAACTTGTTCCAGGGAGCATGTTGGCTGATTTTAGGGGCCAATTGATCAGCAAATTTAAGTGCCGCGAAGTAGCTCACCACCAATGAAGCGACCGAGGCAATTTGCCAGGCGAGGCCTTTCCAGAAACCGAACAGCGTGGCGGCTCCGAGGACGACCAGCATCAGGATGTCGTAGGTTTGCATTTTGATCTAGTTTTCAGTGTTCAGTTTTCAGTGTCCAGCGACACCAAGGCGGAAGTATATCGCTGCTGGAAACGTGGGCGAAGGGCAATCGTGCTAGCACAGAACAAACGCATTTCGCCGAGGGTGCTTGCACGACGCGTCGCTAACAAGATGCTAGCAAAGCTAGCTGCGGTTTGCCTTGGCGACGAGGAGGGGGGTTTGATAGTGTTCGCGACTCTGTCATTCCGACGGGAGGCTCGCCGACCGAGGAATCTGGTTCACAATCTCGTTGGGGTTGTGAACGAACACACATTCGATCCGGATTCCTCGGTCGCTGGAAGCTCGGTCGGAATGACATGATGAAAAACCTTGACCATCAATCACCATGGCCAACTTTCGCACTCACGTGACCGTCAGTACCGTGCTCGGCATCGGCTACACGGGTGTCGGTGCGCTGAAAGGTTTGCCTGTCGAGTCCGCACTCGTGGCAGGTGGTTTGTGTGGCGTGGCGGGGATGCTTCCCGACATTGATAGCGACTCGGGCATTCCGCTCCGCGAGACGATGGGCTTCTCCGCCGCCGTCGTTCCAATGCTCATGATGGATCGGTTTCAAGACCTGGGCCTCAACTACGAACAAATCGTGCTGGCCGGCGGCATGACCTATCTGTTTGTGCGCTTCGCGTTAACGCGTTTGATTGCGCGCTATACGGTTCACCGGGGCATGTGGCACAGCATTCCAGCCGTGCTTATTTTCACGGGGATTGCGTTTCTTGTTTCTGGCTCCGAAAACTTGCAACTGCGCTACTTCAAAGCGGGTGGAGTTATGATTGGCTCGCTCTCGCACCTGCTGATGGATGAGTTAAACTCCATCGAGTGGTCGCGCGGCAGGTGGCGATTCAAGAAGTCTTTCGGCACGGCGCTCAAACTGTGGGGCAAAGATTGGTGGGCGAATTTTTCCACCTATGGTAAACTCGCCCTAGTAGGCGTGCTGATTTTGAGCGAGCCGGCGATTATGGAAGAGTACGGAAATCTCTCACCCGTGGTCGTGGATCATCGCGCTTGGCGTGATCAACTCCGCGGCGATCCCAACGCGGGTGAAGCGATTGTCATCAATGGCTTGCCAACGACACCAACTGATAAGCCCTACGAAAGACCTGTCGACGAGAACGGCGATCCGATCCCGCTCTCTGAGCAGCCGCCCGAGATCCGGCGCGACCGGACGATCTACGACACGGCAAAACGTGTGTTCAAGCGGTGGTTTGATTAAGGTTACTCAAGCTTCTTTTTGATTAACCACAGAGGACACGGAGAGCACGGAGGATTGTTGGAGGCATCTTCTATACTTCGATAATTCCAAGGTTAGCTGGCTCTATCCAAGAGACATTTGGTTTCGGAAAAGTCAAAGAATTCTTGTCCTCAATTCCATAGAACTCGAGAGCAAGTCTCAACTAAGAGAACGCGAGAACCTCTGAGCCGGACTCTACCGGACCTCCGTGTTCTCCGTGCCCTCTGTGGTTCAAAAAATGAAGTGCGAGCAAACTAGGCTTCGAGAATAAGCGTCACTGGCCCGTCGTTAATCAATTCGACTTGCATGTCGGCTCGGAAGCGGCCCGTTTCGACGTGGGTGCCCTGCCCTTGTGCGATCTCGACAAACTTCTCGTAAAGTTGTTCCGCTAGCTCAGGTGGAGCGGCATCGACGAAGCTGGGGCGGCGGCCCTTGCGGCAGTCGCCGTAGAGGGTGAATTGGCTGACGACTAAGAGAGAACCCTGGATGTCGGCGAGCGAGCGGTTCATCTTTCCTTCTTCGTCGGGAAAGATTCGTAGGCCGGTGATCTTGTCAACGAGCCAACGCGCTTTCGCCTCGTCATCGTCCGGGGCCACGCCCAAGAGAACGAGCAGGCCGCGTTGGATTTGGCCCGTGAGTTCACCCTCGACGGTGACGCTTGCTCGGCTGACGCGTTGGATGACGGCTCGCATGGTTGTGGTAGAAGCTTAATTAGCGGAGTATACTTAGGGTGATAGCGAGTCGCACTCGGTGACGTTCCTTGGAGTTTCATTATGTCTCTGGCCTTTTCTCCCGACAATCAGCAATTCATTGAACAGGCACTAAGTGCTGGGACATTCCCCAGCGAACAAGCCTTACTGGATGAGGCCGTCGCCCAACTGCGTGAGCGTGAAGAAACCTTGGCTGCAGTCCGCGAAGGGCTCGCCCAGGCGGAGCGTGGCGAAGGCATGACTGTTGAAGAAGCCGATGCTCGTTTTCGTAAGAAGTACGGGATTCCACGACGAGAACGAGCATGAAGTTCAAGGTCATTATTCAAGATCGAGCCTTCGAGGATCTCGAACGCTGCTACCAGTTTCTAGCCGAGACACGAACTGAGCATGACGCGGTCGATTGGTATGAGAAGACAATTGGCAAGATTTATCGTCTCGATCGCAATGCTTTGAAATGGGGAGCTATTGCCGAATCGCAACTCGCTTCATTGAAGCTGCGTGAAATGCGGTTCGATTGGAATCATCTGCCCTACCGGGTGTTCTATTCGGTCAATGAGAACGTGGTCCGAGTGCTGGCCATTCGCAGTGCTTACGAGAGTAGCCTCGAGCCAGAGGATTTAGGTTGAGACACGACTGATGACCGATCCACTCATTCCCCTCACCTACTACTGCACGGCGATTCTGTTCGCTTCGATCGCTGGTGGACTGATTCCGCAGTGGATTCGGCTGACCCACACGAGGATGCAGATCGCAGTAAGTCTGGTCGCAGGCGTGATGTTGGGCGTGGGCCTCTTGCATATGCTGCCTCACGCGTTGGAAGAACTTGACGGCGTGGCGGGCTCAAGGCAGACGATTGTCCTTTGGGTGCTGGGTGGCTGGTTGACGATGTTTTTCATCGAGCGGTTTTTCTGCTTTCATCATCACGATGTTGAGAGTGATGCCGAAGGAGAACTGCACGAACACGATGATCATCCCCATTGCACCACGCACGACCATCACGGGCACGATCTAACCTGGAGCGGTGCCGCCCTGGGCCTGACACTGCATAGCGTGATCGCCGGTGTCGCTTTGGCGGCGAGTGTTTTCCATAAGCACGACGACTTTGCCCTGGCTGGGCTGGGGACCTTCCTTGTCATCCTGCTGCACAAGCCGTTCGACTCGATGACAATTGCGATGCTGATGAGCAAAGGGGGTTGGTCGAAAGGGGCTCAGTCACTTGTAAATGGGTTATTCTCGCTGGCGATTCCCGTGGGCGTCGCGCTGTTTTATTTCGGGCTTGCCGGCGGCGACGAATCTGCTGTCTACGGGGCAAGCGTTGGGGAGAATTCGATAGGAACTAATAGCTCCCCTGCCCTGGCGTACGCGTTGGCTTTTTCCGCGGGGACTTTCTTGTGTATCTCCATGAGCGACCTGCTCCCCGAGTTGCAATTCCACGACCACGACCGCGGGAAGCTCTCCGCGGCGCTGTTGGTCGGGCTAGCGCTGGCGATGGGGATTGGGAAGCTTGAGGAGCTGGTGCATCGGCACGATGCAGAGGCTTCTGAGAACGCTATGGACCATCAATCTTCGCAATACCTTGATGTGTAAGCTTCCCCAGAAGTAGAAAATCGCCGCTGTCAAAACCCACAGCAACTCCCATCTGCTGTTTCGAACATGCGCAGACTTGATCGGAGTTTTGATTCAGCAAGTCGCGAACAACCAAACAAGTGTACGCGAGACATAGCGGGTACTCTGCGTCGTTTTCAAGGCCATCTTCTGCGTAAGCGATGCGATAGATTTCAGAGAGAATCGCAGAGTTGGCATAGCGATTCTCGGGCCACCATGTTGGTCCCACAGCCCAACTATTGTCTTCTGGATCGGGATCGAAACGATCAGAACCACTAACGTAAAAGTCAGCGACTGTCTGATCATTGTCATCGACGGGATTGAATATTCCAAACCACAATCCAGCGGTCGTATCAGCTGGAGGATCATTCTTAAAAAGCTCGCGAATCCCTATGTCGAGTTCTTCAGTCTCCTGGTAGTCCAAACTTGCAAGTTGATTCCAGTCGTCGTGGGGATTATCCGAGGAGCAGAAACTAATAATGTTCTCGATCCACTTTTGGATCGACACATCACTGTGAACTTGTTTTTCGAGCAGCTCAAAGAAAGCGAGATAGTCCATCAGGAAACTCTCAATCCAAGCGCCGAGCAAGCTCGGCGGCTAAACGCTTGCTGCGGCTTTCTCGGACTGATTGCGTTGGCTCTGGTTGCCGCCTGAAGGCGGAACTACAAACTTGCCAGCCTCAACCCAATCGACAATCCGCCAGTCGAGCCAACGGCGGTCAGGATCGCGGCCCTTTTTTGCAACGAAACCTAAATGCCCACCCTTGGGGATGACGATCGTTTCGATCGCGTCGCTTTTCTCGTAATCCAAGAGTGGCTTCGTGGGGACAACCGGATCGTCGGCGGCGGCGATGATGGTGATCGGCTGGTCAATCGCTTTGAGCTTCGGGCCGGGTTGGGTTGCCGCGTAGTAGGCGTCGGCGTTTTCGAAGCCGCCGCCGGGGGCGACGACCATTTCGTCGATCGTGCGTAAACGACGCGGACGTCGCGGAAAGGGTTGGGGAGCTTCTTCGGGGAACAGATGCCAACGCTTTTCGATTTGCTTCCAAAGAAGCTTCACGAAGAAACGATCATAAGCTCGACCTCCCAGCGCATCGAAACGTCGTTCAACATTGAACAGATCGATTGGAGGGCAAACGGCCAAGCCCCTTTGGTAGTTGCCGATGGGCTGACCCGCGAAGCCGTTCATGGCATGGTCGCCCAGCATGTTCAGCGTGATCGTTCCGCCGAGCGAAAACCCAACGACCTGCACGGGCGACTCGGGATAGATTTCCGCAAGGTATTCCAGCGCGGCACGGACATCTTCGCCGCGGCCACAATGGGCAGGCAAACGGGCGATGCCCTCCCCTGCCCCGCAGCCTCGCATGTCCATGCGGAAGGTGTTGTAGCCCCGATCGGCCAGCTTCTCAGCCGTGCGCCGCATGTAGGTGCTTTCGTGGCAGCCGGCTAAGCCATGTATGAGGAGAACGATCGGTTCGCCTGATTCCCAGTTGTCCGGACGGTCTTCGTGCAGGGCGATCTGCTCGTCGTCGAAGCGGCCCACCGGATCAACCGTCGGCACGGTGTGAAGCTTTGCCGCGTGGGGGGCATAGTCGTGCGGCCAGTTGATGCCGATCACCGTCTGCAAATGCCCACCCGGGAGCAGCTTGGTGGGCTCGAAGCTCCAATCGATTGAAGAATGGCTCATGACGGTGCGTGGGGGGTGGGCATCTTGCTGGACCAGTTTTGATCTTAGCAAGAAACGGGAATCAGGGGCAGACGGGACTTCAGGCCTCAGGCTTCGGACTTCAGGACAGTTGCGGACAACTTACAAGACCTGAAGCCCGAAATCTGAAGTCTGAAGCTGCCTGTAATCGCCAGAAAGGTCGCCCTACCCCGCAAACTCAACCAGCCTTGGCCGAACCCACGTCCCGGGGATTGCTTCGAGCGCTTGTCGGCTAGCGTCCGATGATGCGGATAGTGCTGGCCGCAGCATGCGAGTGAGCTTCACCTCCTGAGGAGATCGCGCCTGTGAGTAAGTCCCTTCAAAAGAGTGCAGATTCCCAGTCGACCATCGCTTTGGTTGTGAAGCTCGGGCGAACCAGCGACAACTCGGCTGTGACTCGACTAGCGAAGCGTATGGCTAGCGATCGATTGTGTGCAACTTGGGGGATCACCGGCGTGGGTCAGCTTCGTCTCGTAGAGCAAATCAGACCAGAACAACGTGAAATTGCGATCGATATCGCCACCGTAGGAGATGTCGAGCAGGTTTCGAAACGCCTTGAGCTGATCAAGACCAACACGACCGAGTTTAGTAGCGTATTGGCGAACGAATCGCAGTTAAGGCGGTGCGTGAGTCTCTCCAACCAGACGGATATCTCCGCTGCTTTGGTGGAAGATTCCGCGGCAAATGGCCCACGACAAGCCGGGCCGGGGCTCTGGAAGTTTTCTCCCGGTTTGGAACTGCCAGCTACTGCGAAATGGCCTCGACTCTTCAAGCCAAACAGTGCTCGCAAGCTCAAGGATTTGCAGTCTGAAGGTTCCGCCGTGGTGAAGATCGACCTCGAGAAAATGGCCGCCTCCTCGCAAGGAGGTCGACAAGTTGATCGACTGCTGACGAAGCTGGCCTGGGCTCAACAGAACGGCGTCAGAGTCGCCACCCTGAGCGAACTCGCCGCGATTCATGCTGAGCGGACCGCGGTGCGACCGCAGAAGTCGATTCTGCGGGCAGCGTAGTTCTTGGTAGCTCAGCGAATCTCGCGGAAGGCATCCCAGCTAGCGTAGCCGAGCATCAGCGAGGCGAGAATCGCACCGATGCTCATCTTCATGTTGGCCCCTTGGAAAGGAATCCCCAGGGCCAGGTCCATGATAAACACCACGAGGAGAAGCCCCGCGACGACCATCCCCAAGATCGTCATAGCTTTGGACATGGGCAAGAACCTGGATGCGTCGTCAAAAGAGTGGGGAAGCAGTTTGGCTAACTGAGTCGTTTGGCTAAATGGGCGATTAGGCTAATTTAGCCCGGTTGTAGCTCTAGTATAGTTACTCGCTCCGCATTGTCAGGGCGTTCCGGGGGCCCAAACGACAAGAAAACAGCGGATTCTAACGATTGTGCGGACGAGGGCTCGCCCCATCGGCCACACAATCTACGGGCAGATTCTAATGAATCCTAGGCTCTTGCGGTAAGGCCCTCGGTGGGAGAAACCCCTCCGGCTGAATCATCGGCGGCTCATTCCTCGGCAGCCTATTCCGCAGCGGCTAAGCCGCGAGCGGCGCGGATTCCTTGAACCTGGGCGACGAGGTTATCGATTACCTGCTGGTTGGCGTTGATGTTGAGCCAGGCACGGTAGTAGGTCCAACCAATCAGGCAAATCCCGGCGAAGGCTCCGACGAGGTGCACGTTCGCCCACCATGCGGTGTTGTCGAGAATGGTGCCCGGATCGCTGCGGGCTCCCAACGCGGCAACGCCCACAACGGTCAACATTCCCACGAGACAAAGCGGGAAGGTCTTCCGTTTGAGCTGCGTGCTTTGCCGCAATGAGGTCGCGTCGAGTGAGTACGTCTCCGTGACTTCTTTACACCAACGACTGGTACCAATGAAGTAGGTGACGACGATGCTCTCGACCAACACCACGGCCAGAGCCGCAGCCACACCGGTGAGCAGGTGAACGCTCTTCCAACGGAGGTCGCTGTCACTTGGGCTGTTGTAGAGGTCGCCGACCGCGAGCCCGAGGATCATAGCCGTGGCCACGAGTCCCAAGGAGAGTGTCGCGAGGGTGGTGAAAATTCTTGCCATGGTACGTTTGTCGCAATTACCGATGCCGAAGCAGCTTATTGTAGCTTGCCAGTGATCGATTCGTCAGGGCGTTGTTTCGTGGGGTTGGTGGAATAGAATCGTTGGAGGCGGCTAAACCGCAAGCGTTACGGCTAATGACTCGGCAGATTTCCCTACAAGGTTTGGAATATGGTTAGCGTTGACACCAAACCGCTGCTGGCCATTACGATGGGCGACCCCGGTGGGGTGGGTCCTGAGGTGATCGTGCGAGCTTGGGCCGATGCCAAAGTGCATGAAACGGCACGGCTGGTGGTGTTGGGGCATCCGGAGATCATGCGGCGGGCGGTTGAGCATGTGGGCTGTGAACTAAGTGTCGTTGAAGTGGATTCAACCGCAGCTCTAGCATCAGCCGTCACGGACATGGACGATCTGACTCATCTGCCTTGCCTTGATGTGGGCGATGATGCTGTCCTGGATTCACCGACTGGAGTCGTTGATGCGCGGGCGGGCGAGGCGGCTTATCAGGCGGTTGTGCGGGCGGCACGAGGCTCGCTGGCCGGGGAGTTCGACGGGCTGGTGACCGCACCACTGAGCAAGGCCGGGCTGCACGCGGCGGGGCATTGGTACCCAGGGCATACCGAGTTGCTCGCTGAACTCTGCGGCGTCGACGACTTTGCCATGATGCTCTACCTGCCGCCAGACGAACTTACGAAGCAAGGCAAAGTTTCGAGAGCCGGCTTAGGGGTCGTTCACACGACGTTGCACTGCGCTTTGCGCGATGTATTCGATCAACTCACGCCCGAACTGATTGCCGCGAAGTGCCAATTAGCCAGCGCCGTTTTTCAACAAGGCTTTGGGATTGAGCGACCGCGGATTGGCGTACTCGCTCTCAATCCGCACGCCGGCGAATCGGGTCTGTTTGGCGATGAAGAATCGACGGTCATCACGCCGGGTGTGGTACTCGCTCAAGCAGCGGGCATCGATGCTCAAGGCCCCTACCCTGCCGACACGCTGTTGATTCGCGCCACCGAGGGCGAGTTCGATGGCGTTGTGGCGATGTATCACGATCAGGGCCACATCGCGTTGAAGCTGCTAGGCATGCATCGCGCGGTGAACATCACGCTCGGGTTGCCGATCGTTCGGACGAGCGTCGCCCACGGCACGGCGTACGACAAGGCGTGGTCTTCAACTCCGGCAGAGTCGACGGGCATGGTCGCGGCGATCAAGGCTGCGGCGGAACTGTCGCGGCGGGGGTTTCGGGTGGAAGCGGCCCATCAATCGCAACCCGAAGCGTAAGCGAGGGAGAGTCTGTACCCGTGTGGCCCCTCGCTTACGCTTCGGGTTACGAATTCCGCTTTCGAAACTAATTCCAATAATCACTTTCCAGCCGACCACACCATGCCCGACACCTTGCTCTACCTCATCCGTCACGGGGCCACCGAAGCTAATCAAGCTGGAATACTTCAAGGCCGTGGCGTTGATCATCCGCTTTCTGAATTAGGGAAATTGCAAGCGGAGCGGACCGCTCACACGCTTGCCGAGCATCCAATCAAAGCGGTGTATTGCAGCCCTTTGAAACGTGCTCAGGAAACTGCCGCGGCGATTGCGAAACCACATAGCGTCGCGGTGGAAGTCATCGAAGAGCTTGCCGAAGTGCATGTCGGTCGCTGGGAGGGGCTCACTTGGCAGCAGATTCAAGCGGAGCAACCCGAGGAGTACGACCGCTTCGTCAACACCGACGGCGAAGTCGGCTACCCAGGCGGCGAGACGTTCACGCAAGTCTATGAGCGCATTAGCACAACGCTCAACGCTCTGTACGATCGCCACGCGGGCGAACTGTTCGCCGTGGTCGCCCACAGCGTGGTCAACCGCTGCTACCTTGCAACATTGCTAGGTCGCGAGCCGCATCGTGGGCGGGATATTTTGCAAAGCAACTGCGGTGTGAACGTGATTCGCCGGCGAGAGGGGAAGTTGCGGGTGGCGACGCTGAACTCGGGGTTGCACTTGGTTTGAGACATGTGAGCAGCATTTAAGCTTCAGTGGCTGAGGCAACTACTAATCACGCTGCGAGTAACGCAAGACGCTAATGTCGTACACTGCCCACGCCCAAAAAAGGCTACCGATGATTCCAATGCAGAGTGGTAAGACGAAACGTTTATTGCGAGTCCGTACTAGGCAGTATGCTTCAGCTAGAGTTCCACTCCAACCGCCCCACATTCCTACGAAAGCCAAAAGGGGTAATAGAGGCGATTCGTAGCGTGCGAGTAGATACAAGGGGGCCGTGATGACCCCAGCGGATGCCATCGCATGCATCAACTTATCTGCGTTACTGGGTTCTCGCTCAGTCATATCAGATTCGCCGAAAAAACCTGCGCTAAACACACTGAACGGAATTCCATTTACGGCGAAGCCGTTGCGTCTTTCAGCCCAGGGTTGTTCCGGCGCCAGCCGGGGCTACCCTGGGAAACAATCCCATCACCAATCCTACGCCAACGGCGTTACGTCAGTCCCAAACGTAGCGTTCATCATACGGCACCTCATGGCGCTCGAGCAACAAACGAAACTCCGTTTTGAAATCGCGCTCCCGGTGATGCTCCTCTTGGTTCTCGATATATCGCTTCACTCGTGGGGTTTCTGACTGGCTCACCGAAAACGCGCCATATCCGGATTGCCATTGAAAACCTGCTTGCTGTGGATAGTTCTCTTTGATCCACAGCGAGGTCACACGTTTCAGTTCCTTCACCCACTCGGCGATTGTGATCGTGCGATCGAGTCGCGCGAGCAGATGGACATGATCCTCAACGCCTCCAACGATCATTGGCGAACAGGAGAGGGTTTTGGATGCTCCGCCGAGTTGGCGGTGCATTGCATCGCGGAGTTGCTCGTCGGCCAGGAAGGGTTGGCGGTCTTTGGTTGAGAAGACCAGATGGATGGCGACGTTGGCGAGCGATTGCGGCATGGGCGTAAACCCGTTGGGTTAAATCACATCATGAAACCGTTCATATTCCCAGGGTAGTCGCGGCTGGCGCCGCTTCAACCCTGGGCTGTAGGGCGCAACGGCTTCGCCGTATAGAGTCTTGGCTCGCGCCGGTTATCTCTGCGATTGCAGATGTGTGGCAACAGTAGATTGCGGCTCCGCCTTCGGTGGCACCAAGCGTTCGAACACCTGATCGGTCACGTCCACCGCCCTCGCGTCACTGTCTTCGTAGACGAACAGCTTCAACCGCGGGTCGATTGTTTGCGCGATTTGCACGTCGAAGAATTCGTACCGCGTTAGTGGCGACGGGGCCATGTCGAAGGCGTTCTTGGCTTTCGCGAGCGTCGCGTCGGAACCGCTGCGGTATTCGATGAGGTAGGGAAGCAGATCGGTTTTGCCGACCATCAGCAGCACGTGATGGGGCAACGCTTCAGGCCACGGGTCGGTTGGTTTTAAGTCGGGCCAGAGCTTGGCCACTTGGCCCGGTTTCCAGTGGCCGATCAGGGCATAGACGCTTTGGTCGCCCCACCACATTGGTTGTGGTTGGTCGAAGTCGAAGCGTTGGACCAGTTCATCGAGCAACTGGGTCAGTCCGCCGCGGTGGGTGAGAATCAAGTTCTGAATCGTACGGCTGATCCCCCCCGTGGTTGCGGCGCTGCTGGCGGCGAGTTGGCGGCGAAGGTCTGTCAGGTTCAGCTTGGTGACTTCATGCTTGCTGGGGAGATGAAGATCAGTCCACAGGGTTTGACCATCGAAGACCTGCAAGTAACTTCCCTGCCCTTCTGCCACCAACGTCTGCACGGACCAACGCGTTCGGCGGAGGTTTCCTTTGGCTTGTTGCCAGTACTCGCCGGTACCGGTCAGTTCGCTCTCGCCAATTTGCACCCGCTGCCGGACTTTGGCGACGAGGTTCATCGTGTCTTCGACGGTTTCGAGGGTCTGGATGACGAAGCGGTTGCCGTCGCCGGATGAGACAATCTCTTGCACGACAGGGGCGACTTCCGCTTCCGGCTTAGCCGCGAGCGGCTTCTGCGGGTTGGCCAATCGGAAGGCGTAGAGCCCGCCAACGACGAACGCGATTCCTAGGATGGCGGTTGTCAAACGGCGCAAGATGGTCTTCCTCTGCCGGTTTTACCGGTTTTGCCAAAGATTCGGGCCGCATCTTACCGACCAAATACTTTCGGAAGAGCCGCGCGTTGTCCCCACCTTCGTGGAGGTCGTGTGCGGGCGGATTCTAGTGAGAGTCTGCTGCCGGAGTCCACGCCACTGGGCTTAAGTGCTAGCAGTCAGAAACGAAATTCAATAGACGCTTTCAGGGAAACGCAAGTCGCGTCGGCGGCGGGCGGTTCCTGCGTTGCGAGCAGGCCGAGCGCCACTCGCGACGCCACCATGTTCAGGGGGAACGTTATGAGAATCAACTTGGCCTCGAAATTACTTTGCCTGGTCGCCCTCGCGTCGACCGTTGGCTGCATGGGTGGAGGCGGGCGTGTCGCCCATAACCTGCCGCCTTCACAACGGCTTATGGAACCTGGCCCCGGTGTCGGCGGCCCCGGTCCTGGCGTGATCGGCCCTGCCGGTGGCATGCCTGCTAGCAGCTCGATGATGCGGGCTGCGGCGATGGGCGGTGGACCTGGGATGATGGGCCCTGGTGGACCCGCGATGTGCGGTCCTGGTGGCGGTCCCAGCGGCATCCAGCAAGCCAGCTACAGCCAAGATGGCAACGTTCAACAGGCTCAATGCATGAGCGGGCCGCAATGCGGTTTGGGCGGAGCGGGCGGCATGGGTGCTCCAGCGACTTCGCAGTTGGCATTCCTCGGTGTCGAAGGGGGCGAAGTCTCCTGGGACATCAGTGGGAACTGCATGTTCGACTCAGCTCCATTGGTGATGCCTGGGCGTCAGAATTTTTACCAGGGCGGACTTTATCGTCTGAAATTGGCGAACTTGCCTGAGCGTCCGGGTGTTGAACTGTATCCAACCGTGGAAGTGGCTCCCGTCACGCCGCGTACTGATGCATACCTAGCTCACGCACCAATACCCATTCAGTTCACTGACGAAGATCTTGACCAAGTGTTGAGCGGCAACTTTGTCACGAAGGTGATCTACCTACCGGATCCTGAATTCCAAGAGCTCGCACTCGCTGGCGTCGAGACGCTGGTCAGCACGCGACTTGATCCGGGTGTCGATCCGATCGACGAGGCAGACCGTCGTGGTTCGATCCTGGCGATCGTGCGAATCGGTAACCTCGACCTGCAAGCCGCTCGCGGCATGATGGGTGGCGGGATTCAACCGGCTCAGTACGCCGAAGGTTGTCCCGGCGGTGGTTGCCAATTGAGCCCTGGACCCAATGGCCCCCAAGGGATGAACCCCGCGGGAGTTGGACCGATGGCTGTGCCTCCACACATGATCTCCGGCGTGAACGTTCCTCAGTACGGAATGCCTCACGTGGGAACGCCGATCGGACTGCCTGGTCCTCCGCACATTCCGCTCGGTCACCAAGCCGGCCTGACTTCGCACACGATGAAGAACAAGACCAAGGTGCTGATGCCGCCGCCGGTTCACAAGATGAAGATCACCGTGAAGCAGCGTCCTGGCATGAGCTATCCGCGTCCTGTGAACCACGTTCGCATCGACGAGAACAACCGTGCGGGAACTCGCCTGCGTGGTGGTACCGTCGCTCCAGCAATTCCAAGTGCCTTCCAAGCATTGAAAGCGAAGCGTGAAGCACGCAAGGCTGAAGACTGCGAAGTGGATTGTCAATAAACGGCTATTGGCTGTCGGCTGTTGGCTATCGGCTTCACCAAAAAAGCTGAGAGCTAATAGCCGATAGCTGACAGCCAAACCGTTGAGAAGGTTTGCGGTTCGATCTACCGATCGTTTCCCCAAATCGAATAAGTCGAAATCCTTAATCCTATGAACTTGTTCCGTGCGTGCCGCTGCTTTGACTCGCTATTGCTTAGCGTATCGAAGCTGATCGATGGCAAACTGCTAAAGGCAGCACTGCTGTTTGTGTTGTGCGGGTCGCCTTGCGTCGCCGCACAACCGACGGCGGGCCACTGGTTGCATTCCAGTGCGTTGCCTCCGGGAGCGATTGGCCGCCAACGATTGGCACGCGGCGGAGCGGTTCAGGGATACTGCCAGCCGGTGGAGATTCGCGCCCCTAAGGGAGTGCGAATCTCGCCGGCTGTTGGCAGTTCCAGCCAGGAGTTTGTTGAACGCCTAAAAGTGGGACTGCAGATTGGCCCGGTTTATCGCTTCCGCGTCTCGGGGGTGAAACCCTCGGAAGGTGCACAGCCGGGCGAAGAGGTTGCTCTATTCCCAACGATCGAACTCGTCGATCGTTTACATCCCCCGAGAGGGAAGGCGTTGAAATTCCCCGTGCCCGTAGATTTGACGGCCGAGGAGTTGGAATTGGCAGCGACGGGGAAATTTGTCACTCGGGTAATCTACGTTGAGGACCCTCACACGGCGGTTCCCATTCAAGAAAAGCCAGAACGCGGTACCCGTTGGTTAGAAGCTCGCCCCGGCGAGGACTTGCTGTTGGCTGCGAAAGCGATGGGGCGTCCGATTGCGATTTTAAGAATCGGCGGACGAAAGCCGATCAGCGGCGGGTACGATCCTTCGTTCGAGTACAACGCGCCGCAGCCTTTGGTTTACAACGCTTGGGGCCATGGTTTGGAAAACAGTGGTTTGGAACGCGGCGGCGCGAATCAAGCACCGATCAATACAATCGAGCAACGTTAGCCGTCGCCGTCCCGGCGACGCGAAGTTTGTTTCAACGAAAAACTCCTTCACACGTAATAGCGTTCGCGTCGAGCAAGCTCGACGGCTAACAACGACGAGAACACCATGCCCACTTGGTTGCGATACACGGCCATTGCAATTGCGACACTGATGATGTGTTCATGCAAATCGGCGTTGCAAACTGAGGGCCTCACTGTTCGCGGGCAAAGTCCTGATTTGGGTGAGGCGTTGGCTGAAGATTCAACCCCCAGCTTGCGCTGGGGGCTAGGGGTTGAGGAAACGCAGAGAGATGAGAAAGCGCCAACAATTAGCACAAGTGCCAACACGAAACTAGCCCCTGGCGCAAGCCAGGGGTTCACTCCTCCTAGACGACTTCCCACTTCGCTCACGCCGGCGCAACTTGCTTCTGCGTCCGCACCGATTGCTGACTGCCCTGTCGACACCGGGTGTGCTTGCTGCCGCAAGAGTCAGAGTTACGGTTGCCAAGGTTGCCGGACGGACGATGGAGCCCTCGGCCCGCATGATGAGTACCTTTGCGACGGCGGCGACCAAGGCAATCCCGTAGGTGTGCAAGCCGACTGGAAAATCTTGGGGCTGGAGCAAGAGGATACGATCGCCCACTACGATACGGTCGACGGTCGCACCGTCGTGACTCCGAGTAACCAGGTTTGCATCTACGCACCAAGATTTGGAGCGATTCGTCGTGTGATCGATCTCCGAGAAGCGGCTCGTGTTGATGCACCAGCGGGTGCGATCCGCGATCTGCCGCCACTACTGGCTGCGGAGAACCAGGGAGCGCTTATTTCGCTCAACCAGACAGAACCAACAATCGATCGTCTGAACGAGCCGCCAAGTTTGCTGAAAGAGCGTGATCGAGCCCGTGCGACCGAGCGAGTACGTCGCGTCGGCCAAGTTCTTGGGCGTTTGCTACCGTACGCTGATATCCAAGTCGTTTCAACGGGCGAGGTGAGCCAAGCTCAGTTGCCTGCCATCGGGAAGCACTCGCTGGCTGCCATTACTTGGACCGGCAATCAGGCGGCACAGGTCGCCATTGGCAGCGTCGTTGCCCATGCCGAAGTCGGCATCCGCCAGCCGGGGGTCATCTATCAACTCGACGAACCGAATAGCCCACGTTTGCGGCTTATCAAGCTCGCTTCGACCGACCATGCGATGCCGGGTGACGAAGTTGAGTTCACCCTGCGGTTCGACAACATCGGCGACCGTGTGATGGGTAACGTGACGATTGTGGATAACCTGACGACTCGCTTAGAGTACGTGGAGGGGAGCCAGAAATCGACCGTCGACGCCGACTTCAAGACCAGCCCCAACGAACAAGGCTCGCTGGTGGTGCGCTGGGAAATCGTCGAGCCACTCGAACCCGGCGAAGGTGGCGTGATTCAGTTCACGTGCCGCGTGCGGTAGCTGTAAGCTAAGATTATCCGCGAATCGCCTCGGCAACCTCGTCCTTCTCATACTCAACAGCCAGATTGAGTGCCGTTAGACCGGCTGCGTTTTGTAGCTCTAGCGTCGGTCCGGCGGCAAGCAGAATCTTTGTGACTTCAAGGTGACCGAACCGTGCCGCATCGTGCAGCGGTGTGTCGCCTAGTTGGTCTTGGGCGTCGACATCCAGCTTCAGTTCGTCCACGAGATAGCGAACCGCTTCGATGTGGCCCCAGAATGCTGCTTTATGCAAAGCGGTACGGCCTGAGCTTTCTTCCGCTTGGTGTACGTCGGCATCAGGGGCGAGCCGTTTCATCAGGCCGAGGCTGCCGTGCATGGCGTAGTCGCGGAATTTGTCGCTGACCTTATCCCCTTCAGACGATTCGGCGGCCTCTTGGAAGGGATCGCATTCTTCGGGACAACCGAGCATCATCAATTTGCCGTAGGCGGTGGAGAACTCGTTGAAGAAAAGCTGCTCGTCGGCGGCGTATCGTTCGACATGCTTGCGGAACTCAGGGTCTTCAATCAGTGCGATGTCAGTGGGCAACATCACGAGTGTGTCGGTGGGGTCAGTGTATTGGAACTTGCCGTCCCAATCCTTGGGTTTCCACTCAATCTCGAGCAGGTTGCGGAAGTACTCGTTGTCGAAGTTTAAAGGATTCTGAGTCCAAGCGCCGTCGTAGCCGCTGCGGACTTCATGGCAACGCCCCACTGTGTGACCGCCCGAGAGAGCGACAACCTCTTGATCGTTGAAGCCCATCCGTCCAAAGACTTCACGCAGATGGTCCGCACCTTGTGAAGCGTCAGGCAGGCGACCGTTCGGGGGGCAGTTCTTATTGTCATCATCGTCGCTGCGGCCAAACTTGAAGGGAGGCATCGGCCCGCCCATGAATTCGATGGCCGCACACCCGGCGAACGCCCACAGATCGGCCATCGAAACCTGGGGGTATTTCTTCTTCACCAAATGCAGCATGTCACGGACGATGTGCAACCCGGCATTGGCTTCATCTTCGCTTTGCGGCTCAAACCGCATCGTGGCTCCCTGCGTGCCACCGGTGCCATCGGTGTGATCGTAGGTGCCCGCCGAATGCCAAGCGACCCGCATCGCAATGGGGCAAGCAAATGATTTTTGGTTAATCAACGCTGCGCGAACTTCACTCTTGAGAACTTCGACATCGATTGCGGTTGTGGACATAGTAAGAGCTCGCTGGGAGATAAGATAATATGGTGATAAACCGCCAGTATGAACTGTGATAGCTCGCACTGTCCAGGTGGAGCTCCTGTGCCGCGGGCCACATGAGTTAGTCAAGAGACGCCGACGATCGGGTTTCGGAGCCTACCCAAGAGAATTAGGGTGTAAGGCTCTGTGAACTTCACGGTAGGATAGTTGTCCTACCTATGGTTTCCGTCCCGCACTGGATTTTTCCCACCCTTCTTGCCTGCCATCCATTCGCCACGTGTCCTACTTCTTCTTTCTCTTCATCTGCCTTGTATGGGGCGCTAGCTTTATCCTGATGGACCGCGCTCTGTTGGCGATTGGGCCAATCGGTGTGGGGTTAGGGCGGCTCGTTGGTGGCTCACTTGTTGTTGGGCTTTACTGCGTCCTAAAGAAACAGTGGGTATCACTGACGCGGTGGGATTGGTTTCATCTAGGCGTCGTGGCCATCTTGGCCAATGCGTTGCCATTCACACTTCAACCTTACGTGATGGCCCAAGCGGGTGAGCATGCTTACTTTGGCTTGATGGTTACCTTGGTACCGATCGCGACGATTCTCGTTTCGGTACCGATGCTTGGCACGCATCCGTCAATGCGGCAATTGGTTGGCGTGCTTGGAGGGCTGGCGTTCATGGGACTGATTGTCGCTGACGGACAGCAGCGGGGGATTTCGACGCCGTTGTTGATCATGGCACTCTCGGTGCCGTTGACGTACGCAGTGGGCAATACCTACATCAAATGGAAGCTCGACCACCTGCCCGCGGCACCGTTGACGCTTGCGATGTTAATCATGGCAGCAGTCGTTCTTGTTGTGGTGCAGCTTGCTCCCGGACTACTACAGCAACTCGGGCTCAGCGGCCCCGAAGAACCCAAGCAAGTTGCGTTGGCTTGGGGATCGATGGCGATCTTGAGCATGCTAGGCACGGGCGTGGCGGTGCTGATGTTCGTGCATCTGGTGAAGAAAGAAGGGCCTCTCTTCGCAGGCATGGTCACTTACGTTGTGCCGATGATGGCTCTGGTCTGGGGCGGCATCGACCAAGAGAAACTCACCACGGCAGAAATTGTCGGTGTGGTGGGAACGCTCGCGATGGTGGCTTTGGTACAATGGCCAAACTCTAAGAAGATTCAAGCCAAAGTTTTGGACATCCCGACAAGTCGGGACACGGATTTCACAGATAAGTTAGAAAAGCAGACGCCTGTCTGAATTGGTTCGTTATTTCAATTCGAAGTCTTACGTCAATCGACTTCAAGGCAATCCGTGGCATCCGTGAAATCCGTGTCCAAAACACAGGCCTCTAATTGAACACGCAACAGAACTTTCATCAGATAAGAAAAGTCGATGTCGCATCCCTGGCTAGCAGAACGCACTGCTCACTTTGATAGCTCTGGCATCCGCAAGGTTTTTGACTTGGCGGCAAAGATGGAGAATCCGATCAATCTGTCGATCGGGCAGCCGGACTTTCCTGTGCCACAGCAGATCAAAGAAGCCGCTTGCGAGGCGATTTGTAGTGACAAGAACGGCTACAGCCTGACGCAAGGGATTCCGCCGCTGCGGGAAGCGTTGCAGGCGCGAGTAGATAAACAGTACCAGCACGAGGATCGCCGCGTGTTGGTCACTTCAGGCACCAGCGGCGCGTTGGTGCTGACGATGATGGCGATGATCGACCCCGGCGACGAAGTGGTTTGCTTCGATCCTTACTTTGTCATGTATCCGGCTCTCGTCGGCATGGTCGGCGGCAAGGCGGTGATGGTGGATACCTATCCCGACTTTCGCGTCGACGTCGAGAAGGTCGCTGCTGCGATCACACCGAAGACAAAGCTGATCCTGTTGAACAGCCCGGCAAATCCAACGGGAGTCGTCGCGAGCGAAGAGGAAGTGAAGGCGATCGCGGAACTGGCTGCCGAGCAGAACATCGCCTTGCTCTCCGACGAGATCTATCGTCAGTTCTGCTATGACGGTGTCCTGCCCTCCCCGGCCGTTCACAACGAGCAAACAATTGTCGTCGACGGGTTCAGCAAAACCTACGGCGTGACCGGCTGGCGGCTGGGCTGGGTGCACGGTCCCTCGGCAATTATCGACAAGATGACGATGATCCAGCAGTACACCTTTGTCTGTGCACCGCACGCGTTACAACACGCGATGCTTGCCGCATTAGACGTTGATATGAGCGAACAAGCGGCAGAGTACGCTAAGCGACGTGACTTTGTCGTGAGCGGTCTCCGCGATGCGGGCTACGAAGTGAACCCGACTGGTGGGGCTTTCTATGTGTTCCCCAAAGTGCCATCGAATGAAACCGGTGAGGAGTTCGTGCGGCGGGCCATCGAGAACGAGCTGCTCATCATCCCCGGCGGTATCTTTAGTGAACGTGACACGCACTTTCGAATCTCTTACGCGGCGAGTGAAGAAACTTTGGAGCGAGGGTTATCTGTTTTGAAAGAGTTGGTCTGAGCTTGTTGCCACGGATTCCCGAAGAGACCATCGCCTTCCGCTCGGATTTGCGGCGGAGAAGACTGCGGTGATATACTTCCTTCATGGGTAATGATCGTTCAATCGCTGATCGAGAAGACTCCAGAAATAACGTTGCTCCGCAAGGCTTCACCATCGTTGAGCTGTTGGTAGTGGTAGCCATTATCGGCGTTCTGGTTGCGTTACTTTTACCTGCGGTGCAAGCGGCGCGTGAGGCGGCGAGGCGAGCCCAGTGCTCCAGTCGCTTACGACAGCTTGGCATTGCCGTGCATCAGTTTCATGATCGCGAACAACGACTTCCTCGTGGTGCGATCTGGGCACATGGAGAGGACGGCTACCAGCGCGGCAACACGCTGTTGTTCCTGCTGCCCTACCTCGAACTACAAAACGTGTACGACGCCGTCGATCGCACCAAGGACGTGGACTATCAGGAGTACCCCGACGGCACACTGATCGCCACGACTCCGGTCCCCGGATTTATTTGCCCGACGACTCAGGGCGAAGGCCCAACATCCGGTTATGAATTCCCCGTGAGCAACTACGTCGCGAGTAAAGGCCCCACGGCGATGATCAATCGTGAGGATCGCTTTTCCTGCTCCGAGTACGAAGATTGGAATGAATACGCGCTCGCCCCGCACCACGACAACGACGACCCCCACAACTTTGCCGGCCCATTCCATCGTCACGACAGTGTCTATTCTCGCTTCCGCGAAGTGACGGACGGCCTCTCAAACACAGTTTTCTTCAGCGAGACACGTGCCTACTGCAACGGCCACGCCGCCCATGGTTGGCTGTGGACGATTAGCGGACAAGGCTACCTGACGACGCTGGTCCCGATCAACTACAACACTTGCGAACATGGCGATGAGCCGGGCAATGGTTGCCGTAGTCGCGAGAATTGGAACATGTCACAAGGCTTCAAGAGCCTGCACCCCGACGGCGTCAACATCATGATGGGTGATAACGCCGTGAGATTTCTGAACGAAGACATTGACCACCAGTTGTTCCAGTATCTGGGGGCGAAGGCGGATGGGCAGGTGGCTCAATTGCCTTGATAGCGGGAAGGTCTCGCGCAGAAACGCGGAGGCCACAGAGTTTTGAAGATCTGAACTAAGTCGAAATGGTGTTTCCACTAATCGATTCTGTAAAACTCCAGTGCTCCTAGATCGACTACGAAGCGACTTATCAATGCAACTGCCCGGTAATTGCCTGCTAGGGAATTATTTCGCTATGACTGCCATAATTTGGCTGCCCGGTGTACTGCTTCTTGGAACACTCTGGGCAGTTGATTGGTTCAGGAGCAAAGATGATCGCGTAGACGAAAAACCCAATAAAAGGCATAAAGCAACCCTACTACTGTCACGCTATGCCACAGCTTTTTCGCTGATCGGACTGTCATTGCTGCTCATGCTTGATCTCTTAAGCGGCAAGGAAATTCTAGTGAATCAGCTGCCATTTGAACAGCTTCGCATCGCAATACTGCTTGCAGCGATTATCGGATTGTATGCTTCGACCATCTGCATTTTATGCAGCTACCAACGTTCAAAAGCCTTCGTTAATTTTATGACTATTTTAGCCGCGTTGGGTGTTCTGGTGTTCTGGACTTTCTTTGCTTTGAGTCGTTTAGTCATTGCGACTTATTGAAGGCAACTATGGCCTGAACTACCGAAACCGCTCGCGAATACTCCGCCGCTTCGGCCCGCGACGGGGCAACCTTGGTGAGCCCTTGATAATGAGCGACAACGCGTAGAAACGATGCGGGCGGTAGGGTTCGAGAAGTTCGAGCATCTTTGCATCGTCGGCTTGGCGAGCCTGTTCTTCGCTGGCTCCGAAGAAGTGGGCGACTTGGCTGGGATGGCTGTAATCGCCGGGGATGACGGCGTCGGCATCGCCGAGGCCAGCGCCGCGGAGGAAGCCGACCGTCCAGGGACCGATGCCGGAGAGTTTATCCAGTAACTCGCAGGTGCGATTGGCGGCGTCGCCTGCTTCTTGATCATCGTCGGTGCCAGCGTTCCACAGCTTTTCAATCCGCCCCGCTCTCTTCATACACTCAACGACCGTTTGGCCGAGTCTGGGGAGCGCGCCGCACTCGATAAATTGGTGGGAGACCAGCTTATTGAGAACATCTGGCGAAGGCGGGAAGTAGAGGTCGGGTTCGTTGGGGACCGGTTTGCCATACTTGTGGACAAGCTTTCGCCAACTGTGGCAAGCGTCGCGGAAGCTGACGAGTTGCTGCAAGATAATTTGCACCAAGCGTGTGGAGATGGCTGGTAGCCGGACTATTCGCATGCCTTCGTATTCTTTGGCAATACGGGCGAGCTTGGGCGGCGCGTCGATGGTTGGCGGTTGGTAGTTCACGCCGAACATGTTGGGCAGATGTGGGATGAGCCACTCGGCACCATCACCGAAAGTTGTGACTTGAAGTTCTTCGCTCTCGTGATGAACCTTCACTCCTGCGGGGCCGGCTGGAGTGTGAAGCGTGTAGCGAAGCTGCGTCGGCGAGTCACGCTGCAGGCACGGATCGGCGGTGCCCATTGAGAGGAGGTAGAAGGTGGACTCAAGGTCGTAGTGGCCGTTGGTGGGTATGCTGATAGTTTGCATACGTAGATTGTACTGGGTCTCTCCGCGCGAGGCGTAGCTCGCGGGCTAGATGGGACTGCGAGCTCGCACAAAAAAACGGACCCTTGGGAAATACATCCCAGGGGCCCGTTTTCACTTGGCGAATTGTGACTTGAGAGTCCACACTGGTTAGGCCAGAGGCCACTGCCAGATGGCTTGAACGTCACTCGCTCCTTCGATGGTTCTACTCCGTTTGCGGTTGGTGATTACGCACTCTTGTTGGCCGGGGCCTCGTCGTCGCTGAACAGCTTCGCACGACCTTCGACGATGTCGTCGGTGATCACGTAGCGGCTGCCGCGGGGTTGGTCGGGCAGTTCGAACATGATGTCCAACATCACGTTCTCGATGATCGACCGCAGGCCGCGGGCACCTGTTTCGCGCTCGGCCGCTTTTTGGGCGATGGCGTGGAGGGCCTTGTCGGTAAACTTAAGATCGGCATCCTCCATCGAGAACAAGTGCTCGTATTGCTTGACGAGCGCGTTTTTCGGTTCTTTCAGGACGCGGATTAACGATTCTTCCTGCAGCGGACGCAAGTGCGTCACGACTGGCAGACGACCGACCAGTTCGGGGATGAGACCGTACTCAATCACATCGTCGGTGGTGACGTGCGAGAGGACTTCACCCAGGCTCAAATCGCTGGAGTTGTCCTCGTTTTGGCCGAAGCCAATCGACCGTTTGCCGAGACGTTTGCTGATGACATCCTGGATGCCGTCGAACGTTCCGCCGCAGATGAACAGGATGTTCGAAGTGTCGAGCTGGATGTACTGCTGCTCGGGGTGCTTGCGTCCCCCTTGCGGCGGTACATTGGCCGTGGTGCCTTCGAGCATCTTCAGCAAGGCTTGCTGAACGCCTTCACCCGAGACGTCGCGAGTGATCGAGACGTTCTGGCTCGTCTTGCCGATCTTGTCGATCTCGTCGATGTAGAGCACACCACGTTGGGCGGCTTCGACGTCAAAGTCGGCAGCGTGGAGCAGCTTGAGCAACAAGTTCTCGACATCTTCTCCGACGTAACCTGCTTCGGTGAGCGTCGTGGCGTCGCCGATGGCAAACGGCACGTTCAGGCTCTTGGCCAAGGTGCGGGCGAGCAACGTCTTGCCGCAACCGGTAGGGCCGACGAGCAAGATGTTCGACTTGTCGATATCGATTTCCGTGTCGTCTTCGGCCACCATCAATCGCTTGTAGTGGCTGTGCACGGCTACTGCGAGGACGCGCTTGGCAGCGTCTTGGCCGATGACGTACTCTTCGAGATTGGCGACGATTTCCCGCGGGCTGGGGATCTTCGTGAAGAGCGTTTTGCTGGTGCCGCGGCGTTTGCGTTCTTGATCAAGAATCGATTGGCAAAGCTCGATGCATTCGCCACAGATGTAAACGTCGCCCGGTCCTTCGACCAGGGGACCGACATCGCGATAGCTCTTGCGGCAAAACGAACAGAAAGCGTTTTTCTTGGAGGTGCCGCTGCGTTTGGTGATATCCCTACTGGAGGGCATAATCTGCTCCTTCGTCATGTGCGGTGTCGCTGGGTCATCGCCGTCCCAGCGTCAGTCGCGGATCTTCGTAGATTCGTGTTGCTCGAAGGAGTTGCCGTCAGTCAATCTCGCCGGCGGGGGAGGAACGCACTCGCGAGTTTTGCTCTCTGGTAAACTTTGTGGGCTAGACCGAATCGTCCATGTCGCGTCTAGCTCGAGCTGCTCAATTGGTTGAGCGTTTCATGGTGGTGTTTGTTACGCACGGGAAGCGAAACCCGTTCGAATCGGATTCGTTCCGCGATAAATCTCTTGTTCAAGGTGTGTCATCGACGCTAGCGTTTGTGGCCATCACCTCTGTTTGGTGGTGTTGAACAACCGCGTCAGGCGGTTCTGCTGGCATACGTGGTCTTAGGCAGTTGGACCGGGTTAAGCGATGGCACCGTCGTAAGTGCCGACATTGTCTCAAGTGTTATGGAAGTTAGAGTTTGACAGCCTGACAGGTCACGCATCTTTATTCAGCGAGCTACGTACCTCGCTAGCAAGTTTCTTCTTGATGTGCTGGTATTCCTCGTCACTCAAGCCCCCACGTGCATGCAAGTCGCGAAAGTTCGTCATCGCTTCGCTGGAGTCGAACGCTTCTTCTTCCGAGCTGCGACCACGGAATTTCTTGGCAACTTGGATCGCAACCGCGACCAGGGCAAAAATGACAGCAAACCAAAGCAGCGAGCGTACCAGGCCTCCGGCAACTTCATTCAATGACACGGTTGTTTCCCTGTTCTCTCATCAAGTGCCCTGCCCCACGATTAGCACCGCCGCAGTACTCATTATTGACCGCCCTGAAAAAACAGTCCAGACGAGTGTGCCTAATCGACAACGCCTACGGCAGCGACATAAGTCCCTCAGTCGTCAAGGTTTAACCAGGGTGGTCGAGTTGACGGACTAGCGGATTATCACTGGAAGCGATGATTGGGAAGCTCCGATAGAGAGCGATAGGTCCAGAAACCGTGGACAATGCGCGAGAAGTCCACCTCAATCCGTCACCGTCCGGCTGTGCGTAGCACTGCGGCTACAGACGGAATGGCTCAGACTGATTCCACGAGATAACAAAACTGGAGCGAGCCCCAACACTGTCATGAATTTACTACGACGAACGCTGCTGAACTCGCCCTCTGTGCGAGGAACGTGCGCGATCGTAGCAATCATCTTGGCGACCTCTCCGCCTTGCTGGGCAGCACGCTTTCCTATTGAGCCTCCTGAATTGCAGCCAACTTATCTGGCAAAGCGCATCTTCTTACTACCGTATCAGGTGAATCCAAACGACCCGTTGGCGAGCGAGGTTGAACAAGTGCGACTTCTGATGTCGCGGAACTCAACGAACCAATGGGTGACGCTTCAAGAAGCAGAAGCCAACTTGCGGGGTTTTAGTTATCACTGCCCTGCCGACGGTCAGTACTGGTTTGCTGTGCAGATGGTTGATCGACGTGGTAACGCTTGGCCGTCGGGTGAGATCAAACCGCAGATTCGTTTGATCGTCGATACGGAGAAACCACAACTGAAACTTGCGTTTACGCACGATGGCCGACAGGCGATGCTTCGCTACTCAGCCCGTGACGCAAACTTAAAAGCGGATTCGTTACGCATCGAGTTACAAATGGACAATGGCACTTGGCGGCCACTTCAACTGCCAGCCGCTGATGTGACTCAGGACGATCGCCTCATGGGCCGAGCGAGATTCGAGAGTGAGTCGGAGAGCCTTAAAGTTCGAGCTGTTGTCGCTGACAAGGCAGGCAACCAAGTCTTTGCAAACGCGGCTGCTCAAGCCGAAGAGGCCTCCGCGTTCCGTTTCAATAATCCTGAGCCAATGCGTGCTCCCTCACCAGCGGACTATGAGCCTGATCGTCGAGGCGACATCACTGATCCTTTCCAAGGAAGTGGACCTTCTCTGGGCGAAGCTCAAACAGGAGATCGAATTTCGCAAAGTCGCGGCAATCGAGCTCCTGATCTTGAATGGCCCGCGCTGAACCAACCACGCGATCACAAACCCTTACCGACAGTGCGTGTTCCTGCGAATGAGCGATCGCGATTCGATACTGAAGGGGCGCCACCTTTTCAGAACGCTTATACGGGCAGTCCCAACGAGCAAGTGAACCCTTTTATGGAAGCTCGTACGGCGAAGACGCAAGCCGGTGGAGAACGTGATGGGGCTCCGGCCTTGCTGGTGAACGATCGGTTTAATCGGAGTGCCGTCGATCCTCAGGATGTTCCTCGTGACGAGCTGACTCCGGCACCTTATCGTCACCAAATGGAAGCTAATCCAATCGTCGAAGATGGCGGCTGGCTTTCGCCGGCTGAACTTAGTAATTTGCCGGCGATGCTCGTCAGTTCGCGAACTTTCGACGTCGAGTACGACTTGGAGACGGTCGGACGCTGGGGAGTCTCGCGTGTGGAGATCTGGGGCACACGCGACGGCGGGCAGACTTGGAACAACTATGCGGTAGACGACGATAACCGCAGCCCGATCCGTGTGACGGTGCCGGGCTCAGGGACGTTTGGTCTGAAGATTCTCGTCGACGGCGCGAACGGCGCCGCTGCTCCGATACCACGAGCAGGAGATTCCCCCGAAATGACCGTCCGCGTCGATCTCCATGCCCCGACGGCTGAGCTCGTTTCCGCGGAGATCGGTCGTGGTCCCCTGGCAGACAACCTGCTGATTCAGTGGGCGGCAGCGGATACCAACCTTGAGCGACGCCCCATCGGACTCTTCTACAGTTCCAATCCCGATGGTCCGTGGTCCACGGTGGCGACCGGATTAGAGAATAGTGGCCAGTACGCATGGCGGATTGAGCGGCATGTGCCCGACCGTTTCTATCTCAAAGTGGAAGTACGTGACACCGCCGGCAATGTGACTGCCGCTCAAACTCCCTCGCCAGTGGTGCTCAACAGGCCGCAGCCTGCGGGGCGGTTGCGAGGCGTTCGGTCGATTTCCAACCCTGGAAACCCTCGATCATTCGAGCCAGTGCCCACGGTTCGACCCCAGCCATCGAGAAACCGCCGCTTGCGAGATGAAACTGCAATGGAGGGGGTCCAAGGGGCCCGCCAGTAGCTGATCTTGCTTGAGAATCGCTTCCCCGCTAGCTTGCTTTCGAACGACCATCTCGCCTCAAGAGCAAGCACATGAATACGCTTTTCGATCGGCATACGCTTTCTTCGCGCAGGCCAACCAAACTTTTCCGCCGGCGGCTCTTCGAGGCAATGGGCAATGCCAAGTACTCGCGGCCTTCCTTGAATAACCTGGATGATAAGCTGGCCAAGTATCTCGATTTTAAGGACGGATTCTTTATTGAAGCGGGCGGGAATGATGGCTACACGCAGAGCAACACGTACTACCTAGAAAAAATGCTGGGATGGCGAGGCTTGCTAATAGAAGCCGTACCAGAACTTTATGAAGCATGCTTGAAAGAGCGAAAGCGTTCGCGTGTGGAGCATTGCGGATTGGTGGCCCCAGACTTTCCTGATCCGACGATTGAGATTCACTGTGCGAATCTCATGTCTCTTGTTGAAGGCGCTCGAAAGACCCAAGATGAGCAGCAGGAGCACTTGGAGAAAGGCGTCGCCGTTCAGCAGCTTGAACAAACCAAGTCCGTGCAAGTTCCAGCGCGGACTTTGGAATCGATCCTCGACGCCATGTCCGCAGAGAGCGAGAGCCCGCTCCCTAGGATTGACTTTTTTTCCCTCGACGTCGAAGGCTACGAACTGCCTGTGCTAAAAGGCTTGAACCTGGAGCGTTATCAGCCCAAGTACATTCTTGTCGAGGCAACCTACTTTGATGAGGTCAACGACTTCCTCTCCGACCGTTACGAAATCGTCGAACAAATGTCGCACCATGATTATCTCTACAGCGTTCGGTAGATATTGAAGATCGGCTACCAGATGCCTTCTTCGCCCATGAGACCGTTGAGCATCAAGAATAGCCCACCGATTGCCAATCCGGCGGAACCCCTTGAGATACGACCTCTGGCGGTCCAACTGAAGTAGGTCAGCCCGCCGCCGACGATCAGCGTCCCAGCGCCTAACGCCGCTTTGCCCCAGTCGAATCCCCAGACGACTTTTTTCTTTTTCTTCTTTTTCTTTTTGTCGGGCTTGGCTTTGCTCGGCGGAAGCGCAGCGGTGCTCCGCGTTGAGAATCCTCCCGATGCCGCTGGAACCGCAGGTGCAACAGCGGAAGTTGCGGCAAGTGAGCTGGCCTCGCTAGTTAACGTATCGTCCCAGAATGAATCACTCGCGTCCGCTGCTACGGGTGCTGGGGATTTCGCGACCGGTTTGGCTTCCGGTTTCGCAGGTGACTTCGCTTTGGCGGCGACTGCCTGCTGAGACGCGAGAACGGGTTGCTTTGGCTTCGGTTTGCCGATGCGGAACTTCTTGCCGCACTTCTTACAGGTAGCCGTCTTCCCCACGGCAGTGTCGGGTAATTGGTACTGCTTCTTACAGCCAGGACAAGCAATCTTGGGCACGGGTGCAACCTCCCACGTTTGTGCTCCGAATGAGTCGGAGTTTCACAAGTTCGTTTTGATGAGTATTCCGCGGAAAGAACTGAAGAGCCACGGGTTTGGGTTAGGATAGCAGTCTGGCAACAGAAACGCAAAGAATCCCCGCGATTTCAACGCTGGGAAGGAGTCGAGGCTCAGACAATCTTTCCCAGGAAGTAACGACTACCTCTGCCTCCGCAGGTAGATGGGCAAAAGCCCTAGGAAGAGAAAGACTGCCGAGGGCTCGGGGACCGCAACATTAGCGATACGACTCGACAAGTCACCTGTGTGGAACCGCTGCCATAACATGAAATCAGTCCCATCAACGTCGCCATCTTTGTCGGCATCGCCGTCCTCGAATGACGCGCCGGTGAGTGTGCCATAGTTGGCTTGCCAGATGGCTAGGTCGTCGGCGTCGACATCGGCATCAAGATCGAAATCCGCCGGGAAGGTATTGGCAATTGAGCCGCCGCTGAAGGCGACCGTGTTGCTGCCTGAGGGAATCAACGCATTCAGGTGGGTCATCACTCCACCTACCAAGGCATACGCATTGATGTCGCCGAGGATAAGCATGGAGCCATCAATCAGTTCCAGGCCATCGGGGCCGCCGAAGCCTGGCAAGTAGAGTGCCTCTTTTCCCGAGGTGCGATTGCCGTTGTCGATCAAATCGGTGAGGAAAGTCATGGTCGGCGCGCCTGTTTCTCCAATCACGAGACGGCCAATGCCGAAGTTGTCAGTTGCGGTTCCGCCAACCCCCAGATCGTCACCACCTACTTCCAGGAAAGTGGCCTGTGCGCTGACGACTTCCACGATGCCTGCGTCGAGGTCGACTTGTGACTCGTTGGTCGCGGCAAACAGCAAGTCCTTGCCGACTTCAAGAGTCGCTCCATCGGTTAATGTGAGCGAACTCTGCAGCGAAAGATTGATTGTTCCTGAAACGGCGATGCTCGACTGAGGACCATCGGCAGCGTAGGTGACATTGCCGGTGGTGTTGAGCGCGCCAAAATCAATACGGCCACCCGATTCCACTTGAAAGCGGACTGCACCGCCAAATTCTTTGGTAACGGTCCCCACATTCGAGAAATCAATCACCCCGTTGTTGGTAGCCATGACCATGCGTGTGCCGCCCGAGTTGACGTTTTCGGTGTAGCTTTGCAAGGACGAGAGATCGAGCCGTGAACCCGCCCCGTCAGCGGCGAACTGAGTACTATTTCCGCCCTGCCCCGAGTTGGTAAACGTTGTCGCGGTGACCTCTGTCGCGCCGAACTGCTTTCCGCCACGAACTGATAGGCTTGCACTATCGATGTTGGAGAGACCGGCAGCGTTAACGTTCAAGTTTTGCCCAGGCGCAAGCGAAACTGAACTACCACTGAAGTTCGTGAGTGCGGCCGCTTGAAAGGTTCCCGGATTATCTCCCTCGAAAGTGACGGACCCATTGGTAAAGTCAGTCATGGCGTTGGCAGTGAACATACTTCCATTGGCCAAGTCAACCGTGGTCCGATTCACGGTCATTAGGTTGGCGAGTGCATAAGAAGCGTTATCAATGTCAAAGCGTACGCTGCCGAACGTTCCACCGGTAATGTCCGTCAGAGAACTGAGATCGATGTTCCCTCCACTGGCGACTTGGAAGCCTATCGTCCCTCCCGCGTTCTTAGTGATCGTCCCGACGTTGGAGAGGTCGATTACGCCGTTGTTCGTGGCCGCGACGGTCCGCGTGCCTCCCGAGTTGATACTCTCTGTGTAGCTCAACAGGGAGGAGAGGTCCAATAATGTCCCGGCGCCATCGGCAGACAACTGTACGTTGTTACCACCCAAGGTGGTGTTATTGAAGGTCGTAGCGGTGACTTCCGTGGCACCGAACTGTTTTCCGCCCCGTAGCATGAAGCGGGAACCATCGATTGTGGTCAGTCCCCCTGGGGCGACGCTCAGGTTTTGTCCGACCGTCAGACTCGCCGTGCTGCCATTAAAGTTTGTTAGGGACATAGCTGTGAAGGTACCTGCCGCATCACCATCGAAGACGACCGCTCCGCCAGTAAAGTCCACCAGCGTGTTGGCCGTAAAGGTACTTCCGTTAGCCAGATCAATCGTTGTTTGACTCGCTGCCGTGAGATTGGGCAGTGCATAGACAGGGTTATCGACGTCGAAGCGGACGGCTCCGAAGGAACTGGAGGTAATGGTAGTGAGAGCATTAAGATCGATGTCCCCACCACTGGCTACTTGAAAGGCAACCGTTCCACCCGCATTCTTTGTAATTGTTCCCACATTCGAGAGATCGATTACCGCATTGTTGGTCGCGGTCGTGGTACGCGTCCCACCCGAGTTGGTGTTTTCTGTGTAACTCAACAGGGAGGAGAGGTCCAATAGCGTTCCCGCTCCGTCGGCGGAGAACTGTACGCTGTTGCCACCCAAGGTATCGTTCGAGAAGCTTGTGGCGGCAACTTCGTTGGTTCCGAACAGCTTGCCGCCACGCACCATCAAGCGGGAACTATCGATGCTGGTCAGACCGCTAGGAGCAACGTTCAAATTCTGCCCGACTGTCAGGCTCGCCAGACTGCTGCTGAAATTAGTCAGGGATGTGGCCGTGAACGAGCCCGCATTGTCGCCATCGAAGGTGACCGCGCCGCTCGTATAGTCGACCGCGTTGTTGGCCGTGAAGGTGCTCCCATTGGAAAGGTCAACGGTTAGGCCGCTGGCAGTAGTGAGACTGGGTAGTGAGTAGTTCGGGTTGTCGACATCCAGACGGACATTTCCCGTTAACGTGGAGAGTGCCGATAGATTGATATTGCCGCCGCTAGCTACACGCAAGCCGACCGTGCCGCCGAAGTTCTTAGTGAAGGTCCCAACGTTGGAGAGGTCGATCAATCCGTTATTGGTGGCTGAGATCGTACGGGTTCCACCTGAGTTGGTACTCTCGGTGTAGGTCTGCAGTGAGGACAAATCCAAAAGTGTTCCCGCACCATCCGCAGAGAACTGCGTCGCGTTGCCGCCCAGTGTCGTGTTGAGAAAACTCGTGGCGGCAATTTCAATTGTCCCCCCACCGCTGGTGAACAACTGCGCACCGCCGGGAGCGAAAGCGGCCCCAGCTCCTGTTGCAGCAAAGACTGCGGCCGTTGAATCAGCGGAAAGGGTACCGCCGATTTCGGCATCATCGAGCACCGTCAGACTATGACCACCGGGAACCGTCAACGAAGCGCCCGCGGCGAGCGTTAGATCGTTGACCTCTGAAGCGGGATCAACATCGAAGTCGACATCGAAGCCGGTTGGAATGATCACGTTAAACTGGTCAGTCACGTCGTTAACTGGCACCTGGTTGATGTCCCAGTTCCCGGCGTTGTCGTAGCTGGAGGGGTCCGCGACAACGGCACCGTTAAAAGTAGCATCGAGTTCCGCTGCGACTGCGGCGTTGCCGAGAGATAGGGCTAGTAGAAAAGTCCCGACGCCCCAGTACCGTGCAAAGATATTCATCAGTAGATCCTCCCCGTTGGATCATGAATATGAAATAGATGAGGCCGAAGTCGACCAACCCCAGCATTCGCGGCCGCAAGCCGCAAGCGGAGTATAGCGGCGATTCGTCGGCTGGAGAAGAATTCCCACGGAAATCGGTCGTTTCTCACACTCTCAATCGCGTAGGAAGTGATTCGCTGAAGCCCTAACTCTGGGGATTCGCCAATGTTAGAATCGCTAGCATCATGGCTAAAAAGTCGGCGAATAATTGCTCTGCCCTCGAACTGCTGATTCATCCCTCAGCAAGTAGTTTCACGCCGGTTTGCGTGCTGGCCGGTGATGATGGGTTCCTGCAGCATGAAGCGCGACTCGCTCTCATCGAAGCGCTCGACGCTCAAGATTCCGTCGAAACTTTCGAAGGCCGTTACTGTGAACTGCGTGATGTGTTGGATGCGTTGCGAGAACTCTCGTTGTTTGGAGCTGACCAAAGAGTCGTGGTGGTCGAAGACGCGGACCCGTTTGTAAAACGGTACCGTGGTGAGTTGGAAGACTATGTTGCCAAGCCAGCCGACTCAGCCGTGCTGATCTTGGAGTGCGCATCTTGGCCTGGAAATACTCGGCTGGCGAAAGCCGTGGCGGAGGCGGGCCTGACGGTACGCTGCCAGACACCCGATAAGGGGCGCGAGCTGACAGAGTTTATTGGGCAACTTAAGAAGTGGCTTGAACACTCCGCGAAGCATCAGTTTGATTGCACGCTTGATCGTAGCGGCGCGGATGCTCTCTTGGAACAACTTGAGCCTGTCGCGGGAATTGTTTTCCAAGAAGTCGCCAGGCTTTCGTTGCTTGCGGGCGACGCTTCTGGGAATGGGGGTGGAACTATTGACGGCAAGCTCGTGCGTGAACACGTGGGCGGCTGGCGGACACGTAAAACCTGGGACATGATCGATGCAGCTGCCGACGGCAACGCGGTAAGTGCTTTGGAGCAGCTCGACCGGCTGCTTTCAGCGGGAGAGGAACCCCATGCCCTGTTGCCGCAAATGGCTTCAACTTTACGGCGTTTCGCGATGGCGGTGCGAGTCTTCGAGCAAGACGAGCAGCGTGGGCGGAAGGGCTCGCTCCGACAGTCGCTCGAGCGAGCCGGAGCGCCCAAGTTTAAGCTGGGCGACATGGAACGCCAGATGCGTCAAATTGGGCGTGATCGGGCCCGGCAACTTTACGATTGGCTACTAGAGGCCGATTTAGGTCTCAAAGGTTACAACTCGACGAAAGACCGCGCACGCCGAGTTCTAGAAACGCTGATTGTGCGTCTGGCTCAGCAGTCTCGCTAGCTTGCTTTCCGTGGCGAGCGCCGAGCAAGCTCGCCGGCTCAATATTTGCTAGCACTTCCGTCTAGCACTCCTCCATCGAACTTGTTGCTTGCCGTGGGATTCGGTACTTTCCTTCCGATTTACCGTTCGATTCTCGCCCGGCTATGCGGCTTATGTTTCGCCTCTCGCTACCTTTCTGCCTAATGCTTCTTGCCACGGTCGGGGGCTGCGCGATGCCCTGGTCAGCCGTGGATGAGATCGACGACCTCAATTACACCCATGTGGGCGACGCCACCGATGCGAAACCGCAAACGTTCGTGGAGCCTGCTTTTTCGGAAGACCGTCCCCTAGACGAAAAAGCAGCGCTTTCCGGGGTGTTGGACGAGTTGCAAGAGATAGGAGCCATCGATCCATCCGCCCAACAGCAACTGATGGCTGACCTCAAGGAGACCAAGCCAGAGCATTACGCTCTGGTTGTTGATCAGTTCCGAACCGCTCTTGCCTATCGGCAACAATTGGCTGAGCGGGAAATGAAGAAGGCTCAACACAGCTCGCCAGAAGAAATGATTGCCCACGGGTCGCGAAGCCGACAAGCGTCGCGGCGTAGAAGTGACGAGGCGACGGCTCCGAACGGCGTGCCTGCGATGCAGATCGCCAGCAGTGCAGCACGCGAGAACTTTGAATCACGTGCTGCCAGTCGTACAACAAAGAGTCTGCACCTTCCCCCGCCACCTTCTTCGGTCGCGTCTGCAATCGATAATCAGGTTCAAGTTGTGACGCATGTCGAAGCGGGGCTCCCTACAGCAAACAGTAATGCAAGTTGGGAGGAGCAACTTAAGAGTTCGATCGCGAAGCTCGAAGCTTCAGTCGCTCCCTCGCCACGCACCGTCGACGAAGTCCACGAGCACTTGCGTCTCCGCACGCTTCAACTCTTGGCCGGTAATCAGGAGGCTGCGCTACAGCCAATCCCAGGCGCTTCACCCGCCCAGCAGGACTACTGGGCGAAGCAGCTTTATGCGATTTCTACTTTTCTAGATCAGAAATCGCACAAGGATAGCAAATCGCGGGCGGCTGCTGCCTTAGTTCACCTCGATGCAGCGCGTGGTCAATTGGCGGAACTGGCTACGCTACAAGTTCGCAACATGACTTTTGCGAGTCGGGTCGATGGCTTTGGCGAATATAAGACCGTGGAAAAGGCCCGCTTTAAGCCGGGCGGACAGGTTACGCTTTATGCAGAAGTTGCCAACTATCGTAGCGACTCGACCGAAGAAGGATATCGCACGCTCCTGACAACGAGTTACCAGATCGTCGATAAGGCGGGGCAACGCGTCGACGGTGGGCAGTTCCCTGACATCGAAGATCTCTGCCAGAACCGCCGTCGTGACTTCCACATGCAGTATACGATCCCGCTGCCGATGCGCATCTATGCGGGGACTTATGAGATGCAGCTCATCATTACTGATGGGCTCAGCAATAAGATTGGTCAGGCGAGCGTGCCGTTTGAGATCGAGTAGGGAGCTGTCAGCTTTCGGCTGTCAGCTTGTTGAAACGAGTTCGAACTCGGTCAACGATCAGACTTTTTTTCTTCCGCTGTTACGTCACGAATCCACTCGACGTGTTCAAACAGGCAAGTGAGTGTGGCTTGGTCGCCGTAGTTGGGCGCGCCGGCTCCTGTTGCTCTGATGATAATGCCCGCCAAGTGTGGCTTCCCTTCGACTTCGCAGAATACGGGGCTTCCGCTATCGAAAAATGCCACGGTTGCCTCATTCGGTAAGCCGGCAGGAGGTTTGCTGAGCGAGAAGCGGGCGATCTTACCGTTCGCAGAATCGATTTCGTTCTCGCCCCAGTGAAATCGATTGAGTCCCTGCTTCGTACCTGCAGGTCCAAAGAGACCATAGCCGCCAAACTTGATCTGTTGATCTTTGGTCAGTTTCTCCTTGAGCAACGGCAGCGGTTTATCCAACTCGGGTACGTCGGAAAGCTCGATGATCGCAAGATCCACTTGCTTGTCGAGCGGCAAGTAGATCGACTTCACGTCGTAACGTTGCTTGCCCGAGCCGGGGAAATCGACCGTCAGTGCCGCGGGCTTCCAAGCTGCCACGGCATGGCGGGCGGTCAAAACCCAACGTTCCTTAATCCAGACGCAACTGCCGCCAAACACTTGCAGCGGTGTGTAGCTCAGTCGACCAGCAGACCTGAAGTGGCCGGTTTGTTCCGCAGGTGGATCGTTCAAGTCAGCGCGCCAAACGACAGCCCATGCCTGCGGGCTCACCAGCACCCCGAAGAGCAGGAGGAGAGTCGTTCGCACCGATGCTACCCAAGGACTAGGAACTAGCGTCTGCGGCGAACAGCCGTGACGCTCAAGCCGGCAAGAGTAAATATCGCTAGGCTGGAAGGTTCGGGGATTGCCAGAATGTTATCGACACCCAGGGTTGCGTTGATGGGAGCACCAAGCCACGAAGCGGATGGATTGTGGAGCACCCGAATCTCAAACACACTGCTGAGCGTGTCAGCAATGTTGCCTCCGCCTGCGGATTGAAAGTTTGAGGGATCGAAAGAGAAGGAGAGCGACTGCCACTCGCTACTAGAAGGGACCGAAATGCTGTTCGTCGCAAAGCGGCCACCGCCGCCATCGACAGAGAAGCGGACATCGAGTGCCTGACCATTTTCATTGAGAACATCGACGTTCACCGTTGAGATACCCGCAGCTGTAAAATCGCCAGTCCACTCAGGGCTGGTGTTTAACGCGATCATCCGGCTTAAAGCACCGCCCCCGCCTTGAGATTGGATCGAGAGAAAATCATCGGTTGGTCCGTCCTGACCACCTGAGAGGAGCGGCCAGCTACCCTGACCGTGCCGCCAACCGTTGTTGCCACCTGTGAAGTCAGCCAGTTCGCCTTTGACGATGGCTTGAGCTTGCGGAGCGTAAGAAAAAACAAATGCGGAGAGAGTTACTAAAGTCAGTAACGTGCTGCAAACGCGGTTCATCGATAATACTCCTCTGAACAAGTAATATTGTCTATCTATTCTAGTGTCTTGGGCGTCGATATGCGAAACATGCAACCGGAACGGCTAAAACCAGTGCCAGGCTCGCAGGTTCGGGAACGGCTTGTAGCATGGGTGGCTCGGGGGCGAAGTTCTGCTGCCAGATGATGAAGTCGTCACCGTCGGTGAGGCCATCGCCATTGGCGTCGGCACCTGGATCGCTACCGTAAGCAGTTTGCCAGTCAGCCAAGTCATCTCCATCGACGAAACCGTTCTGATCGAAATCCGCCGGGTCGAAAGCGGCACCGAGGGCTTCGATGTTATCGAAACCGGCCGTTAGTTGCGCTGCCTGGCCAGTCCAAGACGGGTTTGCGTTGTGGAGGATTCGAAGTTCCGAGACATTGCCCAAAGTCGCCTCGATATTGGTTCCCGAGGGTCCGGACCTTCCCGAGACAGGCGAAAAGTTATTCGGGTCGAAAGAGACGCTGGCGTTCTGCCATCGACTGCTGGAAGGAATCGAAGCACTGGTGGTGGTTGAGAATAACCCGCCTGGGCCGTTCACTGAGAAACGAATCTCGAGGGTCGTGCCCGATTCGTTGAGGATGTCGAACTGCAAGTCGGTGACACCAGCTGCCGTGTAGTCTCCGGTCCACTCGCTTGTGCGATTCAGCGAGATGAAACGGATCGGGTTAAGCCCCGAACTGGCCTGAATCGAAAGAAAGTTATCCGAAGCACCCAGTTGGCCACCTGACAGAATCGGCCACGCGCCTTGACCGTGCTCCCAGCCGTCAGTGCCGCTGTTGAAATCCGCGAGTTCTCCAACAGTGATCGCGTAAACCTGCTGGCTACTCGTTGCGAAGTCGCAAGCGAGTAGAAGCATTACCAACATAGGAAAGCTGCGCAGACTCATAGGGCCTCTCAAAACTCTGTTCCTGGACTCAACCCAATAAGCTTCGCTTATTCCGCCACTGGCCTCAGTACGAATCGATACACGTAGCGATTTTCGTTGAGCTGGTATTCCTTCATTGGGTTGGCCCGCGGCGACCAGCTATCGTCCCCGCCGACGCCTCGCTGGCGGTAGTCAATGTTCAGCGTAGTATAACCAGCCGGCGTGAGGTCTGTCGTGTGTTTGGCCTGGTTGAGGGTTTTCTGTGTATAGGGCCAAGCACTGAAATCAAAGGTGGGGTCCCCTTCCACCAAGAGCGTCGGCACACCTTCGCCGGTGAGTCGTAACCAACGACAATCACTGCGGTTACCGTTTTCTTGGGGGCGGACATATTGATGCTGGAGCTTATCGAGCGGTGACTCGTAGCGACCGAGGGCAGCGCCCGTTTTGCGGTCCCAGTAGTTCGGGTGCGGGCCGCGACCGTAGTATTCCGCCGCATCGTATTTCGAATGGAGCCCCAGTTGCATCCCAATCCGTGGCAGAGGTGGAGCCCCTTGTTGCTGCCGGAATTCGACCGTGATAACCATCTCGCCACTGGCGACCGCCGCGTAATCCACAACTACCTTGGCCGGTACGCCGTGCAGGTCAAACTCTGTGGTGACTCCGACGGATTTGTTGCCCGGATTCTCTCTGAAAGAAAAGTTCGTGAGGCGGCCTTTCTCGAAAGCCGTCTTCCAAGCCTTTCGCGAAGGACGCGACGAACGATCTCCGCCAACGTCATTGTCGGTCATCGAACGCCAGAAGTTTGGGGACATGGGTGCAGCAAGCAGAGACTGGCCCTTGATCGTGTAGGTCTCGAGCAAGCCTGTTGATTTGTTGAATACCAGCTTGGCTGATTTGCTGCTAAGCGTAAGTGTGCTCTTCGCATCCTCGATGGCAAGTTGCTCGTCCTTACCTACCGCTTCGGGAATCTCCAAGTTCGGCTCTGCGAGAATGAATTGATCCCAGGCAACTTCAAAGCCGGGATCGGCCCAAGACTCATTGTCGGCGAGATCGAACCGAATGAAGAGCGTTCGTTCAATGCCTTCTTTGCGATCAGGTCTGGGCAAAGCGATCTTCAGCGTGCCCGACTCGCCTGGACCGATCTGTGGGGTCGGGACCTTACCCTGCTCAATTACTTTTCCGTCATCCATGAGTCTCCAGCTCACCACCAAATCGTCGAGGTTTGTAAAGTGCCTCCGATTGGTGACCTTGAATACACCCTGTTCCAAATTCTGTGCCTCGACGGCCACCGGTTGGAAAACTTTCTTACATTCCCAAGTGTGCGGCTTCGCGGTACGGTCGGAGGCGATGACGCCGTTGATGCAGAAGTTGCCATCGTGATCCTTCTCACCATAGTCGCCGCCGTAGGCGAGGAACGTGCGTCCATCTTCGGTTTTCTTTTCGATGCCTTGGTCGATCCAGTCCCAGATGAAGCCACCGATGAGACGCCTCTCGCTACGGATGAGGTCCCAGTACTCCTTTAAGTTCCCAATCGAATTGCCCATCGCGTGTGAGTACTCGCACATGACGATCGGGCGGTCGCTGGTATCAGTGTCGGCGAGGTTCTTAAGCTCAGCGACGCTGGGGTACATGCGGCTGACCATGTCGACATACCAGCGGTCCGTGGGGTTTCCCCAATTGCCTAGGCCCTTGCGCCCCCGACTGCCACCTGGGCGGTAATCGGGAGATTCCGGGTCGCCCTGAGCACCTTCGTAATGAATAGGTCGAGTGGGATCGCGATCGCGAATCCAACCGTACATGGCCGCATGGTTGGGGCCGGTACCCGTTTCGTTGCCAAGTGACCAACTAATGATCGACGGATGGTTGCGATCCCGCTGGATCATCCGCAGGCCGCGTTCCAAGAAGCTGTTTGCCCAGAGGGGATTGTTCGCGAGTTGCCCCGGCAAACCGTGTGATTCGATGTTCGCCTCGTCCATCACGTACAAGCCGTACTCATCGCATAGGTCGAGGAAGTGGGGGTCGTTCGGATAGTGCGAAGTCCGTACGGCGTTGAAATTGAACTGCTTCATTAGCAGCACGTCCTTGAGCATCTCTTCGCGAGTCACGGTCTTGCCGCCGGTGTGACTATGGTCGTGACGGTTGACGCCGATGAGCTTGATCGAGCGACCATTTACGAAAAGCTGACCGTCGGCGATCTTCACTTCTCGAAAACCAACGCGGGTACTCGTCGCGTCGAGCGTCGTGCCGTCTTTGTCTTTAAGCGTGGCGACCAGCGTGTAGAGATTCGGAGTCTCCGCGTTCCAAAGCTTCGGCTGCTTGACGACCACGTTGATGAGGCCGAACGCTGGGGTATCACGCTGGGGATACCATTCGCGGACCACTTTTTCTGCTGGGATCGTCGGTGCTTTCTCTAGGACGGAGTTTCCCGCAGCATCAAACAGTTGCACTTGGAACTTTGTCGCTTTCAGATCCGCTCCTTCAGCTAATTCCAGCACTGGCCTCACCTGCAACTGCCAGTCAGCGGCGAGCGGGTCGCCCAGGGCCTTCGTGCGGACAGCGACGTCAGCGATATGTGAATTGGGACGTGCGAGCAACAGCACTTCGCGATGGATGCCGCTCAGCCGCCAGTGATCCTGGTCTTCGAGATAGCTGCCGTCACTCCAACGGTGAACCTTTACGGCAAGCGTGTTTTCACCTTCTTTCACGGCGTCGGTGATGTCGAATTCTGCAGGGAGGCGAGCATCCTCGCTGTAGCCAACCTCTTTGCCGTTGACGTAAACGTAGTACGCACTCGTGACTCCGCCAAAGTGGACGATGACTCGCTGGTCTTTCCAACCTGCTGGCAACTCAAAAGTACGACGGTAATGACCGACGGGATTGTCAGCGTCGTCAATCGTTGGAGGAGTGACCGGGAAAGGGTAACGCGAATTTAGATAGATTGCTTGCCCATGACCATGGAGTTCCCAGTTAGCAGGGACGGGAATCGAGCCCCAATCGCTTGCATCGAAGCTTGGCTGCTCGAAACCATCGATGGCCTCGGCCGGCTTGGGGACATACTTGAACTGCCAGTTGCCGTTCAGCGCAACAAATCGACCCGAATCTTCTCGCGACTTCGTGCGAGCACTTTCGACATCGGCGTAGGAGTAAAGCGTCGCCCTGGCTGGTAAACGATTGATGCCGTTGACCAGTGGGTTCTGCCAGGGGCGAGAGTCCTCAGCGATTGCGATGAAGGACCCTAGAGAGAAGAGTGCAAGCAAAAAGGAGGAAAAGCGTTTCATACTTTGACTATCCAGAAAGGTATGGTGAGTTTAGTTTTGGCCACTGATTTCACGAATGACACGGATTAAATTCGGATTGATGCTTAGGGCATGCCCAGGAACGAGGCGTAGCCGGCAGTCATCTCTGTGAAATCCGTGTCATCAGTGGCCCAATAGAAAGTGTCTCTCTTCAAATGTTTTTGACTTCTATCCGGCTTTCTTGATGGCTTCGTAAAGTTCGGGGTACTTCTGGTCCGTGTCGCCGACTTGTTTTTTCAACTCATCAAGCTGTTTCTTTAGCTGGACGAGCGTCTCTGCATACGCAGGATCGGCGACGACGTTGTTCATTTCCTGCGGGTCTTTTTTCAGATCGTAGAGTTCCCAGTAGGGTTCGATGACCTCGTCCAAAGCACCTTTTGAGTCTAAGGCTAAACCATAAAAGATGATCAGCTTGTGATCCTTCGTGCGGATCGCGTAATGCGCCGGATTGTCGTGATGCGTCATATTCATCCAATAACGATAGTAGGTCGCCTTCGGCCAATCTTCTGGTGAGTTACCCTCCAAGTTGGCGACAAAACTACGGCCTTCGAATCCGCTGGGCATTTCGGTGGCTCCGGCCAGTTCGAGCAGCGTGGGGGCGAAGTCGACATTGTTGATCATCTCTTCATTCACCGTGCCTGCCGCAAAACGCTTTGGGTAACGAATCACAAAGGGCATCCTCAGGCACTCATCGTAAGCCCAGCGTTTATCGATGTAATCGTGCTCGCCAAGCATGAAGCCTTGGTCTGCGGTGTAGATGATAATCGTGTTGTCGAGTTCGCCCGTCTCTTCAAGATAGGCGAGCAGCCGACCGATGTTGTCATCCACTCCCTTCACACAACGCAGGTATTTCTTGAGGTAACGTTGATAGCTTTCGCGGGTGTAGTTTGGCTCCGGCATATCGGCAGGAACGTGCATGTGATGGCCCATGTTTCGACGCGAATTTCTTGAAGAAACCGACGTCCCATACTGCGGTCGGCCCAGTGGGCCATGGTTGCCACGCTCCCATAAGCTTAACGGCTCAGGGATTTCGACGCCTTCGTGCAGCCAGTCGTAACGCTCCGCATTGGCGAAGTTGTCGTGCGGCGCTTTGAAGTGGTGCATCAGGAAGAAGGGTTTGCCGGTTCTTTGCTTCTGCCTTCGCTTGAGCCACTTCAGCGATTGGTCCGTGATGATGTCAGAGGAGTGAACGTCGTCATAGCTGCGTGGAGTGAAGGTATTCTGCGGCCACGGTTTTTTACCGGGGTAGCGGAACTCGGGGTTGAAGTACGAACCCTGACCATCTTGTACGCAGTAGTAGTCAAAGGCTGCCGGCTCTGCCTTAAGGTGCCACTTACCGATGATGGCCGTCTCGTAGCCAGCCTTTTTCATTTCATGTGCGAGGGTCTGGCGGGCTGGTTCTAGGGCATAGTTCAGCGTCTTCACGCCATTGGTATGGCTATACTGCCCTGTCATGATCGTCGCGCGGCTTGGCACGCAGATCGAGTTGGTGCAGAAGCAGTTTCGTAGCAAAACGCCTTCTTTGGCGAGGCGATCAATGTTGGGTGTCGGGTCGAGCTGCGACAGCCGGCCACCGTAGGCACCGATGGCGTGGGCGGCGTGATCGTCTGACATGATGTAGAGGATGTTGGGCCGCTCGGTGTCGCTCGCGGCGAAGCCGACAAGCGGTTGGAGAAGTTGTGCCAGCAGAACGAATGGTAGGAGGGCGCAGAATCGAGTCATATGAGTTCCTGGAAACGAGAGTCCGTAACGGGAATAAGGCCCATTCTAGTAACACGGGCTGGGAAATGGTAATCGGTCAGAATTAGAGCTTTGCGGGCAGAAAATGGAGAGCTTGACGCAAATCGCCGCCCATTGCCGGAAAAACACGCATCCGTTAATGTATGAGATTCGCCGCATCAGCCAGCGTAGCTTCAATTGGCAGAGCACTGCATTCGTAATGCAGGGGTTGCGGGTTCGACTCCCGCCGCTGGCTCTTGCCGTTGATGCTGTCATTGTCGTTTTGAGTGCCGATATCTGAGTTCTGCCCGGAGCCTAAGAGATTCATTATGTCGCAAGTTCTTGATCTTGATATTAAGCAAATTGTTGTCTCACCGAGTACATTCGGCCCGAACGAAATCAAGCAAATCGCCGCGGCGATGAGTGCTGATTATGCGAACTTCCGCACTCTCCGCGAGGCAACCGCCGAGCTCCGCGATCAGGAAACCCGCACCCCAGCAGCCTCGGCCCGCCTTGGCGTCTGCGAATATCTCGTCGGTCGTTATAGCAACGCGATCGAAACGCTCACCAACGCCGATGGCGGCGCTTTGACGCATTTCTATCTCGGAAGAGCCCATTTGGCTCTCGACCAGTACGATCAGGCACTCACCGCCTATGAATCGGCTGAGCGAGCCGGCTACAACAAGGACGATGTCGCTCTCGCGAAAGCGGAAGCCCTCCGTTATCTTGGGCGAAACGAAGAAGCACTGAAGACGCTCGACGATCTTTCGGGAGCGGTCGAGCAAACGGCTGAATACCTCTACCAGCGTTCGGCAACTGTTTCTGCCTTGGGCGGTAACCCGACTGAAGCGATTGCCCTACTGGAGCGTGCCGTGGAGTCGGACGACAGCCACGCTGGCGCTCTCTTTGGCTTGGCACTGGTGAACGATCGTCACGGCAATGACGACTACGCTCGTCAGCTTTACGAGAAAGCCTCCGGCCAATTCCCGACCCACATCGGCACTCTGCTGAATCTCGGCTTGCTTTACGAAGACAACGGCCAGTTCGAACGTGCGAAGCAGTGCTACCAGCGCATCCTTGACGTGCATCCGGCCCACGAACGTGCCCGCTTGTACTTTAAAGATTCCGACGCTTCGAAGGACATGCTGTACGACGAGGAAGCTCGCCGCCGCCAAGATCGCTTGGCCCAGGTGCTAAGCGTTCCCGTGACCGACTTCGAACTGTCGGTCCGCAGCCGTAATTGCCTGGAAAAGATGGGCATCATGACCCTCGGCGACCTGACCGAAACGAGCGAGCAAGATTTGCTCTCCAGTAAGAACTTCGGCGAGACGTCGCTCGTGGAAATTCGCGAGATGCTCAACTCGAAAGGCTTGGAGCTCGGCCAATTCGCTCAAACCAAGTGGCAAGAAGAGCCCGCCTATCAAAACGACGCCCTCAGCGACGACGAGCGGGCCCTGCTTGATCGCCCAATCGCCGAGCTGAACCTCTCTGTCCGTGCTCGCAAGTGCATGGTCCGACTCGGTTTGACCACCATCGGCGAACTCGTCCGTCGCACCGGCGACGACCTGCTGGAATGCAAGAACTTCGGCGTGACGAGCCTCAATGAGGTCCGCGAGAAGCTAACCATCGCCGGGCTGAAGCTGCGGGGCGAGTAGTCATCTGCTCGTGCAGCCGCTCTCAATTGCACCTAGCCGCGTCCTAACAGGTCGCCGGAGCCTAACGGTACGCAATCCATCGAGCCAACTCCCGGCGACCTGTTAGGTCGCGGCTCGCCTGAAGTCGTCGCGGCTACTGGAGTTTCGGATGTCATCTTTCCAGTTCGACCTTCTGCATACCGACCGCGACGCTCGACGTGGGACGCTGCACACGCCGCATGGCACGGTTCAGACTCCCGCTTTCATGCCCGTGGGCACGCAAGGCACGGTTAAGGGTGTCGATATCGGTCGCGTTGCTGAAACCGGCGCGCAGATGGTTCTAGCGAATACTTACCATTTGCATCTTCGCCCGGGTGACGAAGTGGTCGCACAGTTGGGCGACCTACACGGATTCATGCAGTGGTCAGGGCCGATCCTCACCGACAGTGGTGGGTTTCAAGTCTTTAGTTTGGCGGATCGCTCGAAAGTTGATGAAAACGGAGTCACGTTTCAGTCGCACATTGACGGCTCAAAGATCGAGCTCACGCCCGAGCGCTCAATGTCGATTCAAGAGAATCTGGGCGCAGACCTAATCATGGCGTTCGATCATGTGATCGCACTGCCGAACACTCCCGAAGCCGTTGCCGACGCCACTTGGCGGAGTGTCCGCTGGGCGGAACGTTGTCAGAGGGCTCATTCACGCGAAGACCAAATGTTGTTGGGCATTGTCCAGGGAGGGCTCGACCATCAGCTTCGTCGCGAGTGTGCCGAGGCGATGGTGGCTCTCGACTTCCCGAGCTACGCCGTGGGCGGTTTGAGCGTCGGTGAACCGCCCCCTGAGATGTATGCCGCGATTCAAGCGACCACGCCTCACCTGCCGACCGATCGTATTCGCTACCTGATGGGTGTCGGCAAGCCCGAGGACCTCCTGGAGGCCGTGAAGCGCGGGATCGACTTGTTCGACTGCGTGATGCCCACCCGCAATGGGCGCAACGCGCTCGTCTTCACCGACGAGGGGCCACGGCGACTGAAGAACGCCAAGTACGCGTTGGAGCAGGAACCTATCGAAAAGCATTGCCCCTGCCCTGCTTGCCGCCATAGCCGTGGGTACCTTCGGCACCTATTTCAAGCGAATGAGATGCTCGGCCCGGTGCTGGCTTCGATTCACAACCTCACCTACTACCAACGCCTCCTGGCCGAAGCCCGCGAAGCGATTGTCGCCGACGCTTTTGAGGAGTTTCACGCGAGGAAAGTGGCTGGCTGGGCCAAAGATTGAGCCCTTCAAGAGACGCTTACTCCCCTAGCCGCGGAGCTACGCCTCCGCCGGGAATTTGCTAGAGAGGTATGCGACGCGTACTCCAGTTCTCCGCGCGAGGCGTAGCTCGCGGGCTAGGGGTAGTCGAGACTGCCTACTGCCCCCTGCCGACTGCCCACTAACGCCCTGCAAACGCCCTTGTTGCTTACGGCGCTAGGATTTATGATGACCCGCTTGGTTCCAGCGAACCATTTTTCGCCTAGCTAGTGAGGTAGCTCTCTGGCCGGGCTGAGGCTCCCGATAAGTAGCACAGGCAGATAAGAAACCCAACTATCAAAGAAACACTGGCAAAGAAACACAGGCGTGGCAGTTCTTCAGTATTTAACCGGCGATTTTCTCTCCAGCGGATTGGTGGCTCAAGGCTTCTGGCTGTTGGCGGAAACCGAAGGCAAGAAGCCCGCGGCTGACCCCGGCGGCTTTGCCGGGCTGCCGTTCACGACGCTGCTGCCGATCATCCTGCTTCTGTTCTACTTCATGGTGCTCAGACCGCAGCAAAAGGCACAGAACGAGACCCGCGACCAAATTGCAAATCTGAAAACCAAGGACCGCGTGATCACGATCGGCGGCATCCACGGGACGGTCACGAACATCCAGAAAGAACAGCAGATCGTCACGATTCAAATCGACGAAGCCACCGGCGCGAAGATGCGGATCGGCACGAGTGCCATCAAAGAGATTGTCACCGACGAGACGAAGGCGGATAAGAAGTAGCGAAACAATACGGTCAGTCCGCGACTCACCGCGGCACCCATTTTTACAGGTTGATTGAAGCAATGGTTACAAGACTTTTCTCTTCACACTCACTCATGCAGGCTTTCTTGATCGTCGGACTAGCGATTGTATTGCCGCTTGCTTACACGACGCCGTCAGTCGGTCAGGAACTCTCCGGCAGCGAGACCGAAGTCGAGCAGGAGGCTGAAGAGAAGCCTGTTGACGAGGCGGATCGGAAGATCATCTCGACGGACCCCTCGGACGTGGCCGCCAACGCGGCTGAGCAAGGGCTCGGCCCCGGGATCATCACGCTGGGTGTTGTCATCGCCCTGTTCGTTGTACCAACCATGATTGGTAACTGGCTGGCCAAGAAGTGGCGGATGACCGATCACGGCTGGAAGATCTCGCTCGCTTTGGGAACGATTGCTGCCGCGGCGGTGGTGTATCAAACCGGTGAGGTGAAGCTCGGCCCTGACCTGAGCGGCGGTATTACGCTGATTTACGAGCTTGCTGAAGATCAAGCCGAAGGCGACGGCGGAGAAGAAAGTGCCGCAGAAGAAGAGGAAAACGCTGAAGTCAATATGGACAACATGATCGCCGCGCTGATTGAACGCGTCGATCCCAGCGGCACCAAGGAAGTAACTATCCGCAAATACGGTCGCGGTCAGGTTGAAATCATCATTCCATCAGCGACACAACAAGAGTTGGCACAGATCAAACGCAATATCTCAACAGCCGGCCTCTTGAAATTTCGTATCACCGCCTCCAACGCGTTTAGCAACCACCGTCCCAAGATCAAAGCTGCCCTGGCCTTGCCACCGGGGGAGCGAATCTTGAAGTTTGACGGCGAACCGGTCGCCCGCTGGGTTGCATTCCGCGAGGACAGCCCAATCGGTCGCGACACGGAAGGAACTTATGTGAAGCGGAAGGTCGGCGACAAAGAGCAGGTACTTATTCTACTTCCGCTTGATGATGGCCTTGATGTGACTGGTAAAGATGTCAGCGCAGCCCGCGTGGGCGTCGATCAATCAAACCAGCCCAACGTGCAGTTCACCATGAACACGCTGGGGGCTTACAAGTTTGGCCAGCTCACGGGCAGGCATTTGCCGCAAGCTTCCGGGGCGAAGTACAACCTGGGCATTTTGATTGACGACGTGCTAAAATCGGCCCCCTCGATTAACGGTCGCATTAGCAGCAACGGTGAAATCTCCGGAGTTGGCACCGAAGAAGAGGCCAAGTTCATCGCTGGCATTATCAACGCTGGTAGTCTGCCTGCCCGATTGAACGAAGATCCGATTAGCGAAGAGCGCATCAGTCCTACATTGGGAGCTGAAACCATCCGTAAAGGGAAGCTAGCGATTGGCGTTTCCTTGGCAGCGGTCGTGGTCTTTATGTTGCTTTACTATCGCTTTGCTGGTTTCGTTGCCTGTCTCGCGTTGGGAGTGAACCTGCTGCTGATCCTCGGCACAATGGTGCTCATCAAAGGTGCGTTCACACTGCCGGGTCTTGCCGGTTTGGTACTGACGGTTGGTATGTCGGTTGACGCGAATGTGCTGATCTTTGAACGCATCCGCGAAGAGTTAGGACGCGGTGCCGCATTGAGAATGGCTATCCGCAACGGCTTCGCGCGGGCGACGCAAACGATCGTGGACGCCAACATCACGACGCTGATCACAGCAATCGTGATTTATAAGTTTGCTCCTGATAGTGTGAAGGGCTTCGGCGTAACACTCATCTTGGGCATCATCATGAGTATGTACACGGCGATCTTCCTTTCGCGACTCGTGTTCGACATCGCCGAGAAGCTCAAGTACCTCAAGGGCCTCAGCATGGGCCGCATCTTGGGCGAGACGGCCATCGATTTCCTCGGCAAGCGAGGCATTGCTGCGGTCTTTTCCGCGATTGTAATCGGCATCGGAATCTTCGGCATCTCTGGCCGCGGAACTGACTTGCTGAATATCGACTTTACTGGCGGTACTTCCGTCACGATGGTTCTCGACAAGCCAATGGAGTTCTCCGAAGTCAAAGCACTGCTCGATGAAACTGAGTTAAAAGACAAAAACATGTCGCTAGTGAGTGTGGGCGAGGGCAACACTCAATACCGAGTCACGTCCGTCGCCGAAGAAGTTGGGAAGGTGCAGGAGATCATCAAAGAAACCATCGGAGACAACCTTCGTAAATACAATGTTGACTTCGACGAGGTCACTCCTCTAGGTGACGACCAAGCCTCCACAGAGGCAGCACAAGCTGATAGTAACGTTAGCATGGCGAGCCTGCTTCGCACGCTGCCCGTTGCTCCGCTGATGCTTCAAGTCGAAGAGACTGCAGAAGAAACGGCAGAAGAGACTAGCGAAGCGGAAGAAGCTGAAACGACGAGCGAGCCCGCTGAAGAAGAGGCCAGCGAAGAAACCTCGACTAATGAAAACAGCAGTGAAGAATCCGCTGAAGAAGCGGAGGAGACAGCCGAGTCTGGTTTCACAAGCGAAGGAAACCCTTTCGAAAACGGCACCTCAGCGGTTCTCACTTTCAGCGGCAACGACGATGAGAGTGGCGTCAGCTACGACTCGTTGATGCTTCGGGTTAACGAAGCTCTCGAGGCAACCGGGCACCAGGGAACTGCTGTTGCCGTGAGCAACGATGAGTACCTGCAAAACACCAGCACATCACGTGGTTTCGCCACTTGGGAGATTAAACTAGCACTTCCCGAAGCAGAGGCTCGCGAGGTACTTACCGAGCTACAAGCCAAGACCAACGCAGAGCCGGTCTTCCCGTTGGCCAATAAAATCGGTGGCCGTGTTGCGGGTCGCATGAGCAAAGATGCCATCGCTGCGATCGTGATCAGCCTACTGGGCATCATCGGCTACATTTGGTTCCGCTTTCAAAGGGTGATTTACGGCTTGGCCGCTGTTGTGGCACTTGTACACGACGTGGCGGTGACTTTGGGCGTGATTGCTTTGACGGGGTACCTCGTCAACGGTGCCCCGGGGATCGCCAGTGCTCTGCTGATTGATAAGTTCCAGATCAGCCTGCCAATCGTAGCGGCCTTCCTAACGATTATCGGTTACTCGCTCAACGATACGATCGTCGTGTTCGATCGTATTCGCGAGGTGAAAGGAAAGAGCCCGACGCTTACGCGAGAGATGATCAATGAGAGTATCAACCAAACTCTCTCGCGTACCTTGCTGACGTCGCTGACTACCTTGCTGACAGTGCTGATTCTGTACTTCTTGGGAGGAGACGGAATCCACGGGTTTGCCTTTGCCTTGGTGATTGGCGTACTCGTGGGTACTTACAGCTCGATCTTCATTGCTTCGCCAGCGCTGCTCTGGATGAGCCAACGGGCCGAAGCCGCTGCGGCAGCGAACCGTAACGCCTAGGCAGTACGGCCCAGCCTGATTCCGCAAAGTTTGCGCAACCAGTGCGAACTCATGCATGCTCGTCTTTGTTGAGGTGCCGGTCTGACCTAATTTCAGGTCTTAGCTGGCACGTTGCCGATCTCTAAGAGTGATAATGCACCGTTCTTTGCTGCGTGCATCGTTCTCTCCGTTGGCAACTTCATGATCTCTCGGCGCCGAAAAATCACGACAGCAGCAATCGTCCTGTCGTTGGGACTCCTCATCGCTTGGCCATTCCGTCGTAGCGGCGAGGTGCAGCCAGCTACAAAAGTCGCCCCGGTGTCGGCTGTTTCGCAGCCAGCCCTTGCATCGTCGACGCGCACAAGTCAACTACCCGGTCCAATCGCCTTGGAGCCTGTCCAGGAAAGTCGGCCAGAGAGTTTGCACCAGACAAGGCCCTCAGAGGGACTGCCGAGCACGCTCGCTTCAGCGCTTGTGAAGAGTGAGCCCTCTCCAGTCGCTGCAACGATTCCTCCGCTCGCAGTGGCACCGCCAGTCACTGAACCGAGTACCCAGGAAGTACGGGCAGCCAGAAGCTTGATGCAAGGCAATGCTCAACTGTTTGCCGATGGAAAGCGGCCAATTTACTCGACAGCCATGCTGCCGACCTCAGTCGAGCCTCAAGTGTCCAAAGATGCGAAGTCGCCCGATGAGGCCGAATCGGAGCCAGCAGCTACCGATCTACGAATCCACGTCGTTCACAACGGCGACACGCTCGAACGGCTTGCTCGACGTTATTTGGATGATGAGCGACGCGCCCTGGAGATCTTCGACTTGAATCGAGAAACACTCACAAACCCCCACTTACTGCCGATTGGTGTGGAGATTGTGATTCCTGCGAAGCCAATTGCGAAGTAAAAGCTTTTGCCCGGGGTGCTTAAGCACCCCGGCCAGGGAGCCAACAAGCTCACTTGATCTTACGATTGATCCAAGGGTAATCCTGCTTCACGAGTCGTTGCTCGATGAAGTAATCAATATAAGGTTGCAGCTTGAATTGCTGCTTCGTTATCAGTTCGCTGCCCTTGAGTTTTGTCTTCAAGTTATCAATGAAATAGAGGCTTTTCTTCTCAGGCTGATCACGGGCGGGATCGGGGTGGAACTTTTCTAGATTCTTGTAGATGGTTTTTGCGTCTTTGGCTGACTTCTTGTCCTCGCTCCCGAAGGCGATGAAATAGGAAACTCGCTCACGCACTCCCGGCTGACGGATCGCATTCTTGAGGGGCAATCCGCGGAAGCTCCATTGCGGTGAAATCAGAACCAACGCTTTCACATCCTGTCCCTGTTTGACGCGGGCCAGCGGAGGCATACTCCAATCACGAGCCGCCCACAGGGTTGCGACGTTTGCTCCCATACCCGCTCCCACAACACACAGCTTGTTCAAGTTGAGTCGTCGTGCGTTGTTCTCTTTCACGAGAAAGTTGCGGACCGCTTCCATATCTTGCAGGACCATCGCCGCGTAGTCGTTCTGCCGAAACTTACTCGCATCAAGTTCGATCGTATCACCGCGTCGTCCAACGGCAGTGCGGCTTTCGCCATGACCGCGGAGGTCGACCGTCAGAACCGCTCGGGCGTCTCGCTTCTGTCCTGTAGGGGCCGTTGGGCTTTGCAGCATCAGAGCGAACTCCTCGAATACCGCTCGCGACTCTTTTTCATCGTGGATCACCACAACCGGAACCGCCTGTTCGCCCACGGAACTCGGATAGTAGGTCGCTTTGATTTGGACCCCATCTTTCGTGCTCAGAGATAAGCTTTCCGGTTCAGCGCTGCTTTGGGCATTTGCTGAGATCGGAACCAACGCTGCAACGAATGAGCAGAGTGAAATGAAGAGAATGAAACGGAGAGTTCTATGCATACCCAATCCTTACTAAGTAGCGCGAATGTGTATTGAGGGAACCGCGAACGAGCTTGTTTGCGGAGATTAGTTGCTCACTTTCATTATACTGCGCGAGAAATCGGAGAAGAAATCGTCCCGAGGATCGAATCACTTCTGGTGGACTTGGTAGGCGAACTTTGCGGATTAAGCAGGAATTCAGCCGATTCCTTAGGCCCGAAGGGCTTGTTTGCTTGTCCTATCGCCACGCTTGGCACAAAATAGAGCAGGAACGGGGATACTCCTACTCAGGCCGCACAAAGCTCGTCGACTCTGTACGACGTGCGAATAGGGCGTGCCTGTCAGAGAAAGATTAGGCATGGCTACGCTTGAGAGCTTTAATTCCGCTGAAGAGTCCGAATGCGGAGAGCCTTTGCCGCCGCTGCTGGATCGTGATTCCGCAGCGTGGATCACCAGCTTTGGCATGCATCTCTTGCTTTTGGCGTTGCTCGCCATCGCGACGCTCGCCTTGCCGAGTTCGCGCAAGGAGCTCGATCTGACTTACGAACAGGTCGAACTGATCGAAGAAGAAATCCTCACCGAGGAATTTCTGTCTGCCGACGAGCCAATGGAAGAAATGGGAGCTCTGAGTCAAGGCGGCGAAGCGTCCGCGTTGGCGGCGGCTCCTGAGTTTGCTGAGGAATCGTTGGTCGTCATCGAAGCGGATACGATTGCCGACCTGGGTGAACTCCCTGCTATTGAGCTGGAGCAGGTCGTTCTGCAAGGGCCTGAGGTTTCGCTTAGCACCCCAACGCAGGGTGTTGGGAGCGTGGGTGCCACCGGAGCTCAAGGAGCGATCGACCGCATTACGCATGAGATTCTTATTTCCTTAGAGCAAGCTCCGACGCTGGTGGTTTGGCTGTTCGATGAGTCGGGCAGTTTGAAGAAAGAACGAGAACGCATCTCCAAACGATTCGAACGCATCTACGATGAACTTGGAGTGGTCGAAGCTTCCAAGAACCCAGCGTTCCGCAAACACAAGGATAAGCCGCTGCTGACTGCCGTCGTCGGATTTGGTTCCCAGCCCAAGCTTATTACGCCAAAGCCAACCGACCAGTTAGAAGAGATTCAAGCCGCGGTGAAGGCCGTGCGGGAAGACCCGAATGATCCCAAGAAGGGTCAAGAGAATGTTTTCACCGCCGTAGCGATGGCGGCTGAGAAGTTCCGACCTTATCGCACGGCCAGTCGCGGTAGCCGCAATGTGTTGTTTGTTGTGTTCACCGACGAAGCCGGGAACGACGTCAACCAGCTCGACGCCACAGTAAACGCCTGCCAACGCGCTTCGATCCCCGTTTACGTCGTCGGCCGCCCTGCCCCGTTTGGCCGCAAGACTGCCTACGTGAAGTATGTTGATCCTGACCCGAACTACGACCAGCGTCCGCAATGGGTCCCCGTCTCGCTGGGCCCCGAGTCCCTCCTGCCCGAGCGGTTGAAGCTCAACTTCGTGGGGCGTGGCGATGACGATGATCTGGTCGATTCCGGCTTCGGTCCGTACGCCCTCACCCGGCTCTGCTACGACACTGGCGGGCTGTACTTTGCTGCTCATCCGAACCGGAAGGTCGGTCGGCGGATTCGTCGAGGTGAAATCGATAACCTTTCCGCGGAGCTGACGGCTTTTTTCGATCCCGATGCGATGCGCCGCTACCAGCCAGACTACGTTCCGGTCCAGGAATACATGCAACTGGTGCGAAACAACCGTGCGAAGCTGGCCCTGGTCGAAGCGGCTCAAATGTCGTGGACTTCGCCGATGGAAAACGTGCAGTTGCGGTTCCCCAAACGTGATGAAGCTTCACTGGCTGAGTTGCTCTCCCGTGCCCAACGAAACGCCGCGCTACTCCAGCCGAAGATCGATCGCCTCTGCCAGCGGTTGCTACTAGGAGAAACCGATCGAAAGAAAGTCCGCGAACCACGCTGGCAGGCGGGCTACGACTTGGCCGTCGGCAGGGCTCTAGCAGTCCAAGTCCGCACGGCAGGATACAACATGATGCTCGCCGAGGCGAAACAGGGCATGAAGTTCAAGGGCGAGCGGAACAACGTCTGGAACCTACGGGCCGGCAACGACTACGCGAGTAGCCGCTTAGAGAAAACCGCCGAGCAGGCGATTGAGTATCTCCAACGCGTGCAAGAAGACCACCCCGGCACGCCTTGGGCCATGTTTGCCAAGGAAGAACTCAAGACGCCGCTAGGCTGGGAGTGGAGAGAGTCTTACACGCCGATGCAGGAGCGTAACCAAAACAACGGCAACGTGAACCCACGACCACGCATGCGGCCACAGATGCCGCAACGGCCACCGCGGAGAGATCCTCCCCCGTTGTAGAGCTTGCTAATACGAGAGCTTCACATGAGCAAGAACGATCCGAGCAAGCCGACCGAAACTGTTGGATGGTGGGCGCTAGCCATCATCGTGTTCGGGATTCTACGGGGCTGCTTACTCACCAATTGAGAATCAATCAAAGGTGAGCCTTGCGGTGACCATGAATCCTCCTCACTCACGAAATCGTTGGTTGCGGCATCTCCTGTTGTATTCGTTGCTTGCTGTCTCTTTCGCAACGTTTTTTTGGTATTTGATCGATTACCAAACCGAACAGTCGAATCTAGCATACGAAAAGCGAAAAGCTGAGCGACGACTAGAACAATTCGAAGCTATTAAGAAAGGCGAGCAGCAAGCGCACATTTTTGACATCTTGCTACTCCCGATGCTCGCCGAGGATTCAGACTGCGCAAGCAACATTCTTGAGGTCCACTTCGATATGGTCGAGATTACCTCAGATAGTTCCGAAGCTATTTCAAGCTTTGAGAATCTTAAGATTCTCGGATTCTATGACTGCAGAGGTGCCGATTATATTATGGCGAACGCTCGCGATTTGCCGATCGAATCTCTCTATTTCAGGATGGCACGACTATCGGAAGAATCTCTACGCAGCTTGTCGGAATTCCCGAACCTAAAGAGCGTTCGGTTTGAGCATGTCATGAAACCGCATGAGATCGCAATCGCACAATCTCTGCGGCCAGGCATTGAAGTCGAGATCCCCTGGCCTGCTGAGGATGAACCCAAGCCCTAAATCCCGGCGCTGACGCTTTGGCCTGTACGCTACTTGTTCGCCACCGCGTCCAACGCGAACGTCGCGTTGGGGTTGTGGTCGTAGAAGTGCTCAGCAATCAGGTTCGACAACACTTCGATGTACTGCTTCTGGAAGTGTTGGACCGGTTTGTCGGCGGCGGGGATGCCGCTGTTTTTGGGGAAGAGAACCTGCCCCAAGGGTTGCTCGAACATGAGCTTGCCGCGGTTTTTCATGTCGTAGACGGAAATTTTCAACTCGGCGTCGCCCTGGTAGAGCGTTTTGCCTTTGAAGAGCTCGAAGCTATCAAGCTCGACATAAACAACCCGGGTGGCCTTCACGCTGCGACCCAAGTCTTTGAAATTCTCCCAGTCCTGCTCATCGATCCAGTTGTCGACTTCTTGCTGACTGACCATATCGATGCCGTCGACGTTGATTTCCAGCAAGTTACTCACACGCGAGCCCAACGCTCGGGCAGCGCCGGCGTGACGGTATTCGTTGGATGCCGGGGGGCGTACGAGGACGACGACCCGCTCGCCTTCCAATTCGTCGCAAGACGCGTCAACGACATTGCCGCCTTGGAAGATATACATGCCAGTCGCGACCAACGAATGCAAACATCCGGTCGAGGCGATGCATGCCGTGCTGATAATCACCGACAGGATGAGTGCCGTTCTCGGAGAGCGAGTCATTTCCTTATTCCTCGTTCGCAAAATTCTATCTGGGTAAGTCAGAGGAACACTCTTCTGAGCCAATCAAGGACCGTCACCGTCAAAATGGCCGTAGCGACGATGACGGTTGGTTTGAGGCTCGGTCGCCATAGGAGCCAACGTCCCACGATGGCAGAAAGTGCCAGCCAGGGAGCGACTACAAGTGCGACGACGCAGAGTAAGGTTCCTCCAAGATTTGATTGGATTGCTGGTAGTATCTGTCCCGCAAGAGCATGTGCCCAAGCTGTGGTCATGCCGCACGAGGGGCAAGTGATTCCTGTTCGCTGATGAATCCAACACGGCGACAAGCCAAGTTGCTCGTGGGTGCCAAAACCACGAGGGTCTGGCGCGAGCCGACTGGCCATCACTAGCAGTGCAGCGAGAAGCAAGGCTAAGGCAAATAACGCTAAGCGTAGGCGCCCGGGAAGCCGATCTTCTCCCTCCGACTTGGTAGGCTTGTCACCCATAAGGACTCATAGGCCACGGACGTTAGGAAATAGCGAAGCGTACTGCAAGAGCAGTGTCAGAACGCCTAGCCCGCGAGCTAGAATACCTACTTCTGCCCACTGCGATAGCAGAGACGCTCGATAGAGGTCGCTTTCCCCGTTTGGGGATCAATCTCGACGATAGTCCCGTTGAGCCGCACGTCCTTTGAGGCGACTTCAAATTGGGTCGGGTTGGAGGTCAGAGTAGTTTCCATGACGCGGTCGATGCGTCGTCCCAAAATGCTTTCATGGGGGCCCGTCATGCCGACGTCGCATTGGAAAGCGGTCCCCTCAGGAAGCAAGCATTCGTCGGCGGTTGGGACGTGGGTGTGTGTGCCAAGGACAGCTGAAACACGACCATCGAGGTAACGGCCCATCGTTTGGGCTTCGCTGGTTGCCTCGACGTGGAAATCAACGAAGCGAACCCGCACGTCGGTCGGCATTTCCGTCAACACCCGATCAGCCGCCCGCCACGGGTTGTCCATCGGCTTCATGAACAACTGCCCGAGCAGGCAACAAATCCCCACGATCGTACCATCGGCCGCCGTGACCGTCGTCCACTGTCTGCCGACCGCCTCCGCGGGAAGATTCGCTGGCCGCACGATGTTCTCTTCCCGTTGAAGCACTGTGTAGATTTCCTTCCGCCTATAGACGTGATCTCCCAGCGTAATGGCATCGACCCCGGCCTTGACCAGCTCTTTGTAGATCGCCGGAGTCAGGCCCGATCCGCCGGCGGCGTTCTCCGCATTAGCGATCACCAGGTCGAGTTGATGCTCCTCGCGCAGCTTACCAACCGCCTCAATGACGATTTCCCGCCCGGGCTTGCCGACGATGTCACCGATGAAGAGTAATCGCATGAGGGGGCCTAGCAATGTTGCAAAACGTACCGCAAAGAATATCAGTGGGCCGTCTCGGTGACGCGCGTTTCGCGAATGAGGGTCACCTTGATCTCACCGGGATACGTGAGTTGCTCCTCAAACGCTTTCGCGATATCGCGGCAGATCTTCGCGGCGGACTCGTCAGTGGTGTCCTTGGCGCTGGCGATGACGCGTACCTCGCGGCCCGCTTGGATGGCGAAGGCTTGACGAACGCCGCTGAAGTTCGTGGCGATTGTTTCCAATTCTTGCATTCGCTTGATGTAGCGATCGAGCGTCTCGCGACGGGCTCCGGGCCGCGACGCGCTGCAAGCGTCGGCCGCCGCACACAGTACGGTGTATGGCATATCGGGGCGAATGTCGTCGTGATGGCCCAGTGCTGCGTGAACAACTTCCGGCCCCTCGCCGAAGCGTTTCAGGAGGTCAGCACCAATCTTCGGATGGCCGCCTTCCAAGTCGTGATCGGCCGCTTTGCCAATGTCGTGTAGCAAGCCGGCACGGCGGGCTAATTCACCATCCATCCCCATTTCTTCAGCAAGCATGCCTGTGATGAACGACACCTCAATGGAGTGGCGCAACACGTTTTGGCTGTAACTCGTTCGGTACTTGAGCCGTCCCAATAGTTCGATTACTCGGTCGTGCAGGCCGAAGACTTGTGCCTCTTGCATTGCCTCCTCGCCATGTTTGCGAATCTCGCCGTCAATTTCCTTCTCCGTCTCGGCTACCAGCTCTTCGATACGCGTTGGGTGAATCCGACCGTCAGCAATCAGTTTGTTCAGCGAGATGCGAGCAATCTCGCGTCGCACGGGATCGAAGGCACTCACAATCACCACGCCGGGTGTATCGTCAATGATCACATCGACACCAGTCGCTTTTTCGAGCGCTCGAATGTTGCGCCCTTCGCGACCGATGATACGGCCCTTCATATCGTCGTTGGGAATATCGACCGTACTGGTCGTTGATTCTGCCGTGTGGGCCGCGGCAAAGCGTTGGATGGAGGTAATCAGCAATTCCCTACCAACTGCCTGGCACTTCTCAGCCGCCTGCTTTTCGTACTTGAGGATCATTGCGCCTTGCTCACGAACAAGCTCTTTTTCAAGCCGTTCGAGCAACTTCGCCTCGGCTTCTTCCGCATTGAGGCCGCTCAATTGGTGCATCGTTTGGCGTTCGAGATCGAGCAGGTCGTTGAGCTCCTTCTGGCGTTGGTCGGCGTCTTCGATTTTCTCGGAGAGCCGTCGCTGGTTGGCTTCGACCATTTTTTCTTGCTTCTGCATCTGTTCCTGGCGGTGAGCAAGGCCGTCTTCTTGCTTATCGAGCTTTCGCTCGCGGTCGTGCAGGCCACGACGAATCTCCTCATTTTCTTTTTCGAGATTAGCCTTTTCCTGCAAGGCCATCTCTCGAGCTTCGACGGCTGCTTCCTTACGTCGAGCAGCAGCTTCGACCTCAGCCCGCCCGATGATGTCCGCTGCTTCCTTGTCCGCATCGCGTTTCCGCAGGTAATCGAGGCCCTTGATCAGCCCCATGCCCATACCGGCCGCGACAAGGGCAACTAGTGCCACTTGAAACCCTTCAATCGCTGCAAGTGGTGGTGACGACAGAATCAGTGAGAGTAATTGATTATTCATGCTTCGGACCCTTTCCGAGAATATCTATCAATAGCGTTATCGCATCGACAGACAGGTGCAGAAACCCAAGACTGGGTATCGACCTTGGCAATCACGCAAGAGGGCGTGAGCTTGTGGAGGGAGAAACTAAAATTGACTTGGTAACGCTAGCGGAACCGCCAACACTGTTCTGTCGAATCGCCGAACCGAACTTGTCGAATGGCAATTCCCAGTGAAGAACTCAGTGATGTCACTGGGCCCGGAGAGTCCCAGGCCAGTAACCACTTCTTTTGAAATCCGTCGGAGCGACATCGGCCCGCCAGAATCGATTGGCTAGGCCCCGAGTCGATCGACCCAGAGCGAATCGATCCCGAAGAAACGCGTGGCTCAGTCCACTGGTCGCACAGACCTTGAACCAAGTTTGCGAGTCGTTCAATCCGCGGCTCCGCGGTTGTGGCGAAACTGTTTGAAATATTCTGAGCGATGGACTCGACACGCAAGCTAAGCCACGACACGAAGCGTGTCAGTAAACCGAGCAAAAGTGTGAAGAGTAGCATCATCTCGTCCGTCGCAAACGCCACAAGAAAAAGTGAAGGATCCTACCGTCAACAAATCAATAAAGATTCTTTTCATCCACAACGCTCTGCCAAACCGCGCGAAAGCATGTTTTGCCTGAGATGCGTCGTTTGTTTGCGTTCAAATCGCTGAGCAAGTACGAAGCGACATGAAACACGTTTCACCAAGGCCACAAGTGCCCTCTGTGAAGCTGCAGGCATGATAGCAAAAACTGTGTAAACTACAAGCGCAGCAACACTTTACGAAAAATCTGCCCACCTGCCTCCAAGCATATCCTTCACAACTGGCTGATACCCGATGAAATCGCCAAGGCATACGGTCGAAGCCAGCATTGAGGAAAGCTGGCCACTGAGCGATTGGAGGTCCGTTAACGTGGTCGTTGCCGTGTCCGGGGGTGCCGATAGTATGGCACTGTTGCGGGCGATTTGGACTCTTAAAGACCAATGCGGAGGGCCCGGCATCGTCACTGCCGTCCACGTCAATCATCAGCTAAGAGGCCCGCAATCGGATGAGGATGAAGGATGGCTCGCAGAGCAGTGTCAGCAGTTGGGCGTGAGGTTCGTCGCTCGGCGAGTAGCTGTGGTAGTGAAGGCTGCGGAGGATGGCGATGGGATTGAGAGTGCTGCGCGTGACCTTCGGTACGACGTACTGACCGAGGAGGCTCACACCCTGGGCGCCCGCTTCTTGGCGACAGCCCACCATCGCGACGATCAGGTGGAAACCATCCTATTTAGGCTGCTGCGGGGAACTGGCCTCCGAGGTCTGCGCGGGATGAGCCGAGCGAGACCGCTCTCACCGAGCGTAACGCTCATGAGGCCTATGCTTAATTGTACTCGCGAGGAAATCCTTGATTATCTCGCTTCGATCGACCAACCTTTTCGTGAAGATGCAAGCAACGCGGACAACGCGTTCTCTCGCAATCGGCTGCGGAACGATTTGTTGCCGTTGTTGCGTGAAGAATTCAACCAGGGCATTGACGACGCTTTGATGAGGCTCTCAAGGCAAGCTGGCGAAACATACGAATTGGTCGAACAGCAGGCACGCAAGCTCTATGAAAAGTGCCGTCTTAAAGACGGCGAAGATCAGCGACACGGTTTCACCTTGAGTGTGAGTTCACTTCTGGATCGTTCCGACACCCTTGTTATCGAAGTGCTGCGGCTAGCGTGGAGAGAAATAGGCTTCCCAGAGCAAGGCATGACGGATGCGACCTGGAGATTGCTAGCAGAACTCTGTCAATGTGTACACGATGACAAGAAGCATTCTCTCCCCGCAAACCTGCTAGCACAATGCGATGGGCGGGAACTGCGAGTTTATAAGGCCAAGCAGTAGCCAATAGCCCATGTTGAACGCGGTGCAAGCACCGCGGCTCAATGCGGAACCGTATTGCTAGCCTCAAGGCCTCTTTCTAGTATCTGGCAGGACTGTGCGCGCGGGATGCGCGCTGACGTAGAAGCTGCAAGGAAGCTGCCATCCTCACTCGTTTCGTTAACTCCTGCTGGTCCGTTTTCAAGTTCGGCTTGCTTGCCGTGATCTTGGTGGTGGCCGTTATTGGCGTGTACTACTACACGCACATGGGGGACGAGATCCGTCAGCGAACTGAAGTGGCACTCGCAGAGAAGTTTCCGCACCTGCAGGTGAGCGTCGGAGGAGCCCGGCTAATCGAAGGGCATGGGATTGCGATCTACGATCTGCAATTCGACGAAGCGGCAAGTTCCAAATCGCATAGCCATCTGCTGTCCGTGGATGAACTGCTGCTGGAATGCGATGCGAGTCTGACCAAATTGGTCCAAGGAGTGCCCGAAGTACGGCGGGTTGTTGTGCGTCGTCCGCGGTGTTCGGTGAGACGTGACCCCAGCGGGCGGCTGAATCTGGAAGACTTCTTGCCGCTACCGCAAACGCAACTGCGCCGTCCGCCGATCATCATCGAAAGCGGTATTCTCACCTACACGGATTTAGCAAAGAGCAAACTGCCGCCGCTTGTGGTGCGGGATGTGAATTTAGCGATTGCCGGGTCAAGCAAGGAAAGCCCCGCAAGCGATCAGCGAGTGGCGGTCAACGGAACGCTCTCTGGCTCGCAACTAAGAAAAGCCAGGCTACGCGCTTCCTTCGATCCGGCCACCGGCGCGTACCGCGGCGAATTGGGGATCGATTCGTTCTCCTTCGACGATGACCTCCAAGAATGGTTAAATCATCACCTGACGCACTCGCCACACGGACGTTCTCTAGCCGGCCTAAAACTCGGCTATCAAATGACGGGCTACGTGCAAGTCTCCGGCGACTTGAAGACTGCTCCGCAAGCTGCGGCCAAGTTACAGATTGCCGGCGGACGCGCGGAGCATCCTCGCCTTCCACGACCACTCACGAATCTGCGCTGCCAAGTTGAACTTGTCGACAATCAGCTCGCCATCAAAGATTTTCACGCCCAATGCGGTCCCGCTGCCGTTGCCGGAGCAGCCCGCCGTAATGGACTGTCCTCAGCGGCTCCGACAACACTGGCCGCCCGTGTAGTCCAACTGCCACTTGATAAGTCGCTGCGTAAATCTCTGCCAGAGTTGCTGCAAGTTCAGTGGGCTAAGTTCCAACCCGAGGGCGTCGTTGACCTCACACTGCAGGCGAGCTTCGACGGTCGAACATGGAGTCCCAACGCGACTCTTTCGGGTACCGAACTCTCTTTCACATCAGATAAATTTCCTTATCGGCTGCATGACGGGTATGGCTCGATCGTGGTCGTCCCCCGAAAGGGTCTCGATCCTTTGCGACTCGACCTCGACCTTACTGGTTACGGCGGCGGACAACCGATTCGAATTAAAGGTCAGGTTTTCGATCCGAAGCCTGAAGCGCGTGGATGGGCAACCATCACCGGGAAGCAGGTTGAGATCGAAAAGAAAATGCTGGCGGCTTTACCACCCAAGCCTCGTGAAGTCATCGAGTCGCTTCATCCCAACGGGAAGATCGACTTCAACTGGCGAATAGATCGCCATCAGGATGGTGCGAAGCCGCGAACGACACTCGATATGAGCCTCGTTGACCTAGCAGTGAACTACGATCGATTCCCCTACCCACTGCGGGGGATCAACGGCAAGGTTTATGCGGAAGACGACCGTTGGACTTTCCGTGACTTGGTTTCCAAAGGGCGTCGGCAGATTCGTTGCCAAGGTTATTTACAGCCTGCCACTGTCGGATCGGTTCTCGCACTACGGTTCACCGGCGAACAGGTTCCGTTGGACGATAACCTCTTCGAAGCCTTCGACGAGCATGTCCAGCAGGCCTGGACAGAGTTGCGACCTCGAGGGCACGTTGATTTCACCGCCGACGTGGACTATCGCACCGGGCAAGGCAAACCGCGGATTCGGGCAGACATTCGCCCACGACCAGAGACGGCATCGCTGCGGCCACGGTTTTTCGACTACTTGATGGAAGACGTCTCCGGGCTGATCACTTATGACGAAGGGGCGATCACTCTCGATCAAGTCCGCGGGCGGCACGTGCGGACACAGATCCTAACCAATGGCAACGGTTTCTTTTCTCCCACAGGTGCTTGGCAGATGCAGTTGGTGGGGCTTACGGTCGATCGGATCGCCGTAGGACGTGATTTACTAACGGCTCTGCCGCCGAAGTTGAGCAAGTTGATCGATTCGCTCAAACCGACCGGAAGTTTTCGCATCGACAAAGGGATTCTTTCCTTCCGAAAAGACGCTTCTCCGATGGCTCCAGTCGTCGCCGACTGGGACTTCCAACTCAATTGCCAGCAGACCGACCTGCAATGCGGCATCGACTTGCACAACCTGCACGGCACGGTTCGATTGGTTGGTGAGTCCGATGGGCAGCGGAATTATTCCCGTGGCGATCTTGACCTCGACACAGTCATGTTTGAGGGCGTTCAATTCACCAACGTCAAAGGACCGATGTGGGCGGATGACAACCAGTGCCTCCTTGGTAGAAAGGCATCCGCCCAGTCGGGTAGGCCGCCCCAACCGTTGACAGCCACTGCTTACGATGGCCGCATCGCCGCTAACGCCAAGGTAACTTACTACGGCTTACCTCGTTACGAAGCAGAAGCGAGCCTCGTGGGCGTTGACCTTTCACGTTTGGTTGTCGAGCGTTTTGGTAGTACCGAACAGATGAGTGGCAAGATCGATGCGGATGTCGAAATCACCGGGGCAGGACGTTCGCTCCACGCACTGACCGGCAAGGGAGATATTCATCTTCGTGAGGCAGACATTTACGAGTCGCCGGTTTTGCTGCGTCTCTTGAAAACCCTACGCAACGGCAGGCTCAGTAAAAGCGCCTTTAGCGAGGGAGATATTCGCTTCCGACTTGATGGGCAGCATATTTATTTAGATCAGCTCGATTTCCTGGGGGACGTAGTCAACTTGAAGGGGAAAGGCTACACGAATTTCGATCATGAGTTGAAGCTGGTTTTCCACGCGGAAGTCGGACCAACCGACTATCAGATTCCGGTGATCAAAAACCTAGTGAAAAGGACAAATCAGCAGATCTTGCAGTTGTATGTTGATGGCACGTTTAGCGACCCCATCGTTCAGAAGCAGCCGTTCCCAGGGATTAGCCAACTGCTCAACCAAATCCAAAGCGACTTCGAGGCAGCACCTGCGAACCGTCCGCAGTTAGCACCACGAACAGCAACGGGGCAAGTTCGACGCAATTGACAACTAGCGAACGCTGAGCGAGCTCGGCGGCGAAACGATAGACAGAAAGATTTCAATTTTTTGACCGTGAATGGCATTGGAGAAACTTGCCATGAACATCGCCAGCAATGTTTCCGTCAACGCGAGCGCGGCTGGGGCACCGCTGTCGCAGAAAGCGGGAGCGACTGAACGCACCAAACAAGATACGAGTGCGCAGCAGCGCACTGAGCAAACCGATCTCAAAGCAGAGGAAGCCTCCGGGATCGGCACCACCGAAGAAGACCAAGAAACGAGTGAACGCGACGCCGACGGTCGCCGCCTCTGGGAAGCCGGACCCGATGCAAATGAAGAAGCCACCGAGTCAATTGAAACGAAATCGCCCAAGCTGGCGAAAGACCCAACAGGAGAGATGGGAAACTCGCTCGATCTCACCGGCTAATTGAAGAACTACTGAGAACAATGAAGAAGAAAACGCGACAAGAGGACAAACCGAAACTGGCCATCCGCGCAGGAGGCCTGCTCGCCTCGTGGGGCATTCGAGCTTGGATGCGGACGCTCGACTATCGGGCCGTCTTTCAGGATCCGTTGGTCGATGCGCACCATCCGGCTGATCGCCCGCGAATTTATGTTCTATGGCACGAGTACCTGCTCACGCCACTTTACTTGCGCGGGAACTGTAACCTCTCGATGCTGTTGAGCAAACATCGCGATGCTGACATTCTCGATCAAGTTGGCCGGCGGCTCGGCTTTCAATGCGTGCGGGGTTCGACCTACAACGGAGCGACGAGCGCCTTACGCGAAATGTCGCGTCGTGGTCGGAGTATGCACCTGACGATCACGCCCGATGGCCCCCGCGGACCGCGACGTGAACTCGCCCAAGGGGCGGTGTTCCTCGCTTCGCGGATGCAGATGCCGATTGTGGCGCTCGGCTTCGGTTACGATCGACCGTGGCGGGCGAAGAGCTGGGATCAGTTCGCGATTCCCAAACCGTTCTCACGCGTGCGTGCAATGGTGAGCCCCGAGATACACATTCCCGCAGGTCTGAGTCGTGAGGAACTCGAAGACCAACGTGTAAGCGTCGAGCAGACACTTAATCGGCTGACCTCAGAAGCCGAAGACTGGGCTGCGAGCGGTGGGAGTCGCGAGGGTGAAGTGAAGGCGAAACGTCAGGGTTTGCCACCAGAGAACGCGTTGAACAAGCAATCGGTGCTAGCCGACGAGCTTGCTCGTCGCGGCCTTGACCCGTGTGGAGAAACGAAATCCCCGGGGGAACGTGCTGCGTGATTCGGAGCGTCACAGGGAGGCTAACTCCGTGCCTAGCAAGCTCAACGGCTAATCTTCTCTTGACAATAGAGGCTTCCGGTTAAGCCTAGACCGCTAGTTCGGTTACGTGTAACAGAGCAGAAAAGAGTTATTTGAAACGCCGGGGCGGCCTACAAAGCCACCCGGCGTTTCGCGTATACTGGCGGGCTTACATCTCACGACTTTTGCCCGTTCAACCGCCAACGTGACTCGGCGGTCCAGCCATGCCTACCGCAACGAGACCTGAGCCTGCTGATGCCGCTCGGTCCGTGCTGTCGGTCTCCCAAATCACGGCACAGTTAAAGGGGATGGTGGAACAAGAGTTCGGCTCTGTCTGGGTCTCGGGCGAAATCTCGAACTTTTCGCGACCCCAGTCAGGGCACTATTATCTCACTCTCAAGGACGAAGCCGCACAACTGCGAGCGGTCGTCTGGCGAGGAACCGCCTCGCGATTGAAGTTCGATCTTTACGATGGCTTAGAGGTTGTCTGCCGTGGTCGGCTGGATGTCTACCCGCCACGGGGCAGTTACCAACTGGTGATCGAGAAGATCGAACCGTTGGGCGTTGGTGCGCTCGAACTCGCTTTGCAAAAACTTCGCGAGAGATTGGAAAAGGAGGGCTTGTTTCGAACCGATCGGAAAAAGCCTTTGCCGAAATTCCCCCGTCGGATCGGTGTTGTCACGAGTCCCACGGGTGCAGCGATTCGCGACTTCCTCGAAGTTCTCCGCCGACGGTGGCGGGGCATTGAGGTGTTGATCTTCCCAACGCGCGTTCAGGGAGAAACAGCTGCCCAGGAAATCGCTGCCGCGATCAAAGATGCGAACCGCCTGAGCAAGCCGGTCGATGTCCTGGTGGTCGGTCGTGGTGGCGGCAGCATGGAAGATCTGTGGTGCTTTAATGAGGAGCCGGTCATTCGCGCCCTAGCGGCTTCACGCGTGCCGACGATCTCGGCAGTGGGTCATGAAATTGATGTCACACTCGCAGATTTAGCCGCCGATGTCCGGGCGCTTACACCCAGCGAAGCGGCCGAACTGGCGGTCCCTTCAGCGGAAGACTTTCTTGGCGGAGTCCGCGCGCTCGAACAACGACTGCACGGACTCGCGAAACGAATGGTCGAGCAACTTCGTGATCGAGTCGATTGGCTCGCTTCACGCCCTGTCTTCGAGCGGCCCGAAGAGTCCGTGAGGAACCTTTCGCGTCAAATCGACGAGATCGACAAACGGCTTCATACTTCGCTGAATCAGACGCTGCGAAACCAACAGGCGGAATTGCTTGGCCTTGCCGGTAAGCTCGAAGTACTCAGTCCGCTAGGCGTGCTTTCCAGAGGTTACAGCCTGACGCAATTGGCCAAGAATGAGGAACTGCTCACAGACAGCCGTCGAGTCAAGGTGGGGGAAGAGTTGCTTACGCGGTTAGCTAATGGTTCGGTCGTCAGTCGCGTTGAATCAGTCACGAATTAAGCCTGAAGTTTCTTTACCACGGAGGCACGGAGGACACGGAGAGTTTTTGACAGGATTTACAGGATGAACAAGATGAACAAGATGAAGTAAGCGAGGCACAATCATGGTGATGATGTCAATCTTGTCTAAAAAACCTCCGTGTCCTCCGTGCCTCTGCGGTTCGATTCTTAAGGAATAACATTGCAAGAGATGGAAACCCTACAGAAAACACAACATCATGGCAAAGAAAAAAGTCGTCAAGAAGAAAAAGGAAACGGGCGAGACGCTCAGTTTTGAAGACTCTCTGGCGGAGCTAGAAAGCATTGTTGGCAAACTCGAAAGTGGGCAACTGCCGCTCTCGGATTCGCTGGCCGCCTACGAGCAAGGCGTGAAGCGAGTCAAAGGATGTTACGCGCTATTGGAAGACGCCGAGCGTCGTATTGAGTTGGTCACTTCCGTTGATGAGCAAGGCGTTGCAAACACGCAGGCGTATGATGAGAGTGAAGAGGGCGACCTCACCAAGAAGGCTGGGCAGAGAGCCCGTCGACGAACCGCGCGAAAGTCTTCCGACGAAGATGACGCGAGTTCGTTGTTCTGAATCGGGCTACCGAAACAGCATCGCGGTGTAAGCACACGCGGCGAAATACAACTCAATAGCACTCCGAGTTTTGATTGCAAGAATTCATTGATGATGCAAACCCACCCTGCCCCGCCGACATTGGTCTCGCCTGAGGATCTACTCGCCTTCGAGTCCGCGCTTGCCGAAGCGGTTGATTACTCCGAAGGTTGCCCCGAGCGATTGGCCGACGCGATTCGTTATGTGTTGTTGGCCCCTGGCAAGCGACTACGCCCGCAGCTTGTGTTACTCGCTGCCAAAGCGTGCGGCGGCGGTCTGGAAGCCGCCCTGCCGGCAGCCATCGCCGTGGAGATGATCCACGCCTATTCGTTGGTCCACGACGACCTCCCCGCGATGGACGATGACGATCTCCGCCGCGGACGACTCACCTGCCACAAGAAGTTTGACGAGGCGACAGCGATTCTCGTCGGAGACGCCCTCCAAGCCCGCGCGTTTGAGGTGCTTTCGACACAGATTGAAGTTCCTGAAATCGCTGCTGCCGCTTGTTCAGAGTTAGCCAAAGCCGCAGGTGCGACGGCCTTGGTTGGCGGGCAAGCCGACGATTTGTCGGCAGAATTCCAGGAATTGTCGCTCGACCAATTACAATGGATTCATGCCCGTAAGACGGGCGCACTGTTTCGGGTTTCCCTGAAACTTGGTGGCCTGACCGCAAATGCCGAGACCTCGAAGTTGTCCGCTCTGGATGAATATGGGAAAAAGCTAGGATTAGCCTTTCAGATCGTCGACGACCTCTTGGACGTGGCCGGCACGACCGAGAAACTCGGCAAACAGACCGGTAAAGACGCACAACAGGGAAAATCGACCTTTCCCAAACTGCTAGGCGTAGGAGATAGTAGAGAACGAGTCAGCCAGTTAATCACCGAGGCTTGCGCTGCGGTTGATTCTTTAGGAGAAGCTGCGTCGTCGCTGAAGGAATTGGCAAACTATGTTGGGCAGCGAAATCATTAGATGAAGTAACAGCGAAAGAGTTTTCACAAGACACGATGACTACCCCAAGTTCCTCTAAGAAACCGCCTCTGCTACCAACGATCGCCAGCTCCGACGATCTGCGAGGTTTCTCTTTGCCACAGTTGGAACAGTTGGCAACAGAAATGCGTGAAGTACTGTGCAATCTCATTGCCTGTCGCAGCGCTCATTTTGCTTCCAACCTGGGGGTCGTGGAGCTTTGCCTCGCACTGCACCAGACGTTCGACTTTCGTAAAGACCGACTCATCTGGGACACGGGTCATCAGATCTATCCCCACAAGTTGATCACTGGTCGCTATGACGAATTCCAAACGATCCGCACCAAGGGGGGCCTCATGGGTTACCCCAATCCGGCGGAAAGTGAGTACGACCTGTTCATGACCGGCCACGCTGGAGCCAGCGTTTCGACAGCCTTGGGACTCGCTAGTGGTGATGATCTGCTTCGCAAAGAAGAAGGGCGTCACAGCGTTGCCGTGATTGGTGACGGTGCTTTTCCTTCGGGTGTCGTTTTCGAAGCCTTGAACAACGCTCGTCGCCAAGGTGAAAAGTTACTGGTCGTTTTGAATGACAACCGCATGTCAATCTGCCCGCGGGTGGGTGGCGTCGCAGACTATCTCGATCGTCTTCGCATGAACCCGGTGTACGATGGCTCGAAAGACGTCGTTGCCAAGATTCTCAACAAAGTGCCACTGCTGGGCGACCCGGCAGAGCGCTTTCTCGTGCAAATCAAGGAAGCTGCCAAGGCGGGGATTAGCGGCGGAATGATGTTTGAGGACCTCGGCTTCCGCTATGTTGGCCCCATCGATGGTCATAATATCGGACTCCTGCGCAAGTACCTCAAGTTGTCGCAAAAAATCGATCAGCCTGTCCTGCTGCACGTCGTCACCGAGAAAGGACACGGCTTCCAGCCGGCTGCATCTGATCCGGTGACCTTCCACGCGCCGCCACAGTTTGAACGTCGTGACGAAGAAATCGTTGCGATGAAGAAGAGTTCGAGCCGAGCTTACACGCATGTGGCTTCTGAGGCGATTCTCGCTCAGATGAAAGCCGATGAGCGAGTAACCGTCCTCACGGCAGCCATGTGCCAAGGGAACAAGCTCGATGCAGTGCGAGAACAAATCCCTGAGCGGTTCTTCGATACTGGAATCTGTGAAGCTCACGCGGTCGCTTTTGCCGCCGGCCAAGCAAAGGCGGGGGCAAGGCCCATTGTTGATATCTACAGCACGTTCTTACAGCGGGCTTACGATCACATTTTTCAGGAAGTTGCTCTGCAAAACCTCCCCGTCACGTTCATGCTCGACCGTGGTGGTTTGGCGGGGCCCGATGGACCGACTCATCACGGCGTTTTCGACTTCGGTTACCTTCGCGTCTTCCCAAACATGACGGTGATGGCCCCCGGCGATGCGATTGACTTACCAGCGATGCTCGACTTCTCACTGAAGCACGACGGGCCGTGTGCGATTCGTTACCCCAAAGCGCAGGCTGTCGAGATCACCCGCGATATCGCACCGGTTGAACATGGAAAAGCGGAAGTCCTCGACTGGGGCGAAGATGGCTGCCTGATCGCGTGCGGTGCCCTGCTCTCCCGTTGTGTCGAGGCGGCAGAGCAGCTGAAGCAAGAAGGTCTGCACGTCGGTGTGATCAACGCTCGTTTCCTGAAGCCGCTCGACACTGAAACCATTCTGAAAGCCGTCAGAGAATGTCCTTTCGTCGTGACGCTTGAGGAAGCGGCTTTGGCAGGCGGGTTCGGCAGTGCAGTGCTAGAAGCCGCTGCCGGAGCGGGCGTCGATGCGAGTCGTGTAATCCGGCTAGGGATCCCCGATGTGTTTGTTGAGCACGGCGAGCGAGATGAGTTGCTTGCAGACCTCGGGATGAGCGTTGCAGGGATTGTGAAGACTTGCCGCGAAGCTATTGGCGTCAAGTCGTCCGTTGTTGCTCAATAGCTCGCGAACGGGCTTCCCATTGCTGGGCGACGCTTCTTCGACTTGCTATGCTGTGAGACATGAGCCAGCCCTTCACCACCTCGACGGATCGCCCCCGGGCGATCCTGCTTGCTGATCGTAGCCGTCCGGAAATTCGCGAACGGGCCGATGACTTGCGGCCAACGATTGATGCACATCTCGAAGTTGTTGCTGAGATTGATGATCTTTCCGGCGAAGAATTTCCGGAAGTCGAGGCCGAGTTCGGATTGGTCTTGGGGGGCGACGGTTCGATGCTGCGGACCGCACATCTCATGGGCTATCGGCAGATGCCGGTGATTGGGGTGAATCTCGGGCACTTAGGATTTCTCGCCGGCATTCAACCCGATCACTTGGCCGAAGTGTTACCCTGCTTGGCCTGCTGCGATTACGAGGTTGTGCCCCACTTGATGGTTGAATGTGTCGTCATGCGCGGGGATGAAGAATTCTGCCGCGCGCTGGCGCTTAACGAAGTAGCCGTCCTCGCGGGTCCCCCGTTTGCAATGCTAGCAGTTCAGTTGGTGGTTGATGGTGAATTAGCCACTACCTATAGCTGTGATGGACTGATCGTGAGCACTCCCGTTGGTTCTACGGCCCATAATCTCTCCGCGGGAGGTCCCATTCTCAGTAAGGCGATGCAGGCCGTGGTGGTTTCTCCCATTAGCCCCCACACGCTCACGAATCGACCAGTGGTGGATTCGGCGGACAGAGTCTACGAACTGGCAGTGCCTGATCCGAACGAAGGGACTACACTGGTGGTCGACGGTAAGGTGATCTGCCAACTGACCGCAGAGGATCGGATCGTCGTGAAGCGATCAGCCGCTGAGTTCAAGCTCATTGAAGTCAGTGGCCGAGGCTACTATCGCACTTTGCGTGAAAAGTTGCATTGGGGCGGTAGGCTAACGGACTAATCGCAAGCAAGTGATCAACTTTTTTTGAACCTAACTGTGCAAGGATGCACCCGCATGAGCTTCTCGCGACCCAAACTATTTCTCTTAGCCACTCTAGTGATCGGTTTTCTCTCGACGGCAAGCCTTCACGCCGCCCAGAAGTACGAACTGAAATACAAGTTCGCCATGGGGGACGTGCTTCGGTATCAAGTCAAGCACGAAGCAAACGTCAGCACGACACTCGAAGAGACCACCCAGGATGTTGAGTCGGTCAGCGACTCAGTAAAAGCATGGAAGGTGACCGATGTGCTGCCCAATGGCGAAATTGAGTTCATGCACGTGGTTGAGTCGATCAAGATGACCAACCGCCAACCACAAAAGGGCGTCGCGAAGTATGACAGCACCAAGGATAAGAATCCGCCGGCAATTTTTCAGCAAGCCGCGTCTGCCGTGGGTGTACCGTTGACGTTGGTTCGGATCAAGCCCTCGGGGGAAATCGTCCAGCGTGAGGAAAAGCATCCGCAGCCGAAAGTCACTGAGGACATGCCCATCACGTTGCAACTTCCTAAGAAACCGATTGCGGTCGGTGGGAAATGGGATCGGGACTATCAGTTCACGATGGAGCGAAAGAATGGTGGCAAAATGAAAGTGCAAACGCGGCGACTCTGCAAGCTCGTGAGCGTAAAGTCTGGCGTTGCCACGATCGAAGTCACCTATCAAGTGCTGACACCCATCGAACCTTACATTGAGTCTTTACTTCTTGAACGGATGACCAAAGGGAAAGTCCGGTTCGATATTGCCCGAGGCCGAGTGATCTCACAAAATCACGAAGTTGATCGACGAGTGCTGGGCTTTGCCGGCAAGACAAGTAGCATGCACTACGTGTCGCGGCTTGAAGAGCGGCTGATCAAAGAGAGCAAGAAGGTCGCTCGTCGGTAATCGCGGGCTACGCTCCGCCTACTTCCCTTCAACTTCATGCACGATCACAATATCGTGTACGCCGCTGGCCATTTCATCACTGGCGTCGGGGCCTGCCGTAAGGTGCGAGCCGCCAACGATCACGATCGCATCGCCGGGTTTGGTGACGCTGGCCTCGCAGGCCCATTTGTCCATGTAGCGGATCAGTTCTTCGACAACGCACGCCGGGGCGCCACGCAGAGGTGTCACGCCCCAGTAGAGGCACATCTTGCGGAGCGTCGATTCATTCGTACTGACGCCAATCGTGGGGACAAAGCTACGTTGCTGAGAAAGCGCTAAGGCCGTTCTTCCTGAGTGGCTGGAAACAACCACCAGCTTCGCTCCCAAGACTTGGGCCATCGTGCCCGCACCCCGCACCACACCCTGGGTGATCTTATGGAGCCCGTCATCTCGCTTGCCGCCGGCATCGCGGAGCATTTTGCCTTCCATGCTCGCTTCGGTGGCCATGGCGATACGGTTCATCATCGAGACCGCTTCAAACGGATAATTGCCGATGGCCGTTTCGCCGGAGAGCATACACGCGTCGGCACCATCGAGGACTGCATTCGCCACGTCGGTGACTTCAGCGCGTGTAGGACGGGCCGAATCGTGCATGCTGTCGAGCATTTGCGTGGCGATGATCACCGGGCGGTGATAATCGTGGCAGCAGCGGATGATCCGCTTCTGTTCCAATGGCATCTGCGCGACGTCGATTTCTACGCCCAAATCACCTCGGGCGACCATCACGCCGTCTGACTCTTTGACGATGTCGTCGAGGCGATCGAGCGCTTCTCGTTTTTCAATCTTCGCGATCACTAACGCCTTCGATCCGGCAGAACGAAGGATGTCACGCAGGTTGCGCACTTCGTCAGGAGAACGCACAAAGCTGAGGCTCACAAAATCAACGCCCGCTTTGCCTGCCCAAATTGCGTTCTGGTGATCATCAACGCTGATCGCTGGCGCGCTGAGTTTCACACCAGGCAAGTTGATCCCTTGACGACTTCGAATTAAGCCCGGCTGCACGACCCGCATTTTGGCCCGACCGGGCGAAATTTGTTCGACTTGCATGCCGACAGTGCCATCAGCCAGCATGACGAGATCGCCCACTGAAAGTTCGTCGATGAGCGGGTCATAAGTCGTGGTCAGCTCAAACGGCCCTTGAGGATCGCTCGCTACCAAACAAAACTCTTGGTCGCGCTCGCAGAAGATACTCTCGCCTTCGATTTCGCCCAAACGGAACTTCGGCCCAGCGAGGTCCACAAGGATGCCTACCGGTTGGTTCAGTTCTTGACCAACTTCCCGAATCCGATCGACGAACACTTGCTGCTGCTCGGGCCCCGCGTGAGCCATGTTTAGCCGGAAGACGTCCGCCCCGGCACGCATGAGACCGGTGATCTGGCTCTTCTCGCAGCAGGAGGGGCCAATCGTGGCGATAATCTTCGTGCGCGCCCAAGCACAATAGTCGTTAATCAGCGGCATAGGGTCCGTGGCAGGGTTCGAGGCAGTTCGGAAATCGGAGGCAGCCTCCGTAGTAAGCTGCGCTGCCCGATCCAAGGCACTCTCTGGTGAATCGAGCGTCGACTCAAAGGTGGGAGGACTTGATGGGGATGAAACTGTTATGGCTTCGGCTGTCATTGTGGTCCTAAACTGGCGTCCTGTGAATACATCGTTTCAGAGTGGTTTGGCAAACGATCAGCCCCAAGAGGGGTGCTGACTGCCGCGATTCAAACATACTTCCCGCTCCCACTCGGCTAGCAATTCTGTGTAGAATTGCGGTTCACAGAAGGCGAATCTTTCCAATAACCGGCAAAACCGATACCAAAACAGAAGCAGCCACATGGCGGAACAATACTGGAAAGGAAAAAGATGCCTCATCAGTGGCGGCTCGGCAGGGCTCGGGCTGGCGATTGCCACGGCGTTGGCGAAGCGCGGGGCACGACTAGCATTGGCTGCTCGCAACCAGGAGCGACTTGGAATAGCCGCCGCACAGCTCCGCGAATTCGGGGCAAAGGAAGTTCTCGTTGCCCCGACGAATGTTGCCTGGGAGGAAGACGTCGATCGCTTACGCGAAAAGGTCTCTCAAGAATTTGGGGCGCTTGATCTGTTATGCAACTGCGCTGGAAGAAGCTCACGCGGCAAAGTGCTTGATACGACGACTGACGACTTTCAACAACTCTTGGACGTGAACTTTCTCGCTACCGTCCGAATGACCCGAGCGTTCGCACCGTTGCTTTTTGAAGCGAAAGGCCACGTGGTCAACATTGGCTCGCTCGCTAGCAAAGTAGCACCGCGTTATCTCGGTGCTTACCCGGCGAGTAAACATGCCTTAGCCGCATACACGCAACAGCTTCGCCTCGAGAATCAGGAAGCGGGGCTGCATGTGATGCTCGTCTGCCCCGGCCCCATCAAGGACAGCAACGTGAGCCGCTATCAGAAAGCGGCCGAGGGTTTGCCAAGCGAAGCAGCAGGTGCAGGAGGCGGGGCGAAAGTCTCAGCGGTCGATCCTGAAAAACTGGCGGAGAGGATTCTCATCGCCTGTGAAAAGCGTCGTCCTGAATTGGTGGTCCCTTGGAAGTCGAAACTATTGTTTGCGAGTTCGGGGCTTTCAGCTCGCTGGGGAGATTGGCTGCTAAGTCGGTTCACGCCAAAGTAGCCTTCTCGCTCCGCGAGAAGAAATGCGAAATCATAGGATGGTCAACTACGACAATGTTCCCCCAACCGCAACGCTTTTTCCAAAGCAGCTTTCCTATCGCGGAGCGATAGGGCTACGATTATTGCTTGATCACGAAGTTCAACACGGTGTAGACCAAATAGCTCACTAGCAATAGCCAGCCAAAGCTGCGTTTCATCCGCGTTCCCGAGACGACCACGCCGACACGAAATAAGATGAGTATCAGAAGCATCGCTGGGAATTGAATCTTGAAGAACCACGGCGGGGCTTCTAGTCCTTGCTTGGTAACTGCTGCCGAGAGACCAGCGACGAACAGCACATTCAGGATGTCCGCGCCGATAACGTTCCCCACGGCTAAGTCACCGTGACCTTTGCGGGAGGCAACCACCGCGGTAACGAGTTCTGGAAGTGAGGTCCCAAAAGCTACGAGTGTTGCCGCGACAATCGAGGCGGGTACCCCGAGGCGTTCTGCAGCGATTTTGATCGCGGGAATCAAGATATGGCTGCTCAGCACCACCAGACCGACGAAAAAAAGTAGCTTGGTAACTACTAGCGGCACGGGGGCAGTTGCCCCGTGCACTTGCTCTTCCATCTCGGCAACCTCGGCACTGATTCCACCGACAGGGGACTCTTTGGCCCACTTTACCGAGAGCCACAGATAGCCGGCAAGTAACGCGACAAACACGAACCCCATGAACTGAGGCATGTTGCCCCCCTCAGTGAATGGGTTGCTCCCATCCCAAGGAAAACTGGCTGCCACCAGTAGGACCCCCGCCCCAATTTGTAACCAGCCTTGGCGGTTGACGATTCCTGGGGGCAGAAGCGGCGGGGAGATGAGAATTGCGACGCCAAGAATCAACCCCGTATCACAGATGATCGAGCCTACTGCGTTCCCCAGTGCTAGTCCTGGATCACCCTGCAGTGCAGCAAGTACCGAGACGGCCGCCTCAGGAGCGGTGGTTCCTAGGCTGACGATGGTTGCCCCGATGACAATCTTCGGCAGGCCCGATCGCTCGGAAAGAATAACTGCTTGGCCGACAAGTTCGTCAGCTGCTTTACCCAACAATGCCAGCAAGCCAACGATTGCCAGTGTCAACCAAAGAGAGTTGAGGTCGGTAAAAAATTCAACGAGGTTGTGTTCGGAGAGGAAATCGAGCATAAAGAATCTGCATGAGTCAGAGCTGAGGGAAAAGCAATATCAGAACCTCTAGCCCCTAGCGCAAGCTAGGGGTTCAGCAAAGAGTTCGCACGGCAATCGCGCATAAGAAAACCCCTAGCTTGCGCTAGGGGCTAGGGCTTCTCCTAACTTCTTCGGCTACTCGATCTCTTCGCCTCGCGCGAAGCGTGCGAGCGTCTCCTGGTAGCGCTTCTTACCCTTCTCAACGACTTTGCGAATCTCTTTCGCGTTGGCTTCGCTTTCCTTACGGAGTTCTGCAATCATCTGGAGAGACTCGACCTGGTAATCGCTAATCGCTGTGACAAGCTTTTCTAACGACTCGGCACTGACAGTCGAACCGTAACCCGCTTTCAGAGCGGCACGCTCCAGTTCTCGACCCAATTCGGCAACATCTTCCAAACTCTTGTTGACGCCTTCTTTGAGAGCTTCCGTCGAAGCGGCCGCCTCGTGGAGCCCCTGTTGCGAGGTATAAACCGTACCTAGGATCGTAAAGACATGCTCGTTGGTGGTGAAGAACGTCACCGCCCGGCGGTACACTTGGTCCTTCACGTCGTGCGTTTGCTTCAGCTTAGTGACAAGCGTCTCGCCGACGTCGTAACCGATCGAAAGATTCTCGGAGATGTCCTTGAGCAACTGATAGGTGCGGTCTTCCTTCTGGAAGGCGTTGCGAGCCTCATCGCGAGCAAGTTCTAAACGACCCAATTCGCTTTCTTCTCCATCAAAGTCGTCGATCGCTTTTTGCGATGCGGCAAGGCCTTCCTTCGCTTTCTCAAGATGTGGTAGTTGAGCTTCGAGCAACTCGCGGGCGAGGATCTCAGCTTCTTTCAGTGCGAAGCGGAAATCGATGTAGCCATCCATGATGGTCTGTTCGCGTTCGAGCTGGTTTTTCGTCTCCTTACACACGTCTTGGTAGACGTCGACAATTTTCTCGAAACGTGCCGAGGGCGAACCTCTGCGGATGCGCATCCAGAGGTTCGCCATCTTTTCGGTAATGCCAATCTTGCCGTCGTCGAGTTGCCCGATGAGTGCCTTCGAGTCTTCGCGAATCGAATCGAACATCTGGCTGATTTCCAGGTATCGGTTCCCGACGTTGATGTTCTCGACATTCTCACGCACCAAGGCATTAAACTTGGCCATGTGCTGGATCGTATTGGCGATCGCGAGGGCGCGTGCTTCGTCGACGTGGCGGACTTCTTCGAGCAGTCGTATCAGCTCGACGGGCGCATCATCTTTATCCTTTAGGCCAAACTTTTCGAGCACCTCGACCGCCTTGTCGAGATAGCCAGACATTTTCTTCTCGTGCTTATCGGCCTCTTGCAAGACGGACTTTTCACGCTCTTGGGTGGCAGTGGCTTGGGCCATGATGAGGGCTCCTGTTGCTTGGTTGGATTAGTTTTTGGTCTCTCGCAAAGGCGCGAAGGCACAAAGAGACAAACTTACTTTTTCTGACAGGATTTACAGGATCGACAAGATTATGGTTTCGGAAGCGAAATAACTAAATCCTGTTCATCTTGTAAATCCCGTCAAAAGTTTTTCAGGATACACGGCATATGATCGCACCGCTTGGACGGCAGACTGGGGCTTTGGTAAACTTGTGTCTAGTGTGACTCAGCTTATCACGTTCGAGGTACAGGAGAAAGTCTTTTGGCTCTTCGTCGTGAGTTGACTGATCTTGCTTCGCCGGCGTTAAAGTCGCTCTAAATTGCTGCCCCTACCTTCCTTCATCTGGCCTTGCCGAGGTTTACGCAGATGGCTCGTCAACAATACCAGCAGCAAGCTCCCCCGGCTGAGCTCGACCCCGTAGAGGTCGAGCTGGCCCGCGACGTGATGCGCGAGCAGGGTGAGGATTTCACGCTGGCCGAGATGACGCGAATCATGGACGTCGCCGGGGCTCTCCGGCGCGAACAGGCGCTGGTCGAGCAGCAATTGAACCTCGATGAACTCAAGGACGAGCTTCGCCAACGGTTGCTTGCCGCCGCAGAAGTAAGTGGCGATTCGGTGACGCCCGAGCAAGTCGATGCGGCAGTCGAGCATTACTACGATCGCCTGCACACGTTCGAAGAACCGCCGCTTAGCTTTGAGACGGCCCTGGCCCATGTCTATGTGCGCCGCGGCACGATTATGAAGTGGGCGATTGCTATCGGGGTCGTTGTGGCAACGTTCTGGGGATTGCTGGTTGCTGGTTTCTTACCAGGTGAGCGACGCGAGGCGAAACTAGCGAGTCGTGCCTACGAAGCCGTCGAGAAAAACGTCGCTGCTATAGGTAAAGTTTCCGATGAGTCGAGCATCGAAGAAGAGGCGGCTGCCGCCCTAGCTACCGCAAAAGTACTGCGTGATGAGGGAAAGATCGAAGACCTCAGAGAGTTGGGCCTCAAGCAAGAGAAACTCTTAGCGGCATTGATGCGTCAGTACGAACTTACAATCCCTAGCACTCCCGGCGAGGAATCTGCCTTCCCGATGGATTATACCGACGCTAACTCCAAGACTGTCCGCTCGGGATATTACGTGATTGTTGAGGCGCGTGCTCCCGATGGAACAGCAGTCAAAGTACCCATCCGTGACCGGCAAACCGGCAAGACGAATTCGACGTCACGATGGGCGGAACAAGTCCCCGAAGACGTTTACAATCGGTTGAAAGCCGACAAGCAGGCGGATGGTTTACTCGACGAGCGTATCTTCGGCATCAAGAAACGTGGCGAGCGCAATCTACAGGTTCGCTTAAATGGTTCGAGCGATACGGCTATCGAGCGTGGGGGACAGCTCACGCAATGGTAGGGGACGTACAAGCAGGTAGCCGCGTTGGGAAATCGCTCGACCGGTGCATTGGTCGACTTCGGCGTCAAATTGATCAGCATCTCACCGGGATGAAGCAGATCGACGATCAACTGGCAGAGCTGGTAGGTCGTCGCACTGCGGCACTGGCCGATCTTGCGAAACACTACCTGCCGGACATAAGCCCTGAAACGGTTCTAGGAACCTTTGAGGGTTTTCGCTCGGAGCTTCTCGAGATCCTTGAGCGCAAGCAGAACCGCGAAAGAGAGCTTAGCCAGCAGATCACCGCTCAAGAGCAGTCGATTGAAAGCAATGAGCAATCTCTTGAGCAGGTCACCGAAGCGCTCAATGAAAAAGTCGCCGAACGTGAGCGGCTCGAGGAGCTTCTAGCGGAGCGATTGCACGCCAGTGATGAGTTTCGCGAACTCTCGAAAAGGGCACTCGAGGCGGAGATCGAACTCGAACGCAACGAAGCGCGCGTCGCGGAAGCCAAACAAGAAGCGAATGAAAAGCTGCCCGCTTACGAGACGAGCCGTTTGTTCAAGTATCTTAACGAGCGCGGCTATGGCACAGCCGAATACGAGAAAGAGGGGCTCACTCACGTCCTTGATAAATGGGTCGCGAAGATGATCGACTTCCGACGGGCTCGCCGCAGTTACAACTTCCTGCGAGTCACGCCCGAGTTGATGGCTAAAGAAGTCGAACGTCGCCGTGAACAGTTCAACGTCCTGATGGAGCAGGTTGAGGCTATTGAGGATCGCAACTCTGATGAGATTGGCCTGACCGCCGTCATGCGCGAGGGGCAAGAGCTAGGTAGCGAACGTGATGCTCTGACTGACAAGATCGCCAAAGAACAGGATGAACTGATCCGCTTGGAAGAAGAACTGCTGCAACTACGGCAGCCACAGAATCAGTATCATGAGCAGGCGTTGGCGAAGATGAAGTTCTTCCTCTCCAAGATGGATCCTACACGCTTGGAACGCCGATCGCGAATGACCCCCGAACCCGAAGACGATACGATCGTTGCCGAAGTGCTATGGCTCAATGAGCGACTCAACGAGACTGAACGGCAAGGAGACGTCGAGTCACGGAAGCGAGAGCACTGGGATGAGAAGCTCTCCGGATTGCAACGCGTCCAACAACGGTTTCGCGAGGAGGAGTTCGACAGCCGTCGTTCGCTGTTCGACCCACGGTTTGACGTTGAAGATCACGTCGGACGCTATCTTGACGGGCAAATCGGTCTTGAGGGATTATGGTCGGCAATACGCAAGAGCCAAGAGTTCGCCCCAGCCTGGCATGAACAACGGGGCGGTGGCTTTGATGACTTCATCAATAGCGAAATGTCCCATGTACTTTTCCGCGTGCTAACCGAGGTCGCCGGCCAGGCGTTACGTCACGCCGCCCAACGCGGTATGCAACGACGGGGCTCAATCCGGAACAAGCAACGAAGAAAATCAGGACGTCCCAAGCTGCCTCGACGCGGCTTTACGAAGGGGCGAGGGTTTTAACGTGGGTGGAATTATTTTCTTGGCCACGGACTAACACGGATTGCACGGATTTTCTGGAACGCTAATTCGAGCTAATGATGGTTTTTATGATTAGTGTTCATCAGCGTTGATTAGTATTCCTTCGTTTAACTAAGAGCGAATTTCATGAAGGTTTTTCACATGCATCGATTTTTCTCGTTTCTCTTGCTTTTCGTGATCATTTCCGCGACTCAAGCGAAAGAACAGCACGAACTGGCCGTTGATTTTCGCCCTGCTTTTGGGGGTCACGAGTTCACGCAGCCGATTTACTTGACAGCACCGGGTGACGGCTCGGGGCAGATTCTCGTGATGGGACAACTTGGGACGGTGGAAGTACTGGATGGTCCCGCGGATTCATCTCCGGAGATGCTTCTCGATATCCGCGACCGCGTGCTGTTTGACAAGAATGAGAATGAACAAGGATTGCTCGGCATGGCATTTCATCCGCTTTTTGCGGACAACGGCCAAATGTTCGTCTACTACTCCATTGACCACAATAAGTTTGGCGGTCCTCGCCGCAGCGTCGTCTCGCGCTTCACCTCGAAGCAAGGCAAAGTCAACCTTGAGAGCGAAGAGATCCTTATGACCATTGAGCAACCTTATTGGAATCACAACGGGGGGACGATTGTTTTTGGCCCGGATGGAATGCTCTATATTGCCATCGGAGATGGCGGGAAATACGACGATCCTCACGGCAACGGGCAAGACCCCAAGACATTCCTGGGAAGCGTCTTGCGAATCGACGTCGAAAAGAAGTCGACCCTCGACGGAGAAGAATTGGCGTACGGAATCCCAGCAGACAATCCGTTCGCTGGGAAACCAGAGCTCGGACGTGGCGAAGTTTGGGCTTACGGATTACGAAACGTCTGGCGAATGGAATTCGACCGCGAGACAGGCGAACTCTGGGCCGGGGACGTGGGACAAAACCTCTGGGAGGAGATCGACATTCTCGAATCCGGTAAGAACTACGGCTGGAATACACGCGAAGGGAATCATGCGTTCAAGAGTAAAGCCGGCATCAAGATCAGCGAACCTTTCCAAGGTGAAGAACAGGTTGACCCTGTCTGGGAATACAATCACAGCGAAGGCAAGTCGATTACCGGCGGGCACGTCTATCGCGGTACAGCGTTACCGCAGCTTACGGGGATGTATCTCTACGCGGACTACATCACAGGACGGATCTACGCCCTTGACTATGATCGAGAGGCGAAGCAGGTGCGCAAGAATCACGTCTTGCGAGAGAAGGGGCTGCCGATCACTTCGTTTGGCCAAGACGCCAAGGGGGAGTCGTACTTCATGCAGACAGACGGACTGATTTACCAGCTCGTCACGCCGTAGAATCCAACCAGACGGTCCGTTTCTCCCGAGTTCTGTTAGCCATCTCACTAGTCGACGGTCAGAATAAGGCGAAGCGGCAAACCTCAGCAGGCGGGCAGGCGTAAGAAAGCTAAACGCCCCCAGAACCTAAGTCGCCGCTGAACCGCATTTTGGTAGAATAGCGACAGAGCCCGCGAGCGATCCCTGAGGAAAACTCATGACTACGCCAACCGCCCCCGACAGGAAAAGCCTCGTCGGATTTGTTACGATCCTATCGCTTTGCCTGTTTGCAGGTTACGTCCTCGCCCAGGGGCAACTGTTCTCTGGGTCTGGGACAAAGGAAGCTCAAACGCAATCGGTCGATCATCAGATGACAAGGAAAACTGATATGCAGGCACTCGACGATCCCAAGCTTTCGAAAGCAACATTCGGAGGCGGCTGCTTTTGGTGCACCGAAGCTGTGTTCCGCGAGCTGCGGGGAGTAAAAGGTGTCGCTAGCGGATACTCTGGTGGCCAAACTGAGAATCCGACCTACCGCGAAGTTTGCTCGGGACTAACTGGTCACGCTGAAGTCATTCAGATCGCCTACGATCCGAAGGAAGTTAGCTTCGAGACCTTGTTGGAAGTCCACTGGAAAACGCATGACCCGACGACACTGAACCGCCAAGGCGCCGACACAGGTACTCAGTATCGCTCTGCCGTCTTTTTTCACGACGAAGAACAACAGAAAACCGCCGAGGAGTTGAAGAAGAAGCTCGACGCATCTGGCGCTTTCCCCAACCCAATCGTTACGGAGATCACCAAGTTCGACAAGTTCTATCCGGCCGAGGAAGAACACCAGGATTACTTCAAGCTAAACCCAGGCAACGGTTATTGCCAAATGGTGATTCGCCCCAAGATGGATAAGTTTCGCAAGGTGTTCGCTGACAAGCTCAAAGGAGCAGAATCCTCGACCGCCAAGACTGACGGAGACAATGTCGACTGGAAAAACGTCGATTGGAAGAGCCGCCTCACGGATGAGCAGTACTACGTAACGCGGAAGGAAGGCACCGAGCGTCCTTTCAAGAACGAGTACTGGGACAACAAGCGAAAAGGCGTGTACAACTGCGTCTGTTGCGGGCTGCCTCTGTTTGACTCGGAAACGAAGTATAAATCCGGCACGGGTTGGCCAAGCTTCTTTGCTCCGATCAACGACAAGAACGTTGGCACCAAGGAAGATCGAAAGCTGTTTGGTGTCCGTACCGAGGTCCATTGCAACCGCTGCGAAGCCCATCTGGGACACGTCTTTGACGACGGCCCGAGGCCAACAGGACTGCGTTACTGCATGAACTCCGCGGCTTTGAAGTTCGAGGAAGGGAAATCTGAGGAAGGTCAAGAAAAACCGTCAGAGAAAGAGTAAGATAGGGCAACACATTTGTCGTGACTCTCCTAGAATACTTTTTCCACCCTCACCCTAACCCTCTCCCGCAAGCAGGAGAGGGAACTTGGGAGAGTCGCTTACTCTAGTCTCATCTGGCGGACCTCTTGAGTTCTAGCTCTCCCTACACGCTCGACCCGCATACAGTCCGCGAACCACCGGAGAACTTCAGGCAGACTTTGCCTTATCTTGGTCCCGGCTTCCTGTTGTCCGCTTCGATTGTCGGTTCAGGAGAACTGATTGCGACCACGGCTCTGGGAGCGAAGGTCGGGTTCATCGCGCTATGGGCGATTCTGTTGAGTTGCGTCATTAAAGTGGCTCTGCAGCTTCAATTCGGACGGCACACCATTCTCACTGGCCAAACAGCGCTCGACGCATTCAACGAGTTGCGCGGCCCAAAGTGGGGACGGCTGAGCTGGTCGCTCTGGCTTTGGCTCTCCATTCAGCCGATTAAGGTCCTCCAGGTCGGCGGAATTATAGGCGGGCTGGCAATTCTTTTGAATCTCGTTTTTCCTGGAGTTTCAATTGGCGTGTGGTGTTGGCTGGCCGTGCTTTCAGTTGCGTTGCCCGTCTCGCTGAATCGCTACGCATTTATCGAACGCTTCTCGCTAGTACTGCTGGCCGGATTCACCGTGATGACACTGGCGTCGGTCGTGGCATTGCAGTGGACGAAATACTCCATTAGCGCGTCAGATGTGCTCAGTGGCCTGCAAGGAGGAATGCCTGCAGGGGCCGTGCTCGTACTGTTTGGTGCATTTGGGCTGACGGGTGTCGGCGGTGATGAAGTGATGCAGTACACCTACTGGCTGTTGGAAAAGGGATACGCGTCGTACACCGGCGAAGCCAAGCCCAGCGATCCGGCATGGCAACGACGTGCACGTGGCTGGATCCGGGTCATGTATGCCGACGCCCTGCTCTCGATGGTCGCTTACACGATCGTCACCACGGCTTTTTATTTGTTGGGGGCTGCAGTGCTCAACCGACAAGGACTAGAGCCGCAAGGGCCGGAGGTCATCTCGACGCTGGCGACGATGTATACGGATTCGCTCGGTCCTTGGGCGCGAGGTTTGTTCCTCTTTGGTGCGTTTATCGTTTTGTTCTCGACGCTCTTTTCAGCCTTGGCCGCTTGGACGCGAATTTTTGGTGATGCAACCGGCCAACTCGGGTGGACCAACTTTCACGACAACGCCTCACGAAGGAGGACCATCGCGGTATTAGCCTGGTTCTTTCCTATCACCTGGGCGCTGGTTTTTTTGAAATACGATGAACCTGTGATGATGGTTATTCTTGGCGGTGTTGCGACTTCGGCGTTAGTCCTACTGGTAGCTTTCGCGGCAATCACTTTTCGGCGGGCAGAAGAGATCGCTGAGGTTCGACCAGGGAAGCTCTACGACCTGGCTTTGTGGGTGAGTGTGGTCTCGATTTTTGCGTTTGCAGTGTTTGGGCTTAGTAAGGCGTTTGGAAAGTTGTAGCCACCGTCGCGTCACGACTGGGTGGCTGGGGACGAGTGGAGCTCGCCCCCAGTCGTTCGATAGTCTGGGGGCAGCCTCAAGCTGTCCCCAGCCACCCTAACTTCCTTACTCCTGGGGCTCAACGAAGTAAATCAGCGCTGGCGAAGGGCTCTCGACCGGTTCGCTCACTTGCTTCAGTCTGCCGCTGGCTTGGTCACGTCGGAAAGTGACGAGCGTGTGCGAATCCTGATTCCCAACGACCAGCCAATTCCCGTCGGGCGAGGGACCAAAGTTTCTCGGCGTACGCCCTGCGGTCTTGACGATTTCCACGAGTTTCGGCTTTGCGGGATCTTTAGACAAGTCGAATACGGCGATACTATCGTGGCCTCGATTGGCAACATAAACATGCCTGCCGTCCGCGCTGACGCGAACCTCTGCTGTCGTGCTTTCGCCGGTGAACTCCTCAGGCAAGGTAGACTGTCGAGAGACTTCCGTGAGCTTGCCCTCCGTCACTCGATAGACGGCCAACTCGGAAGAAAGCTCCAGCGAGCAGTAAGCGAAGGTGCCTCCTTCAGACTGATCGCCCGCACCGAATACGAAATGCCGCGGGCCACTGCCGGGAGGCGTCTTGGCGTCGAACTCCGAGGCTGCTTCAAGCCGACCCGTTTCCGAGTCAAGGCGATAAGCGACAATCCGGTCGATTCCCAGGTCGGGGACATAAACGAAACGGTTGTCAGGACTGGGAACGATCGAGTGCGGGTGCGGCCCTTCCTGCCGAGCGGCGTTGATGCTGCTGCCGCGATGTTCGACCTTGGAAGTCGGCTCTCCAAGTGTGCCGTCCGGGAAGATCGGATAAACGACGACGTTCCCCGCGACGTAGTTTGCCAGCAGCAGATACTTTCCTGACTGATCAAGATGAACGTAAGCAGGCCCTGGACCGCTTGAGCTCACACGCTGGCGAAATGTCAGTGCCCCCGTTTCGGAATCGACGTCGAAGACCGTCAGATAGCCATCTTCCTTCCCCTCATACTCCACGACTTCGCTACTGACGTAAAGCTTGGTTCCATCTTTCGATGCGCAGAGATGCGAACTGTTGGTTATCGGCGGGGACAGGCCAAGCGAGCGAATCTCATCGGACTGGCCATCAAGTTCATAAATGCCAATCGCTTTTGCCTTGCCATCGACGTGCCCTAGGCGAGTTGTATAGGTGCCGCAGTAGAATCGCATAGGCTCAGCGTAAGCACTCTGGGTTGCTACGCCAAGCTCCAAGGAGCAAAGCATGAAAGTCGAGAGTAGAGTCAGAAGACGATTGTTCATTGGTGGTCGACCATGATTGCTAGTTCGAGGCGAGCGCGGCACGAGTGACGCGGCTAAAACGGCAACTTCAGTTTACCTCGGTAGTCAGAAAAGGCATCAAAGAGATTCCTACTCTCTGGTTGCCTTCGTTCTCTCCTGTTCAAAACCAAACCCGAACGGCTAAGATAACGCCAACTTCCCTGAACACACAGAAAGCACCCGGTTGGATTATCCGCATGCACGATGCTTGGATTAGTTGGCTCTATTTTTACGGCATTGGTGGCTGTTTGCTAGTCGCGTCGCTTGTGCTCAGTTTGCGTAGCGGGGCCGTCCGTTGGTCGCTTTGGACCGATCGACGCCTGATTATCGTTCTGGTTTGCGGCACACTGTTGTCTGCTGCGGTTCATGCTGCTTGGATAAGAATTGCGATTAGCTGATACTCGCCCCAACGCTACTGGGGGCTCGCTACGCTCGTCCCCAGCCACCCACTCTCTGAGAAGAGGCATCAATGCTCCGTGATTCCTTTCTACTCGCCGCTGGCGTCACAATGTCTGCCGGGGACTGGATCGTGCTAGTGGCTTATTTCGTGGCCATCGTCGCGGTCGGGATGTGGTTCGGGAAGTTCACGAACACGACCGACGATTTCTTTTTCGCTGGGCGGCGATTTAGTTGGTGGCTGATCGCAGTAAGCTGCATCGCCACGCTCGTCGGCTCCTACAGCTTCGTCCAGTATGCGGAAACAGGCTACCGCTTCGGCACGTGTGCGGTGTTGCCCTACACCAACGAGTGGTTTGTGCTTCCCTTGTTTCTCCTGGGTTGGCTGCCAATCGTCTACTACAACCGGATCGCTTCGATCCCCGAGTATTTCGAGCGTCGCTTTGATCGACGAACGCGGCTACTCGTGATGATCTTGATGCTGCTCTACCTGGAGGGTTACGTTGCGATTAACCTCTATACGATTGGCCAATTCTTCTACGGACTGTTTGGCTGGAACGTGGTGATGACCGCAGCGTTGATGGCAGTCGTCTCGGGGCTGTATCTTCACGCTGGCGGGCAGACCTCCGTCCTAATGACCGACCTCCTGCAAGGTTTTCTCTTGCTGGCTGTAGGACTAGGGATTTTCGCGCTCGGTCTGTGGGAATTAGGAGGCTGGACACCTTTCTGGGAGAATCTCCCCGAGTCACACCGATTGCCGTTCGCCAACTTCAATGATTCGGCTGACTTGAATTTCGTGGGCGATTTTTGGAACGACGCGATCGTCGGTACGTTCGCGTTTTACTTCATCAACCAGGGAATCCTCATGCGTTTCCTGTCCGCACGCTCAGTCCGTGATGGCCGCAAGGCGATGCTCGTGGTAGTCATCGTCATGATGCCATTGGCTGCTGTAGCGGTAAGCAACGCGGGCTGGATCGGTCGCTCGCTGGTCGAATCAGGACAGATGACCGCAGAGAACGAAGGCTTCGAAGACGTTCCGGAAGAGAACGGCGAAGTGACCACCGCGGAGAAGCAACTCTCAGAGAACATTTTCGTCCGTGTAACGCGGCGCGTTTGCCGGGTGCCCGGGCTGTTCGGCTTGGTCGTCGCCACAGTCGTGGCGGCGTTGATGAGTACGCTCGACACATTGATCACGGCCGTTTCAGCCGTTGCGGTCAATGATGTGTGGCGGACGCTGCGTCCAAATCGTCCCGATGATGAGTATTTGAAAGTGGCAAAATACGTTGCGATTGGTTCTGCCGCTTTAGGTGTAGCTTTGTTGCCTTTGTTCACACGGTTCGACTCGATCTACCAGGCGTTGTCGGCTTTCACGAGCACCGTGGCCCCGCCGTTGGTTGTGGCGATCGTCCTCGGATGTTTGTGGCCACGGATGACCAGTCGTGCTGCTTTTTGGTCAGTGATTATCGGTTTCGTCGCACTCGTCCTTTCTCACTTCTTTCCGATGCTGGTTCGGCCCTTTTCCCACGGGGTCCCCGGCGACAACGGCTACAGCTACATTCGTGCACTGTTTGGCTTAGTCGCCACACTCGTACCGGCAATTGCCATCACGCTTTCCTCCGCTCGCGAGACCACGCCCCGTATTGGACTGGTCATGCAATCGCTAGGAGAGGCGATTCGCCGATTCAAGAACGGTGAGCCGAACTACGAAAAGATTGGTCGCTCGCAAGTTCTACCTATGGAAATCGTTCCCGGAACCGAACCCACCTTGCAACTTCCCGCGGAGACCATGCGAGAGTTGTCCATTCAGCCGGGAGACCATGTTCACGTGAGCGACGACCGTTGGTGGCTGGGAGGATTTCGCTCGGTAGCGCTGGTTTGCAGCGAATCGTCGCTTGACGAAACAGTTGCAAGACTGAGCCAAACCGCAGTAAAGCGAGGAAACTTGATGGTCGAACGCCAAGTCCGCGTTGAGAAAATCCTTTGATCGGCTTTCAGCACACTAATGTGGCGCCGGTGGCATTTCGACGATTCGCCAGAATTGACTTAGCAGTTCGGTAAGCTTGAGGAAATCCTCCCCAACGCGTGACTTGACCATGTAGCCAGCCACTTGGTTCTCGTAAGCGGCTACTTTGTCTCGAGGATCGTCAGAGGTTGTCAGGACAAAGACAATCGTATCACGAAGCATTTCGTCAGCGCGGAGTTGCTTGAGAAACTCAAGCCCATTCATCCGAGGCATGTTGAGGTCGAGAAGAATGATGAAAGGTCGCTGAAGCGGTTCTGACTGCTCTCCGCGAAGAATCTCCAAAGCCTCAATGCCGTCGTTCGCCATGATCAGTGTGTTCGAGATCCTTTGCTTTTCGAAGGCGCGTTTGACGGCCTCTGCGTCAACGCGATCGTCTTCGACAAGCAATACCTTCGGATCTTTCATGGTACTTATCCAGGCAAGTAGGCTTCCTCTGAAGTCACTTTACTTGCGGTTCGAAGTGTCTTCGGCCAAGTGAATGAGAACGTACTACCCGCCCCCGGCTTCGACTTCAAACTCAATTCTCCACCATAGTGTTCTACAGTTTTCTTGAGCATTGTTAAACCTATACCACTACCTTCGACTTCGTCCCTTGGCTTGAGTGACTGAAACATACCAAATATCCGGTCATGAAACTCCTCGGGGATTCCAGCCCCATCGTCTGATACCGAGAATCGATAATAGTGTGTTTGCACCTCGCATCCGACGGTAATATTACCTTCCCCCCGATCGTGGTGTTTGATCGCATTGTCGATCAGATTTCGCAAGCAAAGTTCGAGCGGAGGCCGAACCGTGTCGAAAACGGGTAGCTCACTGGTGGTCAGCCGAAAACCTTCTGCGGGTGCCACCAACTCGAAAGCGTCTTTTACAAGTTGGTCCGTGTCCACTTCCTCCGCATGGAACTTACTGCGACCCACACGCGAATACTCAAGTAAATCATTCAGCAACAGTTCCATGCGTCGGGTCCGTTGCCTGAGAATCGAGAGATGCTCAGCGGACTTCTCTGGAAGTTGATCTTCGAGATCAGCGGCGATCCAGCTTGATAAGTTATCGATAGCTCTCAAGGGGGCCTTCAGGTCGTGAGAGGCTATGTACGTAAAGCTGTCGAGTTCGCGATAGGCGCTTCGCACTCTCTCCAATAGCTCATGATTCTCCGTCACATCGACGTGTACCCCGATCATTCGTAGGGGATTCCCCTGCAAATCGCGCAATAACTGCCCCAGCGAGCGGATCCAGCGGTAGTTTCCATCAGCATGACGCATGCGGAAGGTCTGTTCGTATTCGGAATCTCCATACCGCCCCTCGAACTGCTCTTCGACGCGTTTCAGCGCCTGCTCAAGATCGTCTGGATGAAGGCGCGACCTCCAGTCTTCGAGGCCCGAGAGGGTTTCGCGTGGCTCACCAAGCTGATCGTGGAACTCAGGCGAGTAGTAAACGTCTTCACCAACGATATCCCAGTCCCACAGTCCTACGTTTCCGCCGGTCATCGCAAGTTGAAGTTGCTCGCGAATGCGTGCAAGTTCCTGTTCCTGTCGTTTTCGCTCAGAAATATCGCGAGAAGTGGCAACGAGCAGTGGTTCCTCTTCGTTGTCGACGAAGTGAATTTGAATCGAAACGGCATGACGAACTCCATCGGAACCTTGGTGTTGGGTTTCAATCTCGTGGTACCCTTTCCCCTTGATCATGTTCCAGTAGTCGTTCCAAGTCTCCGCGGGGTACTCGGGAGCAATGTCGCTGACGCGGCGCTCCAGCAGCTCCTCGCGACTGTAGCCGAGCATCCGACAAGCTGCTTCGTTGACGTACACAAAACGGCCATCGCTGCGGACCCAGTAAATGGCATTGGGGGATTGATCGGTGGTGAATTGATTCAGACGTAGTTGACGCTCCGCCTTGCGACGCTCGGTGATATCCGTGGCAACAACGATAATGCCTTCGACCTTGTCATCCGCAGCTTTTACGGGGTGCTTGTCGATGCTCATCCAACGGCGGCCATCCTTCGCGGGAAGTTCCTCGATCAGTCCCGTGAGGGATTGCCCGGAGGCCATCACTTGGCGGTCTCCGTCGTAATAACTGTCGGCTTGGTTGGGATAGATCTCATTCGCCGTTTTTCCTTCGATTTCTTCTCGCGGCAAGCCCGTGGCTTCTGCTGCGGCCTGGTTGACCTTGAGCATCCGATTATTCGTGTCCTTGAACCAAATGTAGGCGGGCAAGGTGTCGATAATCTTTGTCATCTCTTCTCGCTGCTCTTGTAGTAGCTTCGCTTGTTGGTCACGTTCCGAAGCAGCAGCGGCAAGCGTCAGAGCAGAGATGGCCATCGTCGCCACATAAATTTGCAGCGCAAAGGCTTGGTTACCAAGTTCACCTAGGCTGGCAAAGAGCCCGCTTCCCTGTGAGGTATCCCAGACGGCGACGATCGTCATCGCCGCCACACCCAGCGCCGCTCCAAACATCTTGAAACGCAACGCGACGACGATCAGCAGAGGTACGATCAGGGTTGCGATCGGTTTGTCCTGCTGACCGACAACCAACTGCGTGACTCCGCCAATAAGTACGACCAGCGAGATCAGCAACGCGTACTCTTGCCAATCCTTGGGTCTCTGAGCGGTTTTCGACAGTAATAACAAGAACAGTGGAGCAAAGACCAACATCCCGATCGCATCGCCACTCCACCAAACTCGCCAGCTCTCCCAGTAATCGAGATCGAAAGCGTAATAAAGAACCCCCGCTCCGATCGTAGCGCCGATCTCCGTAGCCAATGTGCAACACAGGAGAACGAAGGCCGCCACCTCACCAAAGGAAGCCAGGGTGGTTCGCTTCGGATACCAAATCTTAAACAGAAAAGCTCCTAGCAAAGCTTCGGCTAGATTAGCGATTGCGAAGCCGAGCGATTGCGGCAGAGTCTTTTCATGGAAGCCAATATCGGAAATTAGATTGGCGGTAAGAATAGCAACGATCAAACGAGGCCATCCTCGCTTCGACGAGAGCAGTAAAGCCGCGAGGCTCAAGCCGCTGGGCGGCCAGAACGTTGCCACTTTACTCTCAAAGGAAAGCGCGTGGCCGAATTCAGCAAGAAGCAGGTAGACGACAACCAGCAGCAGGCACATCCCAAGACTGGGAATCCCCGCTTTGGTATCTTCTAACTGCGTTTGTTGAAGGTTGGTCGTGCTCATTGGGTCCTCGCCTCGAAAGATGCCGAGACTCAACCCTACGAGCCGGGGCAGCGAGACTTAAGCTCAAATATAGCACAGGATTTCGGGCCTACAGACCCTCAGAAATGTCGAGAATTGAGCTCTCGACAGGCCCGTTGAGGCTCTCCAGACGGCACTTCAGGTCGAGGTCATCCCCAATCTCAAACCCCTCAGCAGCCCTCAGCTCCAAGAGCAACACCTCGCCAGGACCAAGTCGAACGGGCAAGGGGGAGTCCGCCAGCTCGAAGTGCTTGCTGTGCTTCCCGATTAACTCAATCGCGGGAAGGTAGGCCTGATGCTGGACCCCGTTTTGCACGGTGATCGTTAGCCCCTTACTCGAAACGGTAAGCGTTTCTAACGAGTGCTCTCCCGATCCGCCCTGCGGGAGATCACGCAACTCAATGTCTTTGTAGAAAATCTCGGCTGCTTCAGATTGGAACTGCAGGTGCCCCTTCTTGAGCTGCACGTATTTGCCATCCACCCTCCCCTGTAACTTTTCGGCCCGGTTGACAACGATGCCCTCAACAATATGAACGGACGTGTCACCTCGAATGATGGCGTGACAGTCCACCCACTCGCCGTGGCGATGACGGCGACTGCCGCTGTGGACAATACGCTGGCTCTGCGTCGTTAGCTCACCCGTCGCGGAGTAATCTTTGCCGTAGCCTTCCTTCTTGGGATCCGCCACGCGGACTTCTCCTCGAGGACCAGCAAGAAAGTAGTAGTCTCCTGAATCACCTTCTTGCACCTGATACTCGACGCAGGCCTTCCAAGCATTCCAGAAAGCACCGTGCTTGCCGTAGCAATGATAAAGGAAGCCACTGTCTCGCAATTGATTGAGCCGAGGTGGCCATTTCTTCTCGCCCCAACGGTACTTCCAACGGATTTCGTAGTCTGCGTATTCCTCTTTGGAGGAGATACAACCGAAAACTTCTCCTGAAACTCGAAGCTTCCCATCGACTACGGTAAAGACTTTCCGCGGATCGTTGTTCAGCCCCAGCGGCTCGCCCTTTTCTGCGCCTTCTTCCTGTGGAGCGCGGAGCCATGTGTCCCAACCGTCGAGGTTCTTGCCGTTGAAGAGTGGCTTCCACTCGATGGTGTAATTCTCCTTTGCAGAAATCACGTTCGAGCCTGCGACGACTACTAGCAAGTACGTAGCTACCGTCGCCAGACGCACCGCGCGACGCATAGGTCGCGGGCTAGTGACGAATCTTGATTGAACGTTTTCAATCGAGCTGCAAGTGGTAAGCTTGGTTTGCCGTTTCGAAGAACAACGCATGACGTTCCGTTTCAGTAAGGGGAGCGGCGAATTCTCGGATGATGCGAACCCATTCTTGGTACTCACAAGCAAGTGTGCAAACCGGCCAGTCAGTACCGAACATAAGTCGCTTTGGGCCGAACGCTTCCAAAACCGTCTCCAAGTAAGGCTGCAACTGCTGAGGCGTCCAAGACTGATAGTCCGCCTCGGTGACCATGCCAGAGAGCTTGCAAACGATGTTCTCTCGCTCGGCCAGTTTGAGGAGGTTTGTGCGCCAGGGTTCGAGTTCGTCTGCTCCAATCTTCGGCTTGGCAATGTGATCGAGGACGAACGATTGATCGGTATGCTTGTCGACGAACTCAATCGCTGCGGGCAGTTGACGTTCGAAGATCAACACGTCGTAGACAAGACCGTTGGCAGCAAGCAGGGCTACGCCTTCGTTGAAATCGTCTCGCAGAAGGAAGTCATCGGGCTCATCCTGAACGACATGACGCACGGCTTTGAGTTTCGTCTCGCTGGAAAACTCCTCCAGTGCCGCGGGAAGCTCGTCGGTCAGAAGCGGCACCCAACCAACAACTCCTTTGATGAAGTCGTGCTGCCCGGCGAAATCGCAGAGCATACGGGTTTCTTCAAGGCTCTGCCGTGCTTGGACGGAGACGACTCCTTCGACCCCCGCGTTGCTGATTTCTGTCTGGAGATCCGTTGGCAGAAAGTCGCGGCGGATCGCCACCATCGAGTCGTCCATCCAGCCGTAGTCTTCCAGCGTGTAGTGCCAGAAGTGGTGGTGCGAATCAATGATCCTGACGCTGTTGGCTTCCGAGTCAGCCATCAAGCGGACTCCAAAACCATGTTGGCGTATTGCACGGTATCACCAGTTCGAATGAGGCCGATGGCACTTTGCACCCGCAACTTGAACGTGTCGTGCTGCTCATGAGCAAGCGGAATGCCATCGAGTGCTTTCGCAAAGGCGTCAGTCGTCGCCTCGTCGTTATTATCGAGGAACTCTTGAGCCATCCATGCCTTACCAAAGACGAAGTTCTTGCGAATAGCATTGAGTACCTGCAAGACCGACGGAACATCGTCGACGAGTGAGATGTCGACCGTCTCAATCTGCGGCCAGAAAGGAAATCCGCGGTCAGCAATCACCAACGTATTGGTATGCCGAACGCGGCTGAGGAGATGATTAACGTGCGGGTTGAGGATGCCGGTGTCGAGCATGATGGTTCTGAGATAAGTCGGTTAGTGGACAGGTGCCACTGCTGGGCAAGCCAGCAGTGGCACACCAAGTATCTAAACCTGCAACGCTTCGAGGTGTTTCACGAAGTGTTCTTCAAGCACGTCGTTATAAACCTGTTGATTGGCTTCGAGGCATTCACGCAGGGCGGGGCCGAAACGCTCGTCAGTCAGCGTCGAACCGAAAGTGCAGTGCAAAATCTGTCGTCCCGCATTGGTGAAACCTTTGCCTGCAGGAACATCTTCCCAGCGTTCGAGGTATTCCTTGAGCAGCTGGTCATCGCTTAAGTCAGCCGGTGCCGGCACATTCTCCAACGTCGCGTGAACGTGGTAGGTCGCCCGGTCAGTTTCGTATCGACCGCGGGCAAACTCGCACATTTCTCGAAACAGCGGCTTGTCGCACAACGCGACGACTCGAAGTGCCTCCAAGTAAGAGGTTCCGGCAGTCTTCACGTGGAACTGCCCCTTCGTCGCACGAGCAAGCGACGGATACATCGAAACTTTATCGCTGCCTGAATGCAGGCTCAGCTTGTAGGGACCCAGCTCGGCGGCAACCGCGGCATGGTCGTTCATGGAGGCTTCGAGAGCCTCGACATCGCCGATGTAGTCGACACCCTTCTCCATCTCACCGATAAATCGCGGCGCAAGGGAAACGAGCTTCACGCCGCGGGTGAGACATTGTTCGGCGATGATCCAATGCTCGACAAGCGTTGTTGGCTGCTCCGTTTCGTCGACGCTCAGTTCGATCTCGTAGTCTCGACCAGCAGCTTCCTGGACGCTCTTGATGTAGTCCGCCAGCTTGATCGCTTCCTCAAGAGCCTTACCGTACTTCACGCCGGCACGTTGCAGCGATTGCTGATCAAAGGTGAGTTTTGTCCCCGAAGGGAGCGTCACTTCCTTGCCTTCGTATCCGCCGAGCCACGTGACGCTGTCAGCAATTGCAGCAAACTTTTCCTTGACTGCCTGCGCGTCGTAGTCGTCCGCCTGCTGATCCACGTGGTCGGAAGGGTCGATCGTGAAAAACTTGAAGCCAACGGCTGCTGTGCGATCGACATCTTCGGGCGTTTTCAAATGGTCTGCGTCCGAGCCTTGAGGCTTGTCCCAGCCTGCCGACGCCGCGGCTTGGAGAGCGTCGCTCATGACGCCCTCTGGCGTGCGGTTGGTGCGGGCCATTTCGCGAATCGACTGCTGAGCAAACATCGGGGCGATGCTTCCGCCCGCTGCACGCATCGCCGCGACATGACCGGGCGTGGCGAGCCCAATCCGGTCGCCAAATCCGAAGGAAGGGGTGAGTCCCAGGACAGTAGTTTCTTGCGTGACTGTTTCTGTGGTTGCCATTAGATTCCTTGCTGATTTAGAAATTCATATTCATTCTTTTGTGATGCAGGATTTTATTTTACTTGGCAGGGCGAATCAGAATGAGACATCCAAAAGGCGCAATCATTTCATCGTAGATTTCTAGAAATCATCAACTTGAGGCCCCGGATCCCTAGATGCGAATTCGTTGGTCAGTGCATCGTGAAGTATATGAAAGTCGGCAGTATCTAAATCATAAGAAAACTGATTGAGCAACACTGTGCAATCACCAAAATTCCAAACGATTCTCTCACCGTTGAATACGGCTCCATACGATTTTTGATGGGCCATCATGGAAGATTCAGTCGGTTCACCATACTTAGTGAGAAACGCTCTCTTCACAGATGAAAACTCTGCCGAATCGAAGTAGCCAAACACCTTGAATAGCACTCCATCAATAAAACCATGTATCAAATCTTTCAGTTGCGCGCCGGCGACCGTTTCAATTTTACCTGCAACAGCAAACCAACGACTTTCATCGTAGGCAGATTGAATTGACTCAAAGGGAAAGGCTATGCGGGCGTGGACGATACCAGCCTCTTTATACCAAGTCTCAGCGAACACGGATTCAACTGCCGAAGGACACATGAGATCGGTTCGTTGTGGAGTTGGCTCGTTGTGTTCGGTGAGTGTTCTATGATGACGCAGGGTGTAGTCTTCAAGAGTTGTCATGCCTAGTATTTCTCCCTTGAATTCGCAAACTTCAACTCCGGGAGTAGGTGCGATGTGTGCTTTACTTTTCGCTAACTCTCGCAATTCGCGTATCTGCTTGGCTTCTATGATACGATTCTTAGTTTTAGATGTATGTGTCAGGAGTGTGTTCTGCTCGATTTCTGCTTCGCTCATCAGCTGTTTCAGTTGTGAGTCTGTGTACGGACCTCCAGTAATCTGCAGGATATACCAGCCCTCTTGTGACTGATTTCCCTCAATACTCATAACAGCCCTCTAAAACACGGTAATTGTACTGGTACAATTTGTTTCCAATACGATAGACAAAACGAATTATAACTAGAGAAGAAAACTCAGCATCGACTTGCAGTCAATTTATTACCAACATAATCTAGCCGCTTTAAGTTTTTCACAACCTATCAGCAGACTATATCCCATGAAAGCCGTTCAGTTCCAAGGACCGAAGAAACTTGCCGAAGTTGACGTTGAAGACCCAGGCCAACCAGGTCCTGGAGAGGCGTTGGTGGCCACGCATCGGATGGGTGTCTGCGGTACGGATACGAGCGCTTATTTGGGGAAGTTCCCCTTCTTTGATTTCCCACGCACCCCCGGCCACGAACTTGGCGTTGAAGTGCTGGCTGTCGGCGAAGGCGTAACCAACGTGAAGGTAGGTGATCGATGCAGCGTGGAACCCTACATGAACTGCGGCAATTGTTACGCTTGCCGTAAGGGCCGTGGCAACTGTTGTGCGAACATGCAAGTGCTTGGCGTCATGTTCGATGGCGGGCTATGCGAACGCTTCAAGCTGAAGGCCGAGAAACTTCACAAATCGGACAAGCTCTCTTACGAGCAACTCGCACTCGTTGAAACGCTAGCCATCGGCTGCCATGCGGCGGAGCGTGGCCAGCCGGAGCAGGACGAACACGTGCTGATCATTGGTGCCGGGCCGATTGGGCTGGCGATGCTCGAGTTCACCCGGCTCACTGGTGCCATTGTCACGATCATGGACATGGTCGAGTCGCGCTTGGAATTCTGCAAGAAGACTTACGACGTGGCTCACACGATTGTTTTCAAAGCGGATGGCAGCGAAGTCGAGCAGATGCAAGCGATCACTGGCGGCGATAAGTACGCTCTGGTTTGTGACGCGACGGGCAACAAACACTCAATGGCCGGTGCTCTAGGCTACGTCGCCCAAAGCGGCACCCTGGTGTATCTAGGGGTGACGACGGAAGACATCACGTTCCCCCACCCTGCCTTGCATCGCCCGGAGATGACCCTCAAAGGAACACGCAACGCGTTGCCGCAAGACTTTACGCGTATCATCAGTCTGATCGAAGAAGGAACGATCGACACCGACCCGTGGATTACGCATCGGACACCCTTTGAGCGCGTCGTGGACGAGTTCGATTCGCTTACCAAACCAGAAACGGGCGTGCTGAAGGCGATGATTGAGCTTGGTTGAGTGGTAACGTTTGTATTCGAACACGGATTTATTTTGATCCGTCTCACCGTGCAATCCGTGTCCTAACCCAGGAATCTCTCGTGAAAAACTTTCGATTTTTGTCTCTCGTCTTGGTCAACGTTCTGGCTTTCTTTTGCTCTACGACTTTCGCAAAGGAATATAAGGCCACCGGGGAGATTGAACGGCTTGACTCGGCCATGGACGCGCTCGTGCCGCCTGACGCGAAGATCGAAGTCCTTGCTGAAGGCTTCACTTGGAGCGAGGGACCCGTTTGGATTCCTCAAAAGGACGCGATCAGCGATGGTTTTTTGCTCTTCTCTGATGTGCCGAATAACGTAGTCCACCGGTGGGATGAACAGAAGGGACTGTCCGACTTCCTGAAGCCCTCGGGTTTCACGGGCGAAGCGACCAACAGCCCAGAGTCTGGCTCGAATGGCCTCTCACTGGACGGAGAGGGAGGGCTACTGCTTTGCCAGCATGGTGATCGTCGCTTGGCGTTGCTCGACGTTCCGATCAGCGAAGCAAAGCCCGCGTACAAAACTCTTATCGATAACTATGAGGGTAAACGCTTCAACAGCCCTAACGACCTGGCGGTTCATTCCAGCGGTGCCATCTATTTCACAGACCCACCCTACGGTCTGCATGGCAAGTGGGACGACCCTCGGAAGGAACTCGACTTTCAAGGCGTTTATCGACTGGGTACGGACGGCAAAGTCACGCTACTGACAAAGGAATTGCACGCCCCCAACGGCATCGCGCTCTCACCGGATGAGAAGACGTTGTACGTGGCTCAATCCGACCCACGAAAGCCGGTAATCATCGCTTATCCGATCCAAGAAGACGGCACAATCGGCAAGGGACGCGTTTTCTTCGACGCCAGTGAGCTTGCAAAGGACCGACCTGGGATGCCCGACGGAATGAAAGTCGATCCCGCGGGTAATCTCTTCGCTACAGGACCAGGCGGAGTCTTGATTATTAGTCCTGAGGGCAAGCACCTGGGCACAATCCGGCCCGGGGGGAAGGTCGCCAACTGTGCGTTCGGCGAAAACGGCAAGCGACTGTATATGACGAATCACCAGCGGCTGTGTCGCGTGCAACTACAGTAAAACCACGGTCCCCGTGGTTAGCCCCTCGCTAGTCCCTAGATGATGCTTTGACGGTGACTCGCCAGCAAACTGTCAACTTTCATTTGTCGTCCACTGGCAATTCCAACCACGCGGAGCGTGGTGTTACTGTGCTAGCACTGCTGAATCGTTCAGTTCTGAATCATCCGTCTCCGAATCTTTCAAGGCTGAGCTGCTGCGTTGCCGAATCGTTCAAAGATGAACGATTCAAAATCACCGCAGCCGATATGCATCAGCGTCGAAGAAATCGACTCTCTCTGCGACCAAATCGCGACGGGCCGCGAGGCGACGCGAAGACTGAAACAACTGATCGGCTCAAGAGAAATCTCCGAAGTCGAGTTCCGCCTGTTGTGGCACTTGCGCTCCGGGAAAAAAGTCGACCAGAAGTCACTCGCAGAAGCACTCGGCGTCTCCACAGCTCAAGTCAGTGCCTCCGTTGAAGCCATGCGAAAGCGACGGTTGATCGCTTGTAGCAAAGATCGACAAGATCGGCGGCGACAGACTTGGCAACTGGCCATCGGCGGCGTGACACTCTTGACCAGCCTCACGACCGGGGGAATTACCTGGATGAAAGGAGCCGCCTGATGCGTAGCTCCTCGATCCTTTTGCTTCTCGCCCTACTTTCCTCGGGCTGCGCTTGCTTCAAGTGCGGGGCACTGCCCAAGTATCGGCAGCAAGCCGACGCTGAGGCTGAATGTTTGACCGCCCAAAAAGCCAATACGCTCGGCTCGCTGCCCGAAGACTTCCACATCACGATCGATCCACGTTCGCGAATGTTCGACCCGTTCGATCCTGATTGCGAGCCAATGCCGCCTGACGATCCGTTTTCGCACCGCTACATGGACTGTGTGGATTGCAAAAAAGGCTCGAAATGTTGGCGTTGCTTGCCGGAGACCCCCTTCGTTGAGAATCCAGAGTGGTTGACCTTCGTTCCGCAGGATGAAGAAGGCTTTCTGACGCTCGACTCGCGCGATGCAGTTAGCACGGCGTTGCTGCACTCGACACGATATCAGCGCGAGCTCGAGGAGTTGTATCTCTCAGCGCTCGACGTCTCCTTCGAGCGATTCCGATTCGACACGCAATTCTTTGGCGGCTCAGAGGTGTTGTTTACGGCTGACGGGCGAGACCGAAGCGGGACGGGCGACTCTTCAAGCCAGCTCGTTGTAGCCCCATCCCGACCGGGCAATCAGTTTCGCGCGCAGCGTCTCACAGCGACTGGCGGGCAATTGGTCGTCGGGTTGGCGAACTCACTCGTCTGGCAGTTCGCCGGTCCTGATGATTACTCCAGCAACACCTTGCTCAACTTTTCACTCGTCCAACCACTGCTCCGTGGAGCGGGACGTGCCCGCGTTCTAGAGACGTTGACAATCTCCGAGCGTGCACTGTTGGCAAACGTGCGTAGCATGGAACGCTTCCGGCGTGGTTTCTACTTGAACATCCTCACCGGACGCGATCCAGGTCAAGGTGCCTCGCGACGCGGCGGCTTCTTTGGCGGCAGCGGCCTGGAAGGGTTTACCGGTGTCGGCGGTGGTGGTTTCGGAAACGTCGGAAACTTTGGATTCAACAATTTCGGCGGGGGCGGCGGTGGTGCCGGAGGCGGTTTCACAGGCGGTGCGGGTGCGCAAGGCGCGGGTGGATTCCTGGGACTTTTGCAGAGTGCTCAACAGATTCGCAATCAGAGAGCGAACGTCGCTGCATTGCGTGAGAGTTACGAGCAATTACAAGCCTCGTATGATGCTGGCCGCATCGATCGTTTCCAAGTGGAACTCGCACAACAAGCACTCTTCAATGCACAGAGCCAACTGCTGACGGCAGAAACCTTCTATCAGGCGTCACTTGATGGATTTAAGTTTTCACTCGGCCTACCACCTGACTTGCCGCTGAGAGTGCAGGATCCATTGCTCGACCGCTTCCAACTGGTCGATCCAGAACTTGACAAGGTTCAGTCCGAAGTCAGCGAATTGCTCGACGAGCTGCGCGGGCTTCGAGCCGAGTTAGCCGAAGCTGACGAAAACGCTGGGCCGATTCTCGAAGACATGGATTGGTCAATCGAGCTTGTCCGACTGCGAGGACTCGTTGAGCAGCAACTAGCAGCGGTCGAGGAAGACTTCCTCACGTTTGAGAAGGAACTACCTGCAAGAAAAGAGTCGCTGGAAAGTCTTTCTCAGCGAGACGAGGCGAGAGAGGCGAACATTGACCCGGCGCTGTTCGAGGTCAGCCAGCTAGAAGCCCGGGCGCAAAAGCGACAGGCGGAGTATCTTCTGCTCCAGCGGAGACTGGAGTCGCTTTGGACAGAACTCGCAGAGATTGCTGGCAAGGAAACGGACAACTCCGAACAGTTGAACCGAATGGTGGAAGGATTCACCAAACTCTCCAGCACGCTGCTTGAATTGTCGTTGGTCCAAGCGGCAACCCGACTCGAGTCTGTCTCAATTGAGCCAACCGAGTTGACTTCAGCGCAGGCGTTGCAAATCGCCAGTGCCTATCGTCGCGATTGGGCCAATGCACGTGCCCAACTAGTCGATTCCTGGCGGCTGATCTACTTCAATGCCAACGATCTCAAGAGCGACTTTGGCCTGGTGTTCAATGGCGACATCGGCAACGTCGGTGATAACCCTTTCCGGTTGCGTGATACACGTGGGCGATTACAAGTCGGCCTACAATTCGATCCGCCGATTACTCGTATCGCTGAGCGAAACATTTATCGACAAGCGCTGATTGAGTACCAACAAGCACGCCGCAACTACTATCAATTCCGCGACGGGGTTTCACTGGGACTACGAAATACGCTTCGCCAACTTCGCCTCAACGAAGTCAACTTCGAACTCCGTCGAGCGGCTGTGCTGGTTGCTATCTCGCAGGTCGATCTCACCCAACTGCGACTCTCCCAGCCTCCTAAGCCGGAAGTCGAAGAACAGTTCGGAGCGACAACCGCCCGCGACCTTGTGCAATCTCTCTCTGATCTATTGAACGTCCAGAACGACTTCCTGAGTGTCTGGGTCAACTACGAAGTTCAACGATTGAATTTGGAACACGATCTTGGCCTCATGGAACTCGATCCGGCCGGCCTGCGAATCGAACAGGAGATTCCCTACAAGGCGTTGCTTGCTGACCTCTGCCTACCCGCGGAACCACCGGAAACGTCCTTCGATGGCGAACTGGTCGATCCGTTGGAACTTCCCGAAAGCATCGCCCCACCTGCAGAACCGTTGCCCAAACCGCCTGCGGGTCCCGAGCTCGATCAGCCTGAAGCACTCGAGGGATCGCTCGACGGGTCAATCGACGGGGCCAGTTGGGTCCAGCCAGTGGGTTATTGGGAACCGGTTCGAGCGGTTGAGCTGTACCGCTTGCCTCCGGTGGAATAGCTGGGAAAAGGAACGCAGGGAATACATCGCCTAAGCGATTAGCGTATAATCGAAATACGCAACCGCAGACTTTCTCGACACGATCGGTTCTATGAGCTTTCTTCGACAACCACGCCAAAGAGTTCGACGGCACGGCAGCAGCCTGACAGGCATCTTGGTTGCTTTGCTATTGCTCGCTGCTGCTGGCGGTGGTGGCTACTACTGGTGGCAGAATCGGTCTGACACCAGCGAGGACACGGTCGCGGTGACGTTCCAGGTCAAACGAGATGACTTCAAGCTGACGGTCACTGAGCGTGGCGAGATTGAATCTGCTGGCGTTGTCGAAGTTCGTTCTGCCGTGAAGACTCAAAATACGCCCGGTTTGGCGATCCTACGGATCGTTGAAGAGGGGACGAAAGTCAAGAAAGGCGACTTCCTCGTCGAGCTCGACTCTTCTGCTTTAGATACGGAGCGTACCTCACGGCAGATCACAGCCAACACAAACCTTTCAGTGGTTGTCGAGGCCAAGAATACTTACGAAACAGCAGTCATTGCCAAGACGGAATACCTCGAGGGCACGTTTGTCCAAGAGAAACAAACGATCGAAAGCGAGATCTTCGTCGCCGAGGAGAACCTTAACCGAGCGAAGGAGTATTTCGAGTATAGCAAGAAACTGGCCGCTAAAGGCTATGTGAATGACTTGCAACTGGAAGCGGACCGTTTCGCCGTTGAGAAGTCGAGCAAGGAATTAGAAGCCGCCAAGACCAAGCTTCGCGTGCTGGAAGACTTTACCAAAGCAAAGATGCTCAAGCAGTTGGAAAGCGACATCATCATTGCCAAGACCAAGTGGGAGTCTGACAAGAAGAGTCACGAGCTGGAATTGGCGAAACTGAAAGAGATCGAAGATCAGATCGCCAAGTGCATGATCGTCGCCCCCGAGGACGGCGTCGTGACTTACGCTCATAATCGAAATCGCTTTGGCGGCGAAGAATTTGTCGTTGAAGAGGGTGCCGTTATTCGCGAACGGCAAACCATCATCAAGCTGCCCGACCCCTCCTCGATGCGCGTCGAACTGACCGTGAACGAGTCGCTCATTCAATTCGTCAAGCCGGGGATGCCTGCGAAAATCAGCCCTGTCGGTCTGGGAGATCGCACGTTCACCGGAGAAGTTGAGAGCGTGAATCGCTATGCGGAACCTTCAAGCTGGCGCAAGGCGAATGTGAAAGAGTACAAGGCGTTCGTCACGATCGATTCACCCGATGAAAAGCTGCGCTCGGGCATGACCGCCTCCGTAACGATCAAGTGCCTGGAGGAGGACGACGTTATCCAAGCTCCCGTGCAAAGTGTTTACTCCCACGGGAAAGATTTCTTCTGCTTTATACGCGATGCGAACAAGTGGGTCGCCAAGCAAGTCGAAGTGGGGCCAACCAACGATAAGTTCTTCGTCATCCGCGAAGGCCTGAAGGAATCTGATACGGTAGCGATGAACCCAAAGAGCCTGCTCGCCGAAGTCAATCTTCCGCCGCTTCCAGAAGTCAAAGAGACAAAAGAACCGCAAGGGATGCTACCCAAGGTCGCCGTTGAAACGGTCGAAGCGAACGCCGAGACAAAGGGTGGCTGAATGAGAATAGCACGCGGATGAACGCGGATTTGGCGGATGATCGCTGATCTTCGAAGAGGTTAATTCTTAAGAAGCGATTTGACGTTTGATCGGTCGGATACGACTTCCGTGACAATCCTCGAATCAATCTTGTTTACATCCGCGTCAATCCGCCCGATCTGCGTTCATCCGCGTCCCATTTTTCGAGTACACGCCTTTGCAACCTCTCGCCGCTAGCCTTCGTGACCTGAAGAAGGATTACTACCTTAGTGGCGAGACGGTCCGTGCGCTGCGTGGTGTTTCTTTCGATGTGCCAGAGGGGGACTACATCTCGATTATGGGTCCCTCGGGTTCGGGAAAGAGTACACTGCTGAACCTCCTGGGATGTCTTGATCGCCCCACGGGTGGCTCGTTCCTGCTAGGAGAAGACAATGTCGCCCGGATGTCGGACGACGAGCTCGCGGAGATTCGCGCGACGCGAATCGGGTTTATTTTTCAGTCGTACAACCTGCTCCCGGCACTGACGGTTGTTGAGAATATTGAAGTGCCGCTGTATTACAGCGGGAAGCTCGGTCGAGAATCTCGCGAGAAGTGCATTGCCTTGGCGGAGAAGGTCGGCTTGGGCACCCGCCTGGACCACCGTCCTATGCAACTTTCAGGCGGTCAGCAGCAGCGGGTGGCGATCGCTCGCAGTTTGGTGAACGATCCCCGCTTCATTCTCGCCGACGAACCAACAGGCAACCTCGATACGGCAACCACGCAGGAGATTTTGGAACTGCTGTCAGAGCTCAACAGCCAAGGTCGCACAATTGTGATGGTGACTCACGAGCCTGAAGTCGCCGAGCAGACACGCCGCAGCATCACCATGCGCGACGGGCTTGTCCAGTCGGATGTGCAGAACGCATCCTACGCGGAGGCAGTCCCTTGATTCGACTTCTCCGCACTTTGCGACTGAGCATCAAGAGCCTGCTGCTGCATCCGTTGCGCTCCGGGCTGACGGTGCTTGGTATTTTTATTGGTATCGCAGGCGTCATTTGGCTGTTGGCCATCGGCGACGGAATCGGTCGCAAAGCCGAAGAACAAATCGCCGAACTCGGCGCACGAAACATCATCGTCAGCACCGTCAAACCCTCGAGCGATGAAGTTCAGGACGGGGGTTACGGCTTAACGCGAGCTGATTATGAGCGGGTCCGCGACACGATTCCCACGTTGAAACGCGCTCTACCGATCCGCATTCTGTCCAAAGAATTTCGCTATCTGACTCGGAAATTTGAGGGGCGGCTCATCGGCTGCACCCCTGAGTATGCCGAGGTCTCTCGCATGGAGATCGACCAAGGGCGCTTTATCTCCGAGGAAGATGGCCGAACGGAGCGCAACTACTGCGTGCTGGCAGAGGGGAGCACCCGTCAGCTTTTTCCTTTTGGGAATCCCATCGGCAAACGCATCATGATCGACGAGGAGTTCTACATCGTTGTGGGCACGATGAAGAAACGGAACTCCTCCTCGGCAGTGGGCGGATCAACCGCGACGGAAGACTTTTCCAATGACGTTTACATCCCGATCGAGTCGCTTTGGAGACGTCTCGGCGACATGATCGTTGTCACCAAACCTGGTTCATTTCAACGCGACTTGGTTGAAGTGAGTCGGTTCAATCTTGAAGTCGAAACTCGTGAAGCCGTCTTACCGACTGCCGACGTTGTGCGCGACACGATCGAGCGCGACCACACGCTGCCGGACTTTTCGATTACCGTCCCCCTCGAGTTACTCAAGCAGGCGGAAACCACACGGCTGATGTTTGTGATCTTTCTCGGGATGATTGCTGCTGTCTCCTTGATTGTCGGAGGCATCGGCATCATGAATATCATGCTCGCCACTGTTACGGAACGCACGAGAGAGATCGGTATCCGCCGTGCCTTGGGTGCCAAGCGGAGCGACATCACACGACAATTCCTCGCCGAGAGCGTGATGCTTTCCGTCGTAGGTGGCTTGCTAGGGATCGGCGGAGGCCTGCTTTGCACATTGCTTACCACAGAGATCCGAACCCTGCTTGAGTATCGGTTCCCCGAACAAATGAACGGCTTGCCTGACATTATTCGTGAAGTCGAACCGACCGTCGTTGGCTGGTCGATTCCAGTGGCGTTCTCAATCTCGGTTCTTGTGGGCGTCCTGTTTGGCGTGTACCCAGCAGTCCGCGCGGCCAAGCTTGATCCGATCGAGGCACTGCGCCACGAATAAACATGAAGATCGCCTATCTCGCCGCTGGTGCCGCCGGAATGTATTGCGGAAGTTGTCTACACGACAACACCCTAGCAGCGGCTCTGTTGAAGCGGGGTGAAGACGTTATCCTCGCCCCAATCTACACACCAATTCGCACGGACGAACAGGATGTCAGTGAGCAGAAGGTTTTCTTCGGAGGCATTAACGCCTACCTGCAACAAAAGATTCCGATCTTTCGTCACACGCCCCGTTGGTTGGATCGTTGTCTCGACCACCCTGCCCTGCTCCGCTTGCTTGCCGGACGTGGTGCGAGCGTCGACCCTGCAAAGCTGGGGCCGATGACTGTTTCCATGCTACGTGGCGAGCAAGGAAATCAGCGCAAGGAGCTTGTGAAGCTCGTTGATTGGCTTATCGACGACGTGAAGCCCGACGTGGTCCATCTGTCAAACTCAATGATGCTCGGCCTGGCGCGAATGATCAACGAGCGGTGCGGGCCGCCTGTTGTCTGCGCACTGTCTGGCGAAGATATCTTTCTCGAAGAACTGACACCGCCGTACTACGAGCAAGCACGCGAACTGCTCCGGGAACGCGCCGCCGAGGTTGCCGCGTTCACGGCACTCAACGGATATTATGCGGACTACATGTCGGAGTATCTCTCTGTGCCGCGGGAGCGGATCGAAGTGATTCCACATGGGCTCGACCTAGAGGGACATGCTGCAACGCCAAAAGAACTAATCGACAAGCGTCAAACCTATCGCATCGGATACTTGGCCCGCATCTGTCATGAGAAGGGACTGCACCTGCTCGTCGAGGCCTGCGAAAAGTTAGCAACCGAGACACCAGCTCTTTCTTTCGAACTCCACGCCGCAGGCTACCTAGGGGCGGGCGATCGTCGCTACTTGTCGGAGTTGGAAAAGCGAATTGCAAAAGGTCCCCTCTCGGGGCGATTTACTTACCGTGGGGAACTCACCCGCGAGGAAAAGATCGAGTACCTGCAATCCCTGGACATTATGAGCACCCCCACGGTCTACGTTGAGAGCAAAGGACTACCGGTCTTAGAATCACTTGCCAACGGGACGCCTGTGGTCGTTCCAGCGCATGGAACTTTCCCTGAGCTTGTTGATCGTACCGGTGGAGGCTTGCTACATACCCCTCTTGATACCGGTGAACTAGCAGCAAGGCTGCGTGAGCTCCTCACCGATCATCAGCAGAGACAACGGTTGGGCGAAGCCGGCCACGCGGCTGTTCGAGAACACTTTCATGCTCAGACGATGGCGGAGCAAACGCTAGAACTCTACAGGAAGCTTGCTCATAAGTAGTTGCTGGTCATCGCAAGCAAAGTTCGACTAGAATGAATTACGTGTGAACGACTTCGCGTTTTTCCCGTTCCCTTGACGCTGCCCATGCCAAGCGACTCAACGCACAATCCGACAGCGACAGAATTTGACTACGCATCTTGGTTCAACGCGTGGCAACGAGAGTACCTTCTTTATCGGCTTACACCTGACGGCGTGATTCTCTACATGTCGCCGAGTGTGCGGGAAATCTTGGGGTACGAGCCCGAAGAAATGATCGGGCGACATGTGAATGACTTTCTAGTCATGAATCATCCCGTCCACGCTCTGATTCAAGATCTCTCTGATCGGCTCTGGCCCGGAGAGATTCCGATGCACCGTTGCGTCGCGAGAAAACGCAACGGCGAGGAGCTTTATCTTGCCGCAAGAGAAAGAAAGATCTTCGACGACGCTGAGGTTCATGTCGCAACAGAGCGCATGGCTCACGACGATACGCACCGCGTGCAAGCGGAGCTCTCGTTACGGCAGAGCGAACGGCGATATCGTCGTTTGGTGGAAGGGATACGAGGCGACTACTTTATTTACACCCATGACAACCAGGGCGTCATCACTTACGTCAGCCCTTCGGTGAAGAACGTCATGGGCTACAACCCGGAGGATGTCCTTGGTCGAAATTGGCGCGAACTCGTCAAAGAAGAGTATCAAGGTCGCCAACGGGCTGAAAATGTCCGTCAAGACATCTATGCGGGCAAGAAGTTCCATCGCCTTGTCGTCGAAATGGATCATGCCGATAAAGGCACGCGTCTGCTCGAACTACAAGTGCGACAGCTTTACGGCCCAGACGGTGAGTTCACTTCGCTTGAAGGCATTGCCCGCGATATCACTGAGATTACCAATACGACCAATGAGCTGAAGCAACTTAAAGAGAACTTAGAGGAGCGAGTTGCCGAACGCACTTCCGAACTGGTAGCGATCAATGAGAAACTCGTCGAAAGTGAAGAGCGTTATCGGAGCGTCGTCGAAAACCAAGTTGAATTCATTGTTCATTGGACACCCGACTTGCGTCGCACTTTTGTAAATGAAGCCTATGCTCGCTACTTAGGGAAGCCCGCTGAAGAGCTCGTCAACCAGCCCTTTATGCCCGTGATTTTCAAAGACGACGTCGAGAATTTCACGAACGCGATGCACCAGCTCACGCCTCAAAACAACTCGGTGACTTACGAACACCGTGTTTTGCGCCCCGATGGTAAACTTTGCTGGGCTCAATGGACGGATCGCGCTTTTTTCGACGAAGAGGGTCAGCCGACAGCCTATCTTTCTGTGGGGCGCGATGTCACTGCGCTTAAGGAAGCTGAGGACGAGCTACGCCAGAAGGAGCTGCTGATTGCCCACGTCTCTCGACTCGCGACCATGGGCGAACTCGTTGCGGGGATCGCTCACGAAGTGAATCAACCTTTGCATGCGGCCAGTGCTTTTGCTGAAGCCGCGCGGCGGCACCTAGAAAGCGGTAGAGAAGATGCCGCAGAGCGAGCTGTTGAATGTATGCGTGAGATTACCTTGGCGATCAATCGCACAGGCAAGATTATCCACCGACTCCGTGATTTTACGAAACGAAGTGAGATTTACGTAGAGTTACTCTCCGTCAATGAACTCATTCGTGAGTCGCTCAGCATCCTCGCCTATGAGACGCGGAGAACGCACGTTTACTCAGTAACCCAACTCGCTGAGGATCTCCCAGAGATTTCGGGAGATCGAATCCAACTACAACAAGTTTTTGTGAATCTCATTACCAACGCTTACGAGGCAATGTCTGAGATTCCCACCGCTGGGCGGACACTGACAGTTCGTACTTTTCTGCAAGGGAAGTCTGTTCGAATCGAGTTTGAAGATACAGGGCCGGGAATTGCGAAGGATCAAGAGGAGCAGATCTTCGATGCTTTCGTCACCACGAAGGACAATGGAACTGGGATCGGACTGAGTATTTGCAAAAGCATCGTCCAGGCGCATCGCGGCAAGCTCTACGTTCAGCACGCACAGGATCAGGATGGCGCCTGTTTTGTGATCGAGCTGCCTTATCGCAACCACACACTTCATCGTCAAGAACAAACTCTTCAAGCAACGATCGACGTAACAGAATCACCATCGTCACCCGATGCGGAGAATCTGTCGTGAGCAATCCTCGAGGAATCATTTACATTGTCGACGACGACGAGCAAGCACGTCGTGGCGTGAGGGCCCTTCTGGAAACGCTAGATGCCGAGGTTGCAGATTTCGAATCGGCAGAGTCTTTTCTCGAAAGTTACGATGGTCGCCGTCCGGCCTGTTTGGTGACTGATGTTCGCATGCTTGGCATGAGCGGTATCGAGCTTCAGGAACACCTCAAACAAATGGGGATCACTATCTCCGTCGTGGTGATAACCGCCCACGCCACAACGCCGCTAACTGTTAAAGCCATCCGCAATGGTGCCTTCACGCTGTTAGAGAAACCGTGCGACGAAGATGCCCTCTGGAACGCGGCACGCAGGGGCCTCCAAGTTGACGCGGAGGTCTACCAAGACGAGCTCAGGAAGCAAGCATTACGTGATCGCCTGGCAAGCCTCACCGAGAAAGAGCGATGTGTATTAGACGGAGTAGTAGCAGGCGAGGCCAACAAGGTCATCGCCCGCAAAATGGATGTCAGCATCCGTACGGTCGAAAACCACCGCAGTCGGGTTTTTGACAAGATGCAAGCCGATTCGGTGGCCGAACTCGTACGACTCACTCTCGACCTGCAGTAGGCCTGACACGAAGATCGTAGCAATCGGCACCTCTTTGGGGTCATTATCGCCGAGAATCGATCAATTTATAAACCACTGCAATATATGAAGTTACGCTCATTCACGGACGGCTACTGCGGCTGACCACCATTCTTTTTCGGGAAGTGCGGATACTAACCGCATCTCTCGCTTCTATCATTCTCATACTCGCCCCGCTGACGAACCGGAACTCGTCGCGGATGGAAGCGACTTCCTTTTTTCGATGTTTTTCGCATTCTAGCGAGCGATCCTGGTTACGCACGCAGCGTGATAGCGGATCGGTTTGAGGAGGTACCTGAAATGTCTGAAAAAACTATAAGCAAAGAAGCAATTGTTTACGTTGTCGACGACGACCCCCAAGCATGCCGAGCGGTCTCGGAGCTCGTCCACAGCTTTGGCTACCAAGTCCGGTCTTACGAGTCTCCCGAAGATTTTCTGGCGAACGTCTCCAACGACCGTCCCGGCTGTGTTGTCCTCGACTTGAGGATGCCAAAGATCGACGGCTTAGAGCTGAATCGTCGCCTTATGGAACGGGGCCTGAACCTCCCGGTGGTGATTATCACAGCCTACGCGGAGACTTCCGTAACGGTAAAATCGCTACGAAACGGCGCAGTTTCTGTGCTCGACAAGCCCTACGCGGATGACGACCTCTGGACTTTTGTTCAGGAAGCGATCTGCAAGAGTGAAAAAGAACTGCGTCGCAGCCAACACCAAGCCTCGCTTGAGGAGCGACTCCGGAAGCTCTCACCGCAAGATCGAGCCGTGCTGCAGTTAATGCTCGATGGCCAGAAGAACCGCACGATCGCGAAACGTCTGGACGTGAGCCTCAGAACGGTCGAAAACCGCCGCCGCCGTGTTTTTGACGTGATGGAGGCCGATTCAGTGGCTCAATTAACCCGCATGGTGGTTGAATTCGAGCATAATCTTCTACCCAAGAAGAATTCCAACGAGGCTTGGCTGGCGCTTCCATTTGAGCGAGTAGCTTAGCTTGAAAAATCGCGTTGAAATCAACGAAGAGGCAAAACGCGCCGGTCGCCAGTGAAAGCTGTCGACCGGCCTTTTTCTTGCAGAGACTCTCTCTCTGCCGGATTAAGGGCTGTGAAGCACTTATTTCGACTTGTGAAGAGGGCTTTTTCGGCTAAAATTCGGTGCTACCAACGATTTTCTAATTCGATACCCCAAGAAGAAACCATGGCAAAACGCGCTCGTGCTGCTCGCAAGGACCCTGTCTGTGTTGATGGTGTACGCCCTCGACCGATGTTCGTTGATTACAAAGATCTCGATTTGCTGGGCAAGCTAACCAATCGTCACGGCCGAATCGTGAGCCGACGTAAGACGGGTTGTCACGCTGCTAGCCAGCACGCCGTTTCGAAGGCAATCAAACGGGCTCGCTTCATGGCACTGCTTCCTTACGTAGGCAGTTAGCTTCGCTCTAGACAGAGAGAGTTCTCGATTCTCTCTCTTCAATTCTCTCCGGGGCTCCAACCATCATGGCAGAGCCTTTCAAGACACAACGCCTTGTCGAGTTTCACGATACCGACATGGCAGGCATCATGCACTTTGCCTCGTTTTTCCATTATATGGAATCGGCAGAGCATGAGATGATTCGCTCCCTAGGCTTTAGCGTCCACATGGAGCACGAGGGCCAAAAGCTCAGCTTCCCTCGCGTGAGTGCGACCTGCGATTATCAATCTCCCGCCCGTAGCGAAGATGTCCTCGACATCGCCGTTTCCGTGGTGAAGATTGGCAAGAGTAGCGTGACTTACGATTTCACCTTTACGCACGAAAACCAAAAAGTTGCGACCGGGTCAGTAACGTGTGTTTGCTGCCGAGTGACTCCCGGCGAGCCAATCGCCGCCGTGCCGCTGCCGGACGAGATTATCGAAAAGCTGCAAACCCACGCGGCCTAAAGCCCGGAGCGTAAGCTTCCGGCAGAGAATCGAATTCACCGTGGTCCCCTCCTACCTTCTGCAATTGGTCGTCTCGATTGCCGAAGGCCTGGAAGAGCATCCTGAGACACGTCGCCGACACGCGGCCTGGCTGCGCTCCCAACAGCAACCGGACGGAGGCTTCACAGGACGCGATGGCTCGAGCGATCTCTACTACACAGCGTTCGCCCTACGCAGCTTAGCCGTCTTGGGCGAGCTAAATGGAGAGTTGGCTGAATCTGCAGCCGTATTTCTTCAGGGGCAACTCAGTGCAAACACCTCAATCATTGACCTCATCTCCCTGGTTCTTTCAGCAAAGCAAATCGAGCTCTCCAGCGGAATTGATCCACTTGATGGAACTGATAGCAACTGGCAAGTGAAGGTCCTTGCTTTGCTCGAAGAGCTCCGTACCGAAGATGGCGGTTACGCAAAGACCCTCGAAGGCGCTGCCGGCAGCACCTACCAGAGCTTCCTCTCATTGCTCGTCTACCAACTTCTTGAGCAGACTCCGCCAATGCCTGAGCATCTTCGTGAATTCCTTCTTTCCCAACGACGCGAAGAAGGGGGTTTCGTCGAAATCCGAGCCATGCGACGCAGCGGTGTAAATCCTACAGCAGCAGCCATCGCGGGGCTGCGGATCCTTCATGAAATCGCCGGGCAACCTCAGATAACCGAGCATATCAGAGAGCCCGCAGCTGAGTTCTTACTCGAAATGCAGAACGAAGAGGGCGGAGTCGCCGCGAACACACGCATCCCGATCGCCGACCTGCTGAGCACGTTCACCGCGATGCAAACGCTGGACACCCTAGGAAGGCTGGATGAATTTGACCGCGAGGCAGCACGGAGATTCGCTCTAGGCGTCGAGCAACCGGCGGGAGGCTTCCTTGCCGCAGCCTGGGATCAAGTGGCAGACGTTGAGTACACCTTTTATGGACTGGGTGTTTTGGGGCTTTCAGCCCGAAGTCCCGATGATCCCGGCTTTAATTCCTAAGCAGCAAATCACTTCATTTTTCTAGCGAGAATCTTCGATGTCGAGTGAACAACCCAACCATCGACATCACGCTGATCAATATCACCGAGGCTGATTCTGGAATGGCTACTTGGTTAGAAACAAAGGCTCCCCAGGTTCCGTCCGTGAAGGAAGCAGTGAAAGCCAGTTGACCGGTTTCATTGAATCCACTTTGATAACCATCCTCGTTACCAGAGCCTCCAGCAAAGTAAATATCGTTGATCACGCGCAAGTCAATCGCGGTGCCATTGCCCACATCCAGCGCGTCACCTTCGCGGGCAATTAAGGCAAGGGTGCCAGAGGAATCTAGCGCCCAGATTCCAACGTCGTTTGTGCTATCAACGCCTGTTCCAGTGAGAAAGCCGCTGAATGCAACTTGGCCCGAGCTGTTGAAAACGTAGGTGCCAAGTCTGGCAAAGTTTACCCCCGCTGGTGTTCCCGGTGCAGCGTCGCCAGTTCGGGCAACTAACTCCAGTTCTCCGCCGCTTGATTGCGCCCACAATCCCCGATCGTTCGTTGAGTCGACCCCTGTCCCCAAAAGTTCGCCGATGAAAGCTGTCTGGCCAGCACCATTTATGACTTGATTTTCGAAACTCTCGAACTCGACACCCACAGGAGCACCAGGCGCAGGATCACGACTGCGTACAACAAGTTGAACTCCTGAACCTGCAGCCTCTGACCATATCCCCTGATCATTGCCACCGGTCACTCCGGGTCCTCTGATGTACCCGATAAAAGAGGCGAGACCAGCATCATTAATTCGCACGTCGGTAAAGAAACCAGAAAATCTCACTCCGCTGCGCGTTCCAGGTGCTTGATTACTAGACCGAACCACAAGTTGCAGACCTTTGCCAGAGCCCTCAGACCAGACGCCACGATTATTGAGGCCTATCACTCCAGAACCAATGAGCGAGCCAGAGAAAGCGGTCTGCCCTGCGCCATTAAACGAGATCGGGCTGATCGAAGAGAACTGCGTCCCCGTGGGTGTGCCAGGGGCGTGAGTACTTCTAGTTCGTGCTATGAGCCGCAGCCCCGAGCCGCCACCCTCGGACCAGATGCCCCTGCCAGAACTGTCTCCTCTTGCGTAAGAACGAAATGCTGTTTGCCCGGCTGAATTGTGAAGTACGCTATCTATTCGGTCAAAAGTAGTACCTACCGTAGTGCCTGGAGCTTGTGCTCCCTCATAAGCAGCAAGCCCAACAACCCCAAAAGAATCTTCCGCCCAAATACCCAGGGCACTGCTGTCAGTCATGCTTGGGCTAGAGAATGAACCCAGGAATGCCGTTCGACCATCTTCAGTCAAAACGGGGTTCTGGAACCCAAGAAACCTGCCTGTAATTGCTCCAGGTAGCGCGTCGTTCTTGCGTGCAACTAACGCCAAATCACCCGTGGTCCCCTCGGACCAAATTCCAAATCTATTGCTACTAAAAACCCCTGGGCCCGAGATCGTGGCCTGCAATGTCACGCAACCATTATTGTTTAGAAAAGGGCTACTGAAAGCGGAAAAGTTTAGTCCAGTTGGGGTTCCGGGCGCTCTGTCGCCTTTGAGAACGATTGTCCGTAGCGTCTTGGCAAATGACATGCCCCCTAGGCAACTCGCATAGAATCCAAGAGCCACGAGGCAAGCAACAGGCCTTAAATTCATGTGGCACTCCTCTTCTGCACAAGCTGAATAAGTATGAGACTACGCTAGGAGACAGCGAACAGCTTTCACTGTAAAGAGGAAACGCTCACAAACGTAATAGAGTGACAACAGATAGCCCTACGTTTTTTTAGAGATTCTAGGGGTACGAGGCACGTAGACGTTCATGAACGAGCAGGCCACAATAGTCGCCATGAGCGGACTGATCGCAAAGAATCTCTCAAAGAGCTACCCAACATCTGCCGAGCCCTTAGAGGTTCTGCGGGACGTCTCCCTGACACTCACACCGGGCGAGAACCTCGCTATCCTTGGTCCCAGCGGTTGCGGCAAAAGTACATTGCTTGCGTTGCTCGGCTCGCTCGACGAGCCCACCTCTGGCAGCCTTTCGGTTGACGGGGTGGACCCGAATTCATTGAGCGACACTGAACTTGCCAAGTACCGTTCGGAAAAAATTGGCTTCGTCTTTCAAGAGCATCACCTGTTGCCTCAATGCACGGTTCTGGAAAACGTACTGATTTCCTTCCTGGCAACGGGAACTGCCGAAGAAAGAGAAGTCGAAATTGCCAAGGACTTACTCTCACAAGTCGGCCTTGAGCAACGACTTTCCCATCGCCCGGCAGAACTCTCTGGAGGAGAGCGCCAACGCGTCGCACTTGCCCGGGCTCTGGTTCGCGACCCTGTTCTATTACTAGCCGACGAACCAACCGGCAGCCTTGATCAATCGACCGCCGATTCGATCTCAGAGCTCCTACTTGAGCTACAACGTGAGAAGAGCAAAATGCTCGTGGTCGTCACCCACAGCGAGCGACTAGCGGAGCGGATGGGCCGACGCTGTCAGTTGGACTTAGGTCGGCTCGAAGAATTGGCGTGACTGAAGCTATTTAGACAACCGCAAGTCATAGGCTGTGACTGTCGCGCTAAACTCGTTGGCAACAACAAGCATCGCACCTCTTGTGGGACTCTCGTCCGCTGGTACGAACACCAAGCCTTCGGGAGAAATGTCCTTGAGACCCTTCTCCTCCGCGGGAGGAATGTAACAGCAAAAGGTTGGGCTGAGCGGCTCCGTCAGGTCGTACACCATCACTCCGCTGGCGCGTTCCAATCCGATAAAGGCGTAACGCCGACCGGCTATTTCACCAAGCACGACTCCCTCAGGCTCTGGTCCGCGTACATGACTCCGATTGTCAACGAGTTCCGTCGGCAGGGCATCGTGGATGGCTCGCATGGCGAGAACGCGTTCAAAATCGCTACCGCTGTCGAACACTAATTCGAGTTTGCCCTCAGAAGCTCGCCAAACCGAGAAACTCCGTGTGCCGAACGCGTGAAGCTCATCGATGTCGCCGTCCCCATCCGGGTCACACTGGTCGATGCAAACTTGCAGCCGCCCTAAGTACTCAGGCTGCATCAGGTGCCGTGCTGCGGCACGATCATCCCACTTCTGCTTGAGCTTGATCAGCTCGCACGCAGGTGCAGCTTCATGATACGCCGCATATTCGCGGGGATCTCCCTCGTTGGCAGTGACAAGATAATTCTGCCCCTCGTGCTGGAACGAGGCAATTGCATCGGGCTCGTAGCTGGCTTTCACTGGCCAGAGCTGCACCTGGAGATGCTCGTCCGCATCACTCGCATCAAGCCCGGTCGTTGCGTAGGCGGGGTTGCCAGCCAATCCAACCGGAACGTGCCGAAAGTCTTTCTCACCGAGAGGATGAATCGCTGTCACGCGAGCCGTTGCGAGATCGATTTCCGCGATCGCATTGTTCTCTTGCAGCGTTACCCAGGCACGTCGACTGTCAGGCGAACAGGTGATGTATTCTGGCTCCAGGTCTTCAGCAACTGTGGCATGTCCATCCGGGCGTGACTGGCTGGGGCCGAAGAGGCGAACGCCACGTTGCCGAAGTTGTTCGGCTTGCGAGTTAAACTCCGTAAACTCACACAGCGAGACCTTTGCCGCCGCAAGGTCGTGCGAACCTGCCAAGTCAACCACGGTGACGCTTCCTTCGCCATCGTAGTCGTAAGCGTCGGTCGGCTCGCCTTCGTTAGCGCACAGCAGATAACGGCCATTAGGCGTGAAGCAAACCATGTCGGGGTGCGAGCCTGCAGGGAAGGTAGTGAGATACTCACCTGTGGCGGATTCAAACAGATCGATTCGCCCGGCTTGCCTCTTATCTTCAGCGGCCAACGCCAGGGCGATCCGCCCTCCGCTGGCGGCAACACTCGTGGCGTGGTAACCGGCGGGCACGGGAAGGCGCTCGTTTGCCAGTTGCCCATCGGACAAACGGAGATTCACGATCCCCTGCTCCGTGGTAACGAACAGACGCTGTGACGACTGGTCAATCGCGGCGATCTCGACGGTCTCAACCTGAGGCCGCATACGCCAGGCAAGTCTCGCCTCAAGTGCGTCGGCATGACTCTGCTGGGAACCCAACAATGTCAAACACCAGAAAGCGGTGACACAACAGACGCGAACGGATGCCATCACGGTAGGTCAGCTCTGCGTAAGGGAAGCGATGTGAGGAGAACTCCAATATGAGGATTAAACCAAAAGTTTGTGAACAAATGATGAAGATGAGATGAGGACGAAACTGGCTGCTTTTCCTGCATGAAAAATTCATTCTGTCTTAACCAAAACCTCGCAAACGATGCCTATGTTGCTCGGCTTCAAGCTGTAGACGGTACGAACGTTGTACAGTTGTCGCCCTCCGCAAGGTCTCCAACCCCACAGGCGTTGTTTCATGAAGAAATTAGGTGGCTCTCCTCGTCACGGTACTTGCTGGCTCTTATTTGCTGTCCTTACTTTTGCTTCCTATGGGGCGCAATTATCTGCACAGACCTACATCAATGAGATTTACTTTGATCCCCCGGGAAGCTCCGGTGACAAAGTCTTCGAGTACATCGAACTGCGTGGTAGCAATAGTGCTTCGCTGGCCGGGCAATACCTGATCTTTCTCGAGAACGAGAGCAGTGCGACCTCGAATGCGGGTGTGATCGAAAACATTTTCGATCTGACCACTCAGTCGCTTGGCAGCAACGGATTTCTCGTCTTGCGTCAGGCTGCCAGCGACATGTTCTACGATCCCGAGCCGGCGGGAACCAATGTCTTGGTGAATACTGGAACCGCGTTGAATTTCGGATCTGGGCCCACGAGCACAATTGGTCACTCCGATCTCGGGGGAGAAGGAGAAATAGAAAACAGCGGCTTCACGGCCATGCTCATTGATATCGGCACAGGGGCCGCACCAGTTCTCGATCAAGACCTCGACAACGGTGACGACGGCATGAGCGACGACACATTCCCAACCGGGTGGACTGTCCTCGACTCGATCGGCGTGAACAGCGAAGCAAGCGAGTCAGACGGAAGGCTTTACGCACCGATCAATTTCAGTAACGGGCTGCCTGGAAACGGCGGTAACGGAGAGCCAGGAGCAGTCTTCGTCGATACCGGCTTTGAAATCGAGTATGTCGGGCGTTGGGGCGATAGCACCGGATCAGGAGTGCGAGACTGGCACGCTTCGAATCTCACTGCTGACGGGCAAACTGGATCAACAGGGTCGGGTGACTATCGTCAGGCCGGTACATTCCATGATCCGCCAATCGGGACAGACAACTTTGTCGAGACCACACAGGGGGCACCCTATGGAATCCCCATGGTCAACACCCGAGGAGCTTCCAATCTCTTTGTCCTTGATGGTGACTTTGAATACGACGAAAGCACGAATTCATTTGACAATGATGTGGACGGTGGCGATTTCCTGATGTGGCAGCAAAATTTCGGCTTCGAGCAGATCGAGCGCGACGGTGTCGCCAATGATGCGACCCGCCGTCACGGGGATACTCCCGATGAGGACGGGCTCTTCGACCGAATCGTTGATCGCCAGGACCTGGACGTATGGGCCGCCAACTACGGCGAAACCTTCTCACCGGCCGGCACAGCCTCTTTGAACGCAGTGCCAGAGCCAACTGCCTGCTTGTTGGGATTGCTCTGTAGCATCTCTCTCAGCCTATCTCGCCCCAAGAGAAGTGCACTTTAGCGCTTCTGATTATTCGTTCGAAGCGAATTGTCCCAAGAGAATTCCATAGGAAGGAAGTCACTGTGATTCTTCGAAGCAAAACCAACGTGTCTCGTTCGCAAGTTGTACGAGGATTTACCCTCGTTGAATTGCTGGTCGTAATTGCCATTATTGGCGTTCTCGTTGGGCTGCTACTCCCAGCAGTACAGGCAGCGAGAGAGTCCGCTCGACGATCGCAGTGTACGAACAACCTCAAACAAATCGGCCTCGGACTACTAAACTATGAGTCCACCAACAGAAACTTCCCCCCAGGTCAATTCAAACCGGCTGGCTTGAAAGAAAACGCTGCCCTAGCTTGGCCCGTCTGGCATCTTTCCTACATGGAGCAGCAACCGCTCTATGATCGGATCGACTTCACCGTTGATCTGCGACAGCAACCCAACAACATGGCCGATTTCACGGGACCTGTGAATACTGTCATTCCTGCCTACATCTGCCCTAGTACCGGACGGCGGCAAGTCTTTCGTGGCGAGGACGACAGAATCGAAGGAATCGGATCGCTCGTTGGTGGTGACGGCCTAGCCTGCATGGATTACATGGGCAACAAAGGGCCTGGAACCGAGATTCAAAATCCAGTTAATGGCGTCGAGTACACAAGAACCGACAGCTCGTTCTTCGAGATTTTTCGCGGCGTGCTGCTCGATATTGAGTCCGGCCAGGACGATGGGAACTTCGACTGCATCTTTAACCCACAAAAGGAATGCTCAGCAGATGTCGTTTCTGCACGTCAAATTACCGATGGTCTGAGCAACACCTTTATCGTCGTGGAATCGACCGGCAAGGGATGTGAAGAAGAACTAACCGCACTGGGCCAGCCCAACAAAACTCCTACCAAAGAACTTTCAGGAGCATGGGCTAGCGAGAAGAACATCAGCGGAATCGATGTTACTCCACAAACTCCCGCTCTCGGTGACACCTCCGCGATCAACCCCTCTGAAAAAGTTCATTTCGCCAAAGAAGAGATGTTCTCAGACCATCCAGGGGGCGTCAACATTCTTATGTGTGACGGCTCCGTTCACTTCCTGAGCGACGATACCCCATTCGAGGTTTACATCGCTCTCTCCAGCCGCGACGGAGCTGAGCTCGCGTCAGTCGACGACCTATAGCCGAGAACGCCTAGACTGTAACCGCCAGGCATCGATGGCATCTGCTGGCTACTCGCTTGATCTAAACACGATTGACGAAAGCGCCAAACCGAGGATCAACCAGCAAGCATGTGGTTCCGGTACCGTCGTAAATCCAAGTCCTTGCAGACGAGCCCCATTTGGCAAGTCGCCGGTCGGCCTACCAAAGTCATCTTCGGGACGATAGCCCGGCAGCACGGCGTTGTCATAGTCGATTTCCCTATAGGTTAGGGTGAAGATTTCTCCTGCAAGAAACGGGATATCCAATCCCACAAAGTCGTCCCTCGATCCGTCAGCAAGAGTTGGATTGGGGACACCAAGATCCGATAGTTGAAATCCTTGTTGATTGAGCCGAAGCTCGACTTCGAAATCGAACAAGGACAAGGCAACACCATTCGGCAGCTCAAGCGAGAAATACTCCAACGTCTCATCCTTCAAACCGTCAAGGTTGATACTCTCTAGGACCCCAGATCGGCTGAAAGAGAAGGTCATTGCTTCGAAATCGGGCGAGTTGACGCCACCAATTCGATTCAGCTTGGTGATGTCGCCATCGCTGGAAAGACTCCGCGAGTCGATACCAAGCCCCGAGTTGTCGACCTCATTAAAAACGGTGCCAAGCGGTAATGCCGAAACGCTCAGTTGTGACTCCTGTAGTGGAATCTCTGCCGTAGACAAGCCTGTTAGACCATTCGAATTGAAGCCGAAGAGGAGATCCTCAGCAGCCGCCTCTTGCGAAGAGACAAGCATACCGAAGACCACAATCAAGAATGGTTGAGTCGCAAGACGATTCGGAGATAGACCAAGCATGATCTTACCCTTTTGCATTGACTTATTGTTGGAAGCAATGGCTATAGAAAATGCCCTGAGCCCGACGGCTTGCCGCCGGACCCAGGGCATCGCTATTGAAACGAGTGGCTCTCGTCCCCTCGATCATTGGAGTCGTTTACTTGCGTCGACGAATTGCCGTTCCAGCGAATGCCATCGCAGCAAGTAGCAGGCTAGCTGGCTCGGGGATCGTTGGTACCGAACCGGGCGTACCTACGGCAAACTGACCGTTGCTGTTCGGTCCAGCTCCAACGGCGCCAAATTGACCCATTACGCTGTAGGCACCTAAGACTGGGTCGTAAGATTGGCCGGCTGATCCGTCGGCGTCAATATAGCCTTCAAAGTCTACGATTTCACCTGCTTCAGGGCCGTTCATGTTAGCGTCCAAAAAGATCGTAGCACCGTCGTTTCCACCACCAAGGCCACTACCATCAGCGTAACCAACTTGAGTTCCTGCGGGAGCTAAACCGGCCCAAACACTGTTCCAATCGATTGGACCAATCAGTGTTCCGATGGTAACAATGACCGACTCACCAGCGGCGATTGAAGGGATACCTTCGATGGCAGCAGCGCTAGCCGCTGCTTGTGAATCGTCATCATAAAAAATGGGCCCATCCACGGCAGCCGTCCAAGGCATATCGCCTACATTTGTTATCTCAAACCAATCGTCCGTGAGATCTGGATTCGGATCGTTACCAGCCCACAGCTCAGTGACCTGAAGGTCGAAGGCTGCCTGAGCTTGACCGGCCAGAACAGCAAGGCTTGCGAAAATCGCAAATACAAACTTCTTCATTAGTCCATCTCTCCAAAAAAGGCGGGGTAGACGCCGGGTGGGATAAAAAAGCAAGTGCTATCTGGCGGCGTCCAATCGCTTTCGCCTAAGAACCCTCCTCAAGCGACAAAAAGCGATGCCGGAGAGATTAAGAGGGTTATGTGAACGCACGGTTAAGAGAAACCTGCGAAGTGGTGAAGCTTGCGTTAAGAAATGATTTAGAGACGATCGCTTCCTCCGCTAATTGACATTAGTGCTTGTTAGGGAGAAACTTACGGAAGTCGCTCGCGGATCACCGCAGAGGTGTTTGCCATTTCGTGTGCAAGTATTTCGCTTCTCGGACGAAGCCTCTTACGGCGTTCTGCTACGTTTTGAGGATGCTTTCCATCGACCGCCTACCTGGTTCTCATCGCTCAGCGAGTTTCCACTCAAATCGGAGAAAGAAAATGGCCTCTACAGCCGCTGTTGGTTTTACCTGGATTACCTTGCTTCTCGCCGGCACCGTAAGTGCCATGCCACTGGGCGGGGCCCCGCTGCCGCCAGACCCAGCGCTGTCGGCGGTTGCTCCAGAGAAATGCCTCTGGTTTGGGGCCTCCTCCGGCCAGCAAGCTCCCGACCCTGAGAGCGAAAACGAAACCGAACAACTCTATGCAGAGCCTCAGATCCAACGACTGGCCGAGGAGGTCGAATCGCAGATCATGCGAGTCGTTGGAATGGCAACGATGCGAGGAGGTCGCGAGGAGCAAGCACTTGCCCGCAGTTTGCCTCCGATTATCAAAGGGCTGATGCTGCGTCCCTTCGTGCTTTACATCGAAGATGTTGAATTCTCCGACAACGGCCCAGAGGGGCAGAAGCTGGATGGTTCCGCCGCTTTCATCCTCAATGCGGGCGAGAAGAAGGCGGAGATCGAAAAAGCCATTCAAAACCTGATGGCTCTTGAGCCTCGTGCGTTCCGTGAAGAGAACCTGCTAGGCATTACTTGGCAACGAGCCCAAACTCCGCCGGAGGCTCCCGCAGTACGGATGGGTTGGAAAGACGAGTACTTTATTCTTGCTCTCGGTGAGAAAACCCCTCAGACAGTCATCGACCGAATGAAAGCGGGAAAAACGCCCGCTTGGCTCACCGAGCTTCGTAACGAGCATCCGATCGAACGAGAACTGGCACTAGGCTACCTCAACGTAACGGCAGTCTTGGAAAAAGTCCGCCCGTTTGCTGAACAAGAACAAGGCTGGGCCATTGCTGAAAAGCTTGGTCTCATGAGCATCAAAGCGGTCCACTCCCGTAGCGGCTACGACGCGACGGCTTGCAAGACCACGATGCATCTCAAAACTGACGGCCAGCGGACCGGCGTGTTGGGTCTGATGCCCTACAAACCACTCTCGAAGCGTGATCTCCAAGCGATCCCCATCGATCCGCTACTAGCCGTTGCAAAACGGATCGACGTTGATGAAGTCATCGAGACGGCTCTGCGAATCGTCAGCGACTTTGAACCACGAGCCCGTGAACAGTTCGATCAGGGCTTGTGGCAAGTCGAGAGCCAGACAGGCGTGAACCTTCGAGATGATATCCTGAAGAGTCTTGACGACGTTTGGATCGCTTATCTTCCCGGTGGCGATCTGATGAGCTCGTGGCTCGGTTCGGCACTTGCCGTCAAAGTGAAAGATCAAAGCAAGCTCAGCCAGTCCATCGATAAGCTGATGCAGCTCGCCAAAGCAGAGATGGACCGCGAATTCCAAAACAGCGGCGGTCGTCGCGGGGCAACGATTCAGGAATCCAAGATTGGTGATAATACGATCTATTCATTACAAATCGTTGGCGAAGCCTTCCCCTTCTCCCCAGCCTGGTGCGTCAGTGACGAATGGATGGTCTTCGGCCTTATGCCACAGACCGTCCGCGATGTGCTGGAGCGGAGTGCCGAGGATTCGCTGGCAGACAACGAGGTGGTTCGCGAACCGCTCTCAGCAAGCGATGCTCCTTCGGTGATGTTCTATGTAGATACACCTCGACTCGTACGATCGATCTACCCGTGGGTGCAAATGGGCGTGCAAGCGATGTCGGGCGAAATGCGCCGCGAGGGCATCAATATTGATACGACGGTGTTGCCGTCGGTGGAAGTAATCGCCAAGCACCTCCGCCCAGGGGTTTCGACCTGGACACACAAGAGCGACGGTTTCCATTTCACGTCGCATCACTCGCTACCCGGCAGCGGAAATCTGATGGCTGCGGCACCCTTGGGCGTAGCGATGATTATTCCTGCGGTGAGCTCGGCTCGATTGGCTGCGCAGACGGCTCAAGAAACGAATAATATGCGGCAGATTCAACTCGCCATTCTCAATTATGAGTCAGCCATGGGAAAACTCCCCAACAATGTTTATGACGACGAGGGTAATGCGATACTCAGTTGGAGAGTCGTGATCTTGCCCTACTTGGAGGCCGGTTGGATTCACGACAACATTCGGATGGATGAGCCTTGGGACAGCGACCACAACAAACAGTTCCTCGCTCAAATGCCGGAGGTCTTCAAATCCCCCAGTGGAATGGCTGCCGAGGGGAAGACTCGCTATTTGGCACTCGCTGGTGAAGGGACCATGAGGGACGGCGATGAGGAAATCGGTTTCCGACACGTCACCGACGGAACTTCCAACACGCTCAGTTTCGTCCATGCGAACAAGGACGTGGCCGTCGATTGGATGAAACCCGATGACTTGCCTTTCAACCCGGAGCGTCCCTTCAAGGGGCTGCTGAACGAGCAGGGGATGTTCCTCGGGGCGTTTGTCGATGGCAGTGTCAGTCGGATCAGCAACGGCATTGCGAAAGATGCGATGGTCGCCTTCGCGACACGCGCCGGTGGTGAGGTCGTCGATTGGGAGGCTCGCAATCAGCCACCAGAGCAAAGGGCGGTGGAAGCCGTCGATGTAGCGCCGGCGGCGGTCGTTGTTCCAGCACCGCAGTAGTTCACTACGCTTACGGCTAAGTCGCGAGCGGCTTAATAGTCGTACCAGATCCCGAAGCCGGTCTTCTGTACACTGTTGTCGAAGAACGAGAACTGGTCGTCTTTGCCGTTGTAGTATTCGAAGCCGAAACGCAGAAGTCCGCTGGCCGCGCTGCGTCGCCAGGCCCAACCGGCCTGCGCGACGAAGTTACCGCCGAAGTCGACCTCTTCACGCAGATGGCCGTTGAACGCCACAAACGGTGCCCCGCGGAAGCCGGTTCCTTGGGTCGGTGCGTAGTCGATGCCGAACTGGAACTCCCACGGCTCGGAGACATCGTTGACGAAGGCGTAGCCCATTTCACCGTAAAATCGCAAGTTTCCGTTGCCAGGAATGAACGAGTTCTCGTCTGGGTAGACTGAGTAGCCAAGGACGAGCACATCGCGGCTATAATTCAGCCGTGTGAACCCGGGGTTCTTAATCAGAAACTCATCGCCCACGTGCGAACTGAGGTGATAGTAGGCGACCTTAAACTGGCGACGCGCATCGCCCCACGTGACAGGGATGCCGAAGCGATAGTCGGTCGCCGAAACGTCGTGGTCCTCCTCGGGATCGAGCCGTGTGAGGCCAGCGCCTTCGATGCCGATCTCGAAGCCTTCGGGCCGAACGTCACCCCCAGTTCCATAACGCAGAATCGTCGCACGGCCTCCGAGCGAGATGTCCCAGTTGTCTCCGTCATTGTCCTGGTCGTTCCAGACGGAGCGAAACCGCGACTCGTTCACGCCGGCAAGATAGCTGCGGTAGATAACACCTTGAGGAAGCAAGCGCCATTGGTAGTTGCAGTCGCCACAGCCGCAGCCTTCGCTGCGGAAATCACACCCAGACAATGCTTGCTGATACTGCACCTGCTGTGCTTTTCCATCGACGATAGTGTCCTTACCTTCGCCTTCGAGAATAATTTGATCGGCAAGTGAGGCATTCTCCTCATTCTGTTGAGGTCCTAGCGATAGTTGAGCCTTTGATCCCAAGTCGCTACTCGCCTGTGCCTCCTCCGCTGTTCTACTGGTAAACGGGGGCGCTTTCGCAATTGCTGAAGGTGATAAAGCACCTAGCAGAGTGACCGTACCGAGGGCTATCGCAAGGGAGAGCTTTGTTGACATATCGAATGAGTCGAAGGAGGGGCCGAACAGGCAGTGAGGAACAACCACCAGCGGGGAAAGAAGCCGCTTTACGAGCCTCTCATCGGCCTGAGAAAAGAGATGCATCGAGCGGGATTTGACAGTTCTAACAGGAAATCCGACTTGCTATTCCTGTTAGTGAATCGTGGCAAACCTTAACGGTCGCTAGCATCGAAAGCGTTGCAACGATCGTCAGCAGCAGAGCGCTGCTAGCACACGTTTATCCGCACCTCAGCGAAGTTTGCCAGTGATGCCCGTGGGCGAACGATTTCGATCAAAAGAAAAGCCCTTTTTCCGAAATGATCAGAACTTAACCTTCGGTAACTTGCCATGTCCTTGCGTCGGCCCTTCGAGCTTGTCCTCGTTCTTCTGCTGAGCAACAGCCTTCTCAGCCCCGCGAACGCCAGAGAGTCGGGACTGTGGCGGCTGCCAAGCTCGACGCCTCAATACTTCGGCTACGGCTATGGACCTGGGCACCATGCACCGATGATTCGCTCTCCGGGGTATCAACCTCCGCACGTGCAGCGACTGAGATTCATTCCGGCCAAGCAGGGGCCGTTCTGCAATACAGGCAACTGCTCGATGGGTGGCGGCTATCAATCGCTACCGATCGACGCTGACCTATGGGCCTTGGACGCCATGTCGGCGCCGATGCACTCGCTGCCACAAGCTATGCCGTACCCTCATCCTTACCCTCAACACGCGTACCCTGCCCCGCACCCAGCTCAGATGCAACCTCTACCTGCGATGACACCAACTCCTACCCAGCCTCAGCTTGAACGAGCGACCACGCCAGCTCAGGCGAAGCCAGCGGCTACTCCGCAAGCTGAGGAAACCAAGCCTGTAAAGAAGAACGAAGCCTTGCCCGTGCCGTCGCCCGTCGACGAACCAGAGGACGAAGACCTACTTGGCGAAGATGACCTTGAGGCCGGCGATCTCGAGGGAGACTTCGGCGATGACCTCGATGATGAACTCGACGTGGACGATCCCCTCATGCCGGAAGCTGAACCACTGCCTCAACCTGAATCGAAGGACGACACGCCGAGGACCGACCAGGCTCGTGGGCCGAGGGTCTGGAATTGCCGCTGAGTCGTTGTGAGTTGGCTCAAGTGGCTTCCTCGGGTGGCTGGGGACGAGTTGAGCGAGCCCCCAGTTATCCAAGACTGGGGGCAGCCTCAAGCTGTCCCCAGCCACCCTTGGTTGCCGAATTCAAACTGCTTCAAACTTTGCTCTATAAGTTCCGGTGGAGGCGTAGCTCCACGGCTATTTGGGTTGCTTTTACTTTACTCGTTGGGAATCGAGCCTGAGCCGAAGCTTTTGCCCCCGCCGCTTGTCTTTGTCTTGCCCTGCGTGTTGAGCGACCAGTTGTAATCGTTATAGACGATTTCGACTTCGCCCTGGTCAGCTTTCATTAGTCCTGCAAGCAGCGTCTCGCCCTTCGCACGTTTCTCGAGGAACCCGACGACTCCTCCACTGGCGTCGAAATCCTCGCTGTACCAATTGAGGATCGCGCTTAGGTACAACTTCCCCTCTTTCTCATCGTAGCGGACATGTTTGGGGTTGTTCGCAAACAGTGTAGCCTGATCTTCCAACTGCTCATCGATACGTTCACCCAGGTACGCTTCCGGGCGGATCTCCGGGCAACTCTTGGCAGCGCAGACTAGCGCAACATGGATTCGTGGCTCGTTATAGGTTGGGCGAATGACGTCGTGCTCTAAATGATTCAACGAGATCGTCTTGCCACCGAAAATGTGTTCCTGGAGATCGAAAAACACGTTGTCTTCTTCGCGATCTCCATCGCCGTCCAGGTCCTGCTGATCCACCACGTCGGTCAGCACGTTATTCTTCACCTTGTGAATGATCACGCCGTTGATCACGAAGGCGTTGTAAGCATTACAGTGCAGAGCGAGACGCTCCGCGTCACTGGCGAGCTTTTCAGGCTGGGCTTTTGCGAGTTGCTTGAGGTAGATTTCAAAATGATGATCGCGCTTCAGACCGTCGTAGTCGACCAGTCCATTGGCCACATAATTCCGAAGGAGTTGATCCCAAAGCTGATTGTCAACGCCCGAGGAGTCCGGCTTGATCTCCGCGTAGGTGTAAGGCTTGGGAAGACTGCGGAATGCCGCCACCGCAACAGCCACGGGCATCACGAAGCAAGCGACAGCCAACCACAGGTACGCGCCTGAATATTCTTTTTTCTTGTCCATGATTGATCTCTTTCTCGCAAGTTTTGTCCCACGCAGAGGCGCGGAGGACGCGGAGTTGCTTTTCAGGATACCTAGAAGCAGCGTAAAAAACATATCAGCCGCCGGGCATTAGCCCCCGGTTGCCCTGAGAACTGGACGCTTATCCCGACATGACGGGACGGTTGATGTTCTGAAACGGCCTCTACTCACTCTGCGATCTCTGCGCCTCTGCGTGGGACAATCGATTACTCATTACAGTTTCCACACCCTCGATTCTTCAAAGTCGTGTTATTCAAAATTGGCAAGTCGAGTGAATCATGAATTGAAACGAACGTGGTATTCCCCGGCCCTGCATCAGTTCCCCCTGGGTAAGGCTTTTCTGCAGGAACGTCCCCCAGGTGAAGAATCTCCATCGGGCATCGCACCACGCATTCAGCACAGCCCACGCAGGGCGAATCTTTCAACGTCACCGCTTTCCCTTGCAGGGCTTTCGACTTGATGTCAATTCCCATCTGGCAGTACTGGTTGCAGATGTTGCAGTCGATGCATTTGCCCGGCTCCGCGGAGATCTTAAATCGCGACCAACGGCCCCAGAAGTTCATCCAGAAAGCCAGCGGACACCAAAAACGGCACCAAACGCGCTGGCCTAGAAAGGGATAAACACCAATGGCCAGCGCCCCGGCAAAGAACGTCCCTACCAGCGTGTTGTAGTAACCGAACGGACTCTCGATGCCATAGAGGTGGAGCACCGTTACGATTACCGCCAGCGGAATTACCACGTAGCCAAAGCGTTCCAACCAGCGAGGCGTGTCCCCCTTGGGTCCGCGGTGCCGGAACGCACTGCCAACCGTCTCAGCGAGTGCTCCACAAGAACAAACGTGCGAGCAGTAGTATTTGCCAAAGAAAAGGGTGAAGACCGGCAGGATCACAAAGGTCAGAAAAACAGCCCATACCACGCCAAACACCGCTACCGCTGTCCACCAAGGCGGCTCGCCCTGCCCTGCGATCGGCTCCAAATCAAAAGCCGTCATGTTCAACGGCCAAGCATTCAGCGAGCGCGTCAACAGTGGCGTCCAAGGGTTCTTGCCCAGCACGACGACCAACAGCGTGGGCAGTCCCCACCAGAGCGTCCAGTTGAAGAAAATGTTTGACAGATTCCTCCGCCAGACGAGGCGGTGCTTGTACCGCCATCCCCAATAAATACCAAACCCGGCGATCCCGACGAAATAAAGCAGGTAATAGAACGAGTAGAGATTCGAAAACCTCGCCGGAATCATGTCGAACAGCCAAGCGAAGCCAGGAATCTGCGTTTGCTCCGACCCTTCAGCAGGCTTCATAAACGTATAGTGCTTCGCCTGGAAATAAGTGAAGTAACCAATCAGGATGCCAATCGCACAATAGATGCCTCGCTTGAGTGTCCAGACGCCGTCCAGTTCCATGCCTGTGTCGAGCAAAAAGTCGACGGGAGGCAATGTGCCGATCAACACGAGGACGTAGTCGTTCTTGATCGTTCGCTGCTCACCGCCGACTTCGATGTCGACCGCGTCATCACGAATCTCCGTGACATTCGATTCGAAAAGGACCTCAAGCTTCCCAGCCGCGATGGCCGCGTCGATCGCCTCGCGATTATCTTGCTTCAGTCTAAAAAACTCGTCGCGACGGTAGGAGAGGGTCACCCGGTTGTGATCCATCAAAGTGAGCGCCGCTTCGACGGCCGAGTTGCCGCCACCAACGATCAGTACGTCTTGATCTTGATAATCCTCGGGTGTGTGTAGTCGGTAAACGACCTTCTCCGCTTTCTCTTCACCTGGCACACCCAGCTTGCGAGCTTCCCCCTGACGTCCCATCGCAATCACGACGTTGCGTGCTTCAAAAGGCTGGCCCTCTTTCACTTCCACCTGGAAGTCATGCTCGCCGCGCTTCACAATCCTTTGAACTTCACAGCCTTCTTTCACTTTGAGATCGTTGGAGTCCACCGCCTCGCGGACCATTTCTAAGAACTCGCTCTTTTCGCGATCCCCCTCGACGGCTAGTTCGCTCTTGTTCTTCAGGTAGCGCGGTTCGGAGTAAACCTTCTTGCCTGGCGGAAAGCCACGCACCGTGTTGGCGATGTGCGAGCGCTCCAGAACGACGTACTTCAGGCCTTTTTTCTGAGCTTCCAATGCGGCAGAAAGCCCCGCCGGGCCGCCGCCGACGATGACCAGATCAAGACCCTCACCGTCGCCGCCAGAGGTCTTGAAAACTCCCTGCTTCTCCATCCGCTCGATCAGTTCGACACCATGATTGGCGGCGATCTTCACCAAAGGAATGCCGGTGACATCGCCAATGACGTACAACCCACGGACGGTGGACTCGAAGTTGCCGTCAATAATCGGCAAGATTTCCTGGGGAGGGACCGTCGAGAGATAGCCAGGCTTTGACTTTTTGTTGGCCTTATCAGGCTTGGCAACGATGCTCATTGATTACAACATGAAAAGCTAGGACGGCAGCAGAAAGCTTGAAGGGAAATGAAAACGCCTAAACGCTGCTCGGAATTTTGGTTTGGAACATCATACCTTCAGGATTGCCGCCTAGCCGTTAAGTTAGACACACTTTGCAAATATGCAATCCACAAAAAAAGCCGCAAGCAAAGCTTGCGGCTTGAGGAATCACAGTGTCAGATTGAGAAACTACTCGCTAACGTCTTCAGCGGGTGCGTCATCACCTTCGCCAACACCAGCACCAACCGGCTCCGGCTCGTCCTCTTTGGTCTTAAGGCCCTCAAAGATGAGCTGTTTCTTGTCGCCCACCTTCTTCGCCTCGACCTTGATAAGGTCTTTGCCGTTGAACTCGCCCTTGAGCAATTCCTCGGCCAGTGGATCCTCGATGAAGGATTCAATGGACCGACGCAGCGGACGTGCACCATAGTCCGTGTTTGAACCCTTCTTGATGAGGAACTGTTTCGCCTCGTCGGAAAGCTCGATGGCGAGACCCTTCTCTGCCAAACGTTGCCGTACCTTCGAGAGTTCCAGCTCGACAACCTCTTTCAAGTCGGTCTCCGTGAGGTGACGGAACACAATGATGTCGTTCACGCGGTTGATAAACTCAGGGCGGAAGACCTTTTCGATCTCCTCGACCACGCGGCCCTTCATGCTGTCGTAGTCCGCGTCGGCGTCCGGCTTCTTAAAGCCAAAGCCTCCTTCGTTCTTGATGGCGTCCGCACCGGCGTTGGTCGTCATAATGAGGATCACGTTGCGGAAATCGACATTCCGACCGAAGCTGTCGGTCAGGCGGCCTTCTTCCATCAACTGTAACAGCATGTTGAAGACTTCGGGGTGTGCCTTCTCGATTTCGTCCAGCAGAACAACTGCATAGGGACGACGGCGGATTTGTTCGGTGAGCTGGCCACCCTCTTCGTAGCCAACGTATCCCGGAGGGGCACCGATCAGACGGCTGACGTTGTGCTTCTCCATATATTCGCTCATGTCGATCTGGATGAGGGCTTCCTCATCGCCGAACATGAACTCAGCGAGTGCCTTGGCGAGCAATGTCTTACCGACACCGGTCGGACCGGCAAACACAAACGTACCTGTTGGACGCTTGGGATCTTGCAAACCGCTACGGCTTCGACGGACGGCTTTGGCGATCGCCTTGATGGCTTCGTCTTGGCTAATGACCTTCTCGTGAAGTTCATCCTCCATGTTCATCAGACGAATTGTGTCCTCGGTGCTCATACGCGTTAGCGGAATGCCGGTCATCTTCGAGACAACTTCCGCGATCACGTCTTCATCAACAACGCCACCATTCTCGCGTGACTTTTCACGCCATTGGGCGGTGATGTCTTTCTTCTTCTTCTTGAGCTTGTCAGCTTGATCGCGTAGCGCGGCAGCCTTCTCAAAATCTTGATTGGCGACCGCTTCCTCTTTCTCGACGTTGAGCTGCTCGACCTCTTCGTCAATCTCTTTGAGATTGGGCGGTTTGCTCATGGTCTTCAGACGGACACGAGCGCCCGCTTCGTCGATCACATCAATCGCTTTGTCCGGCAGGCAACGACCGGTGATGTAACGGTCGGAAAGCTCAACAGCCGCCTTGGTGGCATCGTCGGTGATTTGCACACGGTGATGCTCTTCGTAGCGATCGCGAAGACCTTCGAGAATCTTGATCGTGTCCTCGGCCGAGGTCGGTTCGACCAGCACTTCCTGGAAACGACGTGCGAGAGCTGAGTCCTTCTCAATGTATTTGCGATACTCATCGAGCGTCGTCGCACCGATGCACTGGATCTCGCCGCGTGCGAGGGCTGGCTTCAGGACGTTGGAGGCATCAATCGCACCTTCAGCACCACCGGCACCAACAAGCGTGTGCAGCTCGTCGATGAACAGGATCGTATTTTTCGCACGACGCACTTCGTTCATCACGGCTTTAATGCGTTCCTCAAACTGACCGCGATACTTCGTGCCCGCGACCATCATCGCCAAGTCGAGAACGACAATGCGGCGTTCAAGCAAAATCTCAGGGACATTGCCATCTACCACGCGTTGTGCAAAACCCTCAACGATGGCCGTCTTACCAACGCCCGCCTCGCCGAGCAGGACAGGGTTGTTCTTCGTGCGACGGCAGAGGACTTGAATAGCACGTTCAATCTCTTTCTCGCGACCGATCACGGGGTCGAGCTTGCCTTGCTTGGCAAGTTCCGTCAGATCGCGACCGAAGCTATCCAGCGCTGGTGTCTTGCTTTTGCCACCCTTGCGACTTTCACGCTCCTCACCTTCGCCGCCACCTCGACCGCCGCGGCTGCTGACGCTCTCCTCACCTTCTATGCCGTGGCCAAGAAGATTGAGAACTTCTTCGCGTACATCCTCAAGCTTGAGCCCAAGATTCATGAGCACCTGAGCGGCAACGCCTTCTTGCTCGCGGAGCAAGCCAAGCAAAATGTGCTCGGTGCCAACATAGTTGTGATTCAAGTGCCGCGCTTCCTCCATCGAGTATTCGATGACCTTCTTCGCGCGTGGCGTTTGCGGGAGCTTGCCCATCGTGACCATGTCCGGTCCGCTTTGGACGAGCTTCTCGACTTCTAGGCGGATCTTGCGAAGATCGACGTCTAAGTTCTTCAGCACGTTGGCTGCAACTCCGGAGCCTTCTTTGATCAGTCCCAGCAGCACATGCTCCGTGCCAATGTATTCGTGATTGAAACGCTGCGCCTCTTGGTTAGCAAGTTGCATGACCTTGCGGGCGCGATCAGTAAAGCGTTCGTACATATTCCTCTTCTCCCTTCGGGGCGGGCCGTCAGCAATCGTGACGGTTAAGCGACTCGTCGCTGGTCTTGTTTGTCTTCTTCGTCGTTCTTATTGTCGGTGGTTTCGTTGGTAATCGGAAGGATTACCGGAGGGTCTTCTTCGACTTCAATGGTTACTTCTTCGAGTGTCTCGATCTCGTCAGGTTCTTCTTGAAGCAGCCGTCGCTCGGCAGCGATTTCTGCTTGCCACTGACTCGCGGCTTCCAATTTTTCGATTCGTTCTAGCTCCTGGCAAGCATCCTCAGTGCGATCAAGGCGGCGCCATAGGGTTGCCAGCATCAAACGCGACGCGACATCTTGTTTCTCACTCTTAAGAATCTTCAGCAGCATCTTCTCAGCACCAACCCAATCACCGGCCAGATACTTCTGCTGAGCCTCTTTGAATCTCAACTCACTACGCTGATCGTGGTCGAGGCCATCCTTCTCCGCGAACTCCACCAAGTACCGTCGCCAGTCGGCTCGAGCCTCGACCCATGCGAGCAACCAAATGACCGCCAGCACAACCGCACCAGCAGGTTTCACTCTCGCGGGTAACCACTCGTTCCAAACAAGCGTGGAAACCAACCACACGTTCAGCAGTACCGTAAATCCTACCGCCAGCGCCAAACCTGCCCAAGACCCCCGATTCCACAGATGCGGGAGTCCTGGCCATAAATAGGCGGTCCAGTGGAGTTTCGGCTGCTTCACAGTTGCCGGTCCTCATGCGACCCAGTCGCGACGATGACGACTAAATCAGCGGTTGGGGAAGTGTAGCCCGCTAGGGGTAGGTTTCAAGCCATCGCTCGCCGCGCAGCAAATGACGCCGACGAACCGTTTGCCCGTTGTGGGAACAGTCTAAAGATAGCGATAATAACGAGTTCGGGCGAGATCGGTTTGCAGCGAGAAAGTCGGCAGGGGGCAGTTCTAAGTCGGCAGTCTTGTTGGTGAATCAGTCGAAACTGCCCCTTGCCCCCTGACTACTGCCCACTCAAGTTCATGCCAGCACCTGATTCTTCAACCATCCGACTTCTTGATGCCTCGCTCAATCGGGCAACCGAGGGCCTGAGGGTCGTGGACGACTTCGTGCGGTTTATCCTAGACGACTCGCATCTCACCGGCTTGGTGAAGCAACTCAGGCACGATCTGGCAACGACGTCCAATGTGATTCTCTCCGAGCAGCGACACGCGACGCGGAACATGGCCGGAGATGTTGGGGCGAGCATCACCACCGACAGCGAAACGAATCGGGAGGACACTGTTGCCGTTTGCCAGGCAAGTTGCCAGCGTACCAAGCAGTCGCTCCGGAGCCTCGAAGAATTCTCGAAAGTCTTCGATGGCGATTTGGCGGCTCAGTTCGAACAACTTCGCTATCGGTTTTACGAGTTCGAAGCAGCACTAGGCCGGACACTCAACTCGCGGGAACGCCTGCGTGACATCAAGCTCTGCGTCCTGATCGATGGCTGCAAAAACGAAGACGCTTTTACTACGCTCGTTGGACAGTTGGTCGAAGCGGGTGTGGGTATGATCCAACTCCGCGACAAGAAACTCGATGATCGAGATCTCGTTGAGCGGGCCAAACGACTTGCCACGCTGACCCGCGACAAACCAACTCTGGCAATCATCAACGATCGGGCCGATATCGCTGCCTCCGCAAGTGCCGACGGGGTTCATCTCGGTCAGGAAGACCTCGCACCCGCTGCTGCAAGAAAGATCATTGGTCCTGATCGACTCATTGGTATCTCCACACATTCGATTGACCAAGCACGGCAAGCCGTGATCGACGGGGCGAACTATTTAGGAGCGGGACCGACGTTTCCATCCAAGACGAAAAAGTTCGACAAGTTCTCTGGGCTTGAGTATCTGAAAGAAGTCGCCACTGAAATCACTCTGCCGACGTTCGCTATAGGCGGGATCGACGCAGAGAACCTCGACCAAGTGATCGAGGCGGGGATTGAACGCATCGCATTGAGCGGGGCAGTGGCAAGCTCTCAGGAACCAGGCAAGTTGGCGGAAAACCTGCTAAGCAAGCTTAAATGACGTGCCTAGCCGCAGTGCTACGCATTGCCGGTAGCCTGGGCCACAAGGCAGTAGAAATCTGTACAAAGTAAACAGCCCTGAAACCTGGGCTCCCGGCGTTGCGTAGCAACGCGGCTACGAAGGTCGGTCGCAACGCGTTATCATACTGGCTTTCCATAAGAACTCCCCAAAGTCGCATTCAACGTTTCCATCTATGCTTCACGCAATCATCATGGCCGGAGGAACCGGCACGCGTTTTTGGCCGGCAAGTACTGCCCAGCGTCCCAAGCAACTACTGAACCTCGTCGGCGATGAATCAATGATTCGTCAAACCGTAAGTCGCTTAGGAGACTTGGTGACGCCGGAGCAAACACTGATCGTCACCAATCGACGACTGTTGGATACGATCAGCGAGCAGCTACCCGAGCTTCCCCCCGCCTCGCTCGTCGGCGAGCCTTGCAAACGGGATACGGCCCCCTGCATCGGGCTCGCGGCTTTGCTCGTCAGCAAGAACGACCCCGATGCGACAATGGCGGTCATGCCGGCGGATCACGTCATTCGCTCAGAAGGCCGATTTCAAGAGGCCGTTCGCCAAGCGGCTTCGCTGGTGGACGACCAACCCGATCGGATCGTCACGTTTGGCATCCGCCCGACTTATCCGGCGGAAATCTTCGGCTACATCCAGCGGGGAGCCCACATTGAAACGCACGATGGCGAGGCACCCGCGTTCGTCGTCAAACAGTTTCGCGAGAAACCCGACGCAGCGACCGCGACACAGTACGTCGCTGAGGGAGACTTCTACTGGAACTCAGGGATCTTCATCTGGAAGGCGAAGACCATTCTCGATGCGCTCAAGAAACGCCAGCCGGAGATGCTCGCCCATCTAGAGAAAATCGTCGAAGCCTGGGGCACCGATCAGCAGGAGCAAACGTTTGAGAAAGAGTTCACCGCAATCAACGGCATCTCGATTGACTATGCCGTCATGGAACACGCCAAGAACGTCGCCGTGATCGAAGCCCCTTACGATTGGGACGATCTGGGTGGCTGGAAGTCGCTGGAACGGCTCGTCGGAACGGATAAAGACAACAACACCGTGGTGGGCAAGCACTTGGGCTTGAACACGAGTGGCTCGATCATCCGTAGTGAAGACGACCACCTGATTGTCACCCTGGGACTCAAGAATTGCCTCGTTGTTCACACCGAGAACGCGACACTCGTCGCGAATAAGGATGATGAGGAGTCGATTCGCCAAGTTGTGAAAGAGCTTGAGTCGCGAGGTTGGACTGAGTATTTATAGCAATCATGTCTGATGAATTGAGGAACGAATATGAACAGTCAATACGCACTGCTTGCGAAAGATCGAGTTCCCAGCCAAAGCGATTGGCAAAAATCCATTGACGAGTGCGGTTTTGATTTCAAGCTTGATCCAGATCTAAAGCCTTTCGAAGATTCTGGTTTCTTGCCGTGTAAACTGCGTGACAGAGAAGCGGGCTTTGAAATCTATTATGAAACATCTGCCGAAGCTTTAGCTGAGTTTAATTCTATTGCGCCTTCGGCGACGTGCTCTATTGAATTTACTTGGGGTGGTGAGATGATCGAATGTGCATCAGCAATGATAGCCTCTTATGCGCTCGCTAAAGACTTTGGCGCTACAGTCAGCTATGAAGGCGAAGAGCCCTATTCAAATCTCGATCAATTCCTCAATGACACCAAAGCAATTATCGAGGATGCCCTAAAGTAAGCATGCCTTCAACTCGCATCATCGGCATCGACTACGGCACCGTCCGCATCGGTCTTGCCACAGCGGATCTCGAACTGGGCATGGCAGGTCCTTTCGAAACCTACACACGTCGCAGTGAGAGACTCGACAAGGAGTACTTCACTCGACTCGCTAAAGAAGAACGCCCCGTGCGATTCGTCGTCGGTCTCCCCGTCCACCTCAGCGGTGAGGAGAGTCAGAAGTCGCATGAAGCACGACAGTTCGGCAAGTGGCTCGGGGAACTGACTGGCGTGCCCATTGAATACTTCGACGAGCGTTACACTTCCTCCGAAGCGGAGGCGATTCTAGGTGAGGCGAATCTCACCAAGAAAAAACGTAAGGCACGGCTCGATCAACTCGCGGCGCAGATTATGCTCACGGCCTATCTCGAAGCCGGGGCAAAGGGGCAGAGTGATCCGGGGGGAATTGAATGAGTCATAAAGAGAAAGATGACCAGCAACCTCTCAACGACGAATCAATTGAAACATCAGCCGATACGCTCAATCAGGTTGCGAGAAAGCTTGGAGTCCTCGAGCCCGAGTACCTCTTGAAACTTGCCCAAGAACCGTTGTTGCTAGAACGCCAGTCTGATGCTGGCTATGAAGCTTACCGGTTCTATCACAAGCCGTACAAACCGCACCTGTACCCCGACGCCGTCAATCAGCTCATTAGAATCGAATGCCTTGATGGCGATTTCCTTCTGACAGCAAAAACTTGTCACCCAGCGAAGTGGGATATCAAACCCTGGAAGCTGCATTGCGAAAAGCGAATTAGTCAGAGCGAATTCCGAAATTTAGCAAGCAGCTTTGAGCGTGCTGACTTTTGGAATCTCAAAAGAGAATTGGCTTACGAGGGCCCTTTATCTCCAAGCAGCTACCACATCGAAGGCGTCAAATCGGGCGTGTATCATAGCGTTTTCCGATATATGCAACTTCCAGATGACTTGGATCGTTGCTTTCAACAAGCCCTGGACTTGGCCGGCCTAGAGAATAGCGGAGATTAGACCAAATGGACCGTCTCGTTTTCGGTTGTGGTTACCTTGGCGAAAGAGTCGCTGCCCTGTGGCGTGAAGCTGGCGATACCGTTTACGTCGTTACTCGTTCGATGGAATCGGCGGTCGCTTACCGCGAGTTTGGCTACGAGACGATCGTCGCGGACGTGACAGAGCCGGAAAGCTTTGGCGAGCTGCCAGAAGTCGAGAGCGTCTTGTTTGCCGTGGGATATGATCGGACCTCTGATCACTCGATCGATAAAGTTTACAGCCAGGGTGTTGCGAATGTTCTCGCTGCTTTACCTGCAAGCGTCGAGCAATTCGTCTATATCAGCACGACTGGGGTTTATGGCGACGCAGGCGGAGAAATCGTGGACGAAACGACACCGCCAGATCCTCAGCGGGCTGGCGGGAAGGCATCGTTGGCGGCTGAGAATCACCTAGCCAGTTCGCGGCTAAGCCGGCAAGCGGCTGTGTTGAGGCTGGCGGGAATCTATGGGCCTGGGCGAATTCCCTACCTCGAGAAGCTTCAAGCGGGCGAACCGATTGCTGCCCCAAGTGAAGGTTGGCTCAACCTCACACACGTGGACGATGCGGCACGAGTCGTCGTCGCGGTCGATCATTGGCTCTCTGGCCGTGCCGCTTCAGCGGCCCGGCTTGAAACCTTCAACGTCAGTGACGGCTCCCCAGTAATCCGCGGCGATTACTATCGCGAAGTGGCCCGCTTGATCGGAGCCCCAGAACCAAAGTTCGCTGAGCCCGACGCGGACTCGCCCGCCGCTGCCCGGGCAGCTTCTAACAAGCGTATTAGCAACTCGAAGCTCATGGAAACTATCGAGGTGAACCTGAAGTACCCCAGCTATCGTGAAGGCTTGGCGGCGATTCTCAAGTAAGGCTTGCAAATCAACCCGAGCCGAGGAGCGTCAGCTCTCGGGTCTATGCTGGTTCGAGCACAACCCGAGTGCTTACGCATCTCGGCTCAGGGACGATTCTCCTATTGAGAATTGTTCTCGATTGCTCGATTCTAAGCCCGAAAACAATCGTCACCGTTGCCAGTGTGTGGCTGCGCTCTTTAGAATTGCGGTTGCTCAAGCACGACCTACTGTAAATCGACTAAGCCAAACCCGACGCCATGCTCGAACGGACTCCACTTTTCCCGCACGTTATCGAACTGAATCATCAGGCCCAGCGCCGCATCACTTGCAGCGTTTATCTGATTTACGACGACGCTGAGTGGGCCCTGATCGACATTGGCTACGAAGACGCAGTCGAAGACTGCATTGACTTGATTCGCGAGCTTGACTTCCCGTTCAGCAAATGCAAGACGCTGATCGCTTCGCACGCCGACGTCGATCACATCCAGGGGCTCGCGAGTGCCAAGCAGCTCCTTAAAACCACGGTCATGGCACATCCCTTGGCTGCGAAGCACCTAGAGGCGGGCGATGCGATTGCTACGTTCGCGGAGATTGCTGCCCAGGATATCCATTTGGAAATGCCTCCCGTGGAAGTCGAGAACCAAGTGAAAGATGGTGACGTGCTGAAAATCGGCAGCCTGGAACTTGAAGTTTGGCACACTCCGGGGCACACCGACGGCCAATTGAGCTTCAGAATGGGCGATCTGCTGTTCTCTGGCGACAATATCTTTGCCGATGGCTGCGTGGGGGCGATCGACGCCCATCACGGTAGCAGCATCCCCGATTTTATTACCTCGCTAGAACGCATCAAGGCAAGCGATGTGCAGTGGCTCCTCCCCAGCCACGGCCCCGTTTTCCGCAAGGACAACGCACTGATCGACAAAACGCTAGCACGCCTGGAGACCTACCTGCACATGGCCGACTTCGGCACCTGTGCGATCGACTGGCCTCTGATGGATCAGTGGGAGAAGGACTTGGTTGAAGGGAAAATGCCCGAGTAAAGAATACCCAATGACCAAGTCCAAATGACCAATGACACGCTGTCCAGTCGCTTGCAATTGGTCATTTCGACTTGGTCATTGGTCATTCAGAGCTGGTAACTTTTCCCGATCGTAGCGGTTATTCCCTCAACCCGAGCCCCTCCTTGGGCCGATTCCCTTTCTAAGAGCTTATCTGCCCGCGTCCGCGCATCGAGTGCGGAGGGCGAACTGATCGAAGGGGAGCAATCATGATCCGTCGGATCTGCCTGGCAAGTCTTGCCTGCGCTGCATTTGCTTGCGTCAACTCGCAAGAAGAAGCCAGCGCCCAACAAGCCTACGGCCGCCACTGGAATTCAACGTACACCACCCAGGACTGGAATCGGTTCTACCACTACCCGTACGTGTACTATCCGCAAAACTTCTGGGGCGATGAGTACTATCGCAGCGCTGATAGCCTCTATCACCGTTACCCGCCCGAAATGCGTATCCCGGTTTATAACCGGCACTGGCATAACTACTATCCGAATCGTCGGAAGTACCACACCGGGCATCACTTCCATCTTGATGTGTTTTGATGCATGAGCTCTCGAGCCGACTAGCGTGAGCGGTCGGGCAGTAGCGCGAGAGAGTCCAACCAGACAGCTTACGCTAGTCGGCTCGCGGTGTGACAATTAGCCACTTTGAGAGTCGAGCGCTAGTCGCCGGTAAACCTCAGTCGCTTGCTGGAGCTGCTCCACATTAATCCACTCATCAGCGGTGTGGGCTTGGTCAATCGACCCAGGGCCAAACACCACGCTCGGAATCCCTGCGGCTGCCAACGTGGCGGCGTTGGCGCCATAGGGTACTCCAGTCAGCTCGCTCGAGCCGCAGACCTCGGTAGCAATCTCTGCAACTTGATTGGCAAGTTCGAGATTCTCTCCCTCAGCCAGACCGTGGCTCTCCATCCAGGGCGTTTCGTGCTCGATCCGGCAACCATCTAGAACAGCCCGGCTGTTGATCCAATCAATCATCTCCTGCCAAGCCTCTGTCGGTGTTTCATCAGGAGAGAGGCGACGGTCGATGTTCACCTTTGCCGATTCGGGGACAGTGTTCGCTCCGGTTCCGCCCTGGACCGTCGTAACACTAACCGTCGGACCGCCGCAGCGTTGGTCTTTTGGTCGCTGGGCCAAAACCTCTCGCTCGTAGCTTCTGACGCACTCGATGACGGAGGCCATTGCGTAAATCGCGTTCTCGCCCTGCTCGGGTTGAGAAGAGTGAGCCGCTCGACCGTGTGTTGTAACCTGCCAGCGAACGACGCCACGATGGGAGACAACCACGTTTAGCTCGGTCGGCTCGGCAACGATTGCTACATTTGGTCGAAAAGTTGACGTTAGCAAAGTCGGTCGAAGTGGGCCCTTCGCTTCCTTCCATGCCTCAACAACCTCACCTTCGTCGTCGCTCCAAAGTTTGTTCAGAGCGCGAATTCCACTGAAACCGCACTCTTCGTTAATCGTAGAGGCCAACAAAATGGGTTTGCGATAGGCGACAGACCGTATCGTGCTGAGCGCGGCCAGAATCGCGGCTAGACCACCCTTCACGTCACAGGCTCCACGACCGTAAATGCGGCCATTACGCTCTTGTGGCTCGAATGGAGGAACTGTCATCCCCTCTGTGGCAACGGTATCTTGATGGGCTTCGAAGAGTATTACCGAAGTATTCCCCGTTTCATGTGCCTGTATCGCCGCATCGTGCAAGTCTTCCTGAGCGAGCCCCACCAAGGCCAGGAAATTGTCACGACCGTCGTGCACTTTCTGCCGAAGCCAAGGCCAGCCTTGCTCCTCCGCAAAAGCCTGCAGAAAGGCTGTTACGCGGCTCTCTCCTGCGTTTGGGTCCGTGTTAGCGGTTAACCGCGGATTCACGCTCGGCAGGGCGATAAGCTGCTTCAGGAGGTCTAAGGGATCGGGCGACATATCGCTTGTTGCTAGAATGGCTTACGTCGAATTGCATACAAATCTGGACGGAATTATTCGTGAATTAGAGCATATTTATCACCAAGTTCTTGCAAATTCCAATTTCGTTCATTAACATCGTTAACATGCGTTGGCTCGTCTGACGCAGAACTTGCCCTTCGCGGGTTGCTGCCCCATCCGCGAAGGGTTTTTATATGCGCTGATCTCTCTTGCTAGGTCTAGCTCGCTGTGCTGGCTCTTCAGTGGCTGGGGCATCCTGCCCCAGTAATGCTACCCAATTGCCGTGCAAGCGCGGCTGGAAGCCACAGCCACGGCCTCTCGCTTGTTTACACTGCATTACGCCTTGGATTCTTATGCGGTAGCAGTATTGTAGAGGGTTGCTCGTTGAGCATCGGGATGCGCGCGAGTTTCCTATCATATTCCACAGAAGACACAGCTTTCTGCTCCGCGGAGCGGTACTGATTGGAGATTGTTTGATGTCAGACGAGGCCATCGACCCGCAACTTGTAGAGAACTTACTTGCAGACTTTCCTGACCCCGAGACCGGGCGTGGCCTAAAAGTCATGGAACAGATTGCCGACGTGAAAATCGATGGTCAACAAGTGGCCGTCAAGATCGGCCTCACCACCTATTCTGCGCCCCTTTGGGAGCAGACGCAGCAAACGATTGAAGATCGGCTGAAGGAGAAGTTGCCAGGTTCTCCTCAAGTCAAAGTCGAAATTGTCCCACATGATCGACCTGCTGAACCGATTGGCAGCATCGGCCTTAGGGCCAAAAGCGTAATTGCCGTGGGCTCGGGTAAGGGTGGCGTGGGTAAGAGCACCGTCGCCGCGTCGATCGCTTACGGCTTAAGCAAGAGCGGCTGCAAAGTGGGCATTATGGACGCCGACGTCTACGGACCGAGTATCCCTCACCTACTGGGCATCCCTGACGAGAAACTGACTGCTGAAAACAAGCAGCTTGAGCCGATCGAGACTGACGGGATGAAGGTGATGAGCATGGGCTTCCTCGTCCCCCCCGGCGAGGCGGTCGTTTGGCGTGGCCCAATGCTCCACGGAGCCGTGACTCAGTTCCTGCGGGACACAGCCTGGGGCGACCTCGACTACCTGATCATCGACATGCCCCCGGGCACTGGTGACATCGCCCTTACGCTCTCGCAACTCCTGCCGCTCACTGGAAGCGTCGTCGTCTGCACGCCCCAAGAAGTGGCCCTGCTGGACGCTGTGAAGGCAATCGCCATGTTCCGTAAGGTTAACATCCCTGTTCTCGGGATGGTCGAGAACATGAGCTACTTCCTTTGCCCCGACAACGGCAAACAGTACGACATCTTTGGCAGTGGCGGCGCACGCACCAAGGCGGAAGAACTTGAGGTGCCGTTCCTGGGAGAAGTTCCAATCCAACTGCCGATCCGCGAGCGTGGCGACTCAGGTGAGACTTCTGGAAACCTCACTGACGCTCAGTCGGGACCTTACTACGAGCGCATCTGCTTCAACTTAGTGGACTTCATCACTAGTGCCCGCGTCGAAGCACCACCGATGCCAACGCTCTCGGTGTTATAGTCCCACCAATCCATTGCTCTCGTTCCCACGCTGAGTGTGGGAACGAGGCTAGGACGGCTACGAAAAAGGGCCGCTGCGTCGCGAGGCAGCGGCCCTTTTCGATAGTGTTGCCGAGAAAACTACGGTCTAGCGTTTCTTCTTACGAGTCTTACGCTTGGCCGTCTTCTTCTTAGCGGCTTTTTTCTTCTTGGTTTTGCGCTTAGCCGTCTTCTTCTTGGCGGCTTTCTTCTTGGTCTTGCGCTTAGCCGTCTTCTTCTTGGCGGCCTTTTTCTTCTTCGTCTTCTTCTTAGCGGCCTTTTTCTTCTTGGCTGCTTTCTTCTTTGTCTTCTTCTTGGCTACCTTCTTCTTAGCCGACTTCTTCTTGGCGACCTTACGTTTCGCCTTTTTCCGTTTTGGTGCTGCTTTTTTCTTTTTAGCAGCTCGCTTCTTCTTGGCCACAATCAATCCTCCTAAAAAAAGTTTTGGCGATGCGTGCCTCTCGACCTCGGGCAACCCTCTCAAGGGTTCTCTTGAGGCCAGGCTACAAAATCTCGCATCACACTAACTAATCAATACGACCGCTCATCCGGAGCAAGCCGCTCGTCTCCGTCTCGCCTGACGAATCCTTCCCAGCTAAGCAGTCGCCAGGTCACATGTTTCGTTGGCATCGTGAGACTTGCTCTTGTTTTGTGAGAAGCATCAACAAGGGTTGAAGACTGATCACAAAACGAGTGCATGCATCAGTTCGCCGTATTTGTACGCATCATCGAAATTTCTGCAACACTTTTTCAACAAAAAAATATTGGAGAGAGCCGTCCAATAGGTTCAAGAGACGCAGCATGAGGGAACACTTCAACTCTTTTCAATGACTACGACGCATGAAATTCGTGACACAGCACGCAACTCGAAGTACAACAGTCCGCGCTTCCTTTTGCAGCCGCATTGAGATAGCGCTCGAGCAATGAAGGAGAGTCGATCATCGATCCTGAGGGACCAAGCTAGGTGCCATGAAACGACTCGCGACTCGCTACGAAGCGTTCACTGGCTTACTTCGATGTGAAACGAAAACAACTCCCTCGACACCGCAGCTAATCAGCATTCGGGAAGGCGAACTTGGTCGCAAAACACTTTATTTGCAGCACATTAACACTCTCAATGGAACTCGTACCGCGTTGGGCCCGACTACAAGACCGCTACCTAACATGCGATCAAAACAACGAAGCCCGAGGAGAATGTCGTCCCAATCGCCTTCGACAAACCCCAACACTTCCCTGCCAACGAACTTGCCGAGAAGATTACAATGAAAGTTCGTTTGAATGATGAGGACTGGGCACCGAGCAGCAGCCAATGAACTCCTAAGCCGATCTAGTTGGCGTCAAAAAGTGGTTGATAACGGCGCTGCGTGCAACAAGTTTTTCCACGCGTGTTGAACGCAGAATGGCACGAAAAAATTTTTCAATTTTTTTGAACTTTTTTTCTGAAATCGATGTTTCGAATGCCTTAAACGGAATTTGAATCGCAAATTCAGACCGTGAGATGTTTTGCACGGCGCGGTAACGAGTTGCGATTCGCAATCAAGGATTTAGTTTCAACACTGTTTGAGCGAGAAGACTTTTCACACTGCTCTGATATCGCTTCGCATTTTATTGCGTTGAGTCAGACACACTCGAACGAAGTCTCAATGTGAGATGCAAGAGATCAATATCTTGTGTTCCAAATACGCGACAAGCTGTTGATGGCTACCAACGGCTTGAGCTGTAACTTTGATACGTGCGGTAATTTATATAGGCCAAATAACCAAACATGAACGCCATAAAGAGGCTACCGCTAAACAACCCAATGACTGCGACAACTCCCCCAGTGATCATGCTGAGTTGCAAAGAAAGAATGATGCCGCGATGAGGCTGCTGTATCGTGAGTAGTTCCCTCGCAACACGGCCGCCGTCGAGCGGATAGAGAGGCAGCAGGTTCAAGATGCCCCACAAGATATTGATCTGCATGAAAGAGGACACGAGATAATTCGCTGCCTTCGAATCGTAGGGTTCCCAGAAGAACTGACCGAACAATATCGGGAATGCGATTACTTGATCGGCATTGATCGCCGCGAAATCGATCTCGCTTCCCGACTGCCAACCGATGGCATGCCCTGAGAGCCTCACCAACAGGAAACCAACAATCGCCAAGAGAAATCCGGCCATCGGTCCCGCCAAGGCGATTTCGATCTGGGAGCGCGGAGATTGTTCTTCGCCCTCACTGATGGCAAGGCCGCCGAAACTATGAAGGACAATCCGTGCTCTTCCTCCATAGCGGCGTTGCATGAAAGTGTGACCAAGCTCATGGACGACGATCGACACGAACACCGCCGCCACCCAAACGAGCAACTTCACTGGCGGCGTTCCCTTCGTTCCTCCACTGATGCCCAGCAGTACGGCAATCAGCCAAAACAGCGGATGGACGCGCACGGGAAAATCAAAGATGCGGAAGTGCAGATCGTACTGCGACCGTGGCGGTTCGAAGAGCATGTGCTGGTGAAGCTAGAAGCGAGAGTGTGGATAGAACTATCGCGTTAGCTTACGCCGCACCAGCAAGGCTTGTCGAGTTGCCTTCGAGGGATCTACTAAGAACGTTTGCAATGTAATCCGCTGCTCGCTCTGAAGCACCGCCCTGCCCTACGCGCTCGCGGAGCTCTTGCAACTGCTCAACTCGCCGCTCCATCGCTTCAGGATTCCTCAGCCATTCAATCACGTGGGCCGCCATCTCGCCGGTTCGATCTTCCGCGGTGAGGTACTCCGGCAGCAACACGTGCGCATCGCGGACGTCCTGCGGATCGTAGACCCCGACGGGGCGAGTGTCGAACGGATTCTCCGCGGTGATCAAGTTCACCAACGTAATGTACCTGACCCGGCGAACGAACTTCTGTAGCCAGAAAGCGAATCGCCCCACGCGGTAGTGAATCACACTTGGCTTAGCGTGATAGAGCAACTCCAGCGAAACGGAGCCCGAGCACGCCAAGCAACAATCTGCCGCTTCAATGAGCTCCGCGGTGCGTTCGGTGTGCACCTCGATCGCGACTTGTCGGTTAGTCGGACCCGGAGCTGTGGCTAAGTCGCGAGCGGCCCATTCTCGTGCGGTTTGAGCTTGCGACTCTTTAAACGCTGCAATCGCGAAACGTGCGTCTGGGACTTGTGCCGAAATCAGCTCGGCAGTTCGCAGGAATGCGTCAAGATTCGCCGCGACTTCCTGATCACGCGAGCCGGGGAGAATCGTTACCAACGGAACCGCACCTTCTCGCTGCTGTTCGACGAAAGCTGCATCGAGAGGCCTTTGTCGTAGCTCGTCGAAGTAGGGATGGCCTACATAAGTCGCATTGACTCCGCGCTCACGAAACCACTTCTCTTCAAACGGTAGCTTACAGAGAGCATGGTCAATGTACTTACGCATCTTCTTGATGCGATACTCCGCCCAAGCCCACAGTTGGGGCGTGCCGTAGTAGAACACCGGGATGTCGTGCTTCTTCGCCCGACGGGCGATCCACCAGTTAAAACCTGGGTAGTCGATCAGAACTACGGCATCGGGCTTCTGTTCTCCAAAGTAGCGATCAGCCCGCTTGAGCAGACCCAAAAACTTATGAATGTTGAGCAGAACTTTCACAAACCACATTACGGCAAGCTTGGTGAGGTCTTCGTGAAGCTCACACCCAGCCGCGGTCATCTTCGGTCCGCCGTAGCCGACGAACTTGCAGTCAGGTAACTCTGCGCGGAGTGAGTTGATCAGATTTGCACCGTGCAGGTCGCCCGAGGGCTCGCCGACGGAGAAGAAAATTTTCATCAGAGGTACTCACGCAGCACGAAGTCTTAGAAACGCGACGCCAGAATTGAAGGCTGCGGAGTATGACAAACGAGGAAGAATGTTGGAACCTCGTTTCGAGAGATCCATTTCGCCGCGGGTGCTTACACCGCGCTGGCACTTTGATCGCGGTGCAAGCACCCGCGGCGAAATAGGGACGCTACTCGTGCCGAGGCTCTTCCAGGCGATAAGTCTGCAGCCCAGCGAGCGCCAGCACCACTGCACCAACCGCGAAAATGGGCACGTAGCCGATCTGACCGATTAGAAAGCCGACCGGGACCGAACCGACAATCGCGGGCAGTGCCAAACACATTCCCATCGCGCTGACATAGCGGGGATGCTCTTCCGCGGGAGCGACTTCAAGCGTGTAGTTGATGAGAATGCGGATCGTCACCGGCGTGAAGCCGATCGGCACGTAGATCAACCAGAACCAACTTCGACTCGCTTCCTCTGGTAGCAGCGTAAGCACGACCGCCGTCAACGGCGCGAGCGCGGCACCCAGCAGCGTAAGCCGCAACGCCGCGCGATTCCCCAACCAGTCAGCGATTGGGCCGACAACCAAGCTGAAGATTGCCACGGCGGTATGTTGCACGAAGATCCATTTCATCAAGATCGTCAGCGGCACTTGACCCTCCGCGCGTCCGAGGGTTTGGTAGTGGGGAAACATCATAAACGTCACACTGAAGAGCACAGCCACCAACGCTAAATTCGCAAAGTTCGGGTTCTCATAGCGAGTGTTCCAGGCGTTGACGAACCGTTGCCCCAGGGGCGTGATTTGCTCCTCGAAGTCATCCGACTCCTCAACCGTCGAACCAACAGCCACTGACCCGAGCGCAAACGCCAGAGCAGGCATTGCGAAAATCCAAGCAAAGCCGGTTGAAGCACTCTCTAGCCACCCGGGCAACCAGATCCAAGCGGCAAGGATGGAAGTTGGCGCACCCACCAAGACTGCCGTTGCGAACAGGCGGCCACGAAGGTTGGGGCGAATCAGTTTTCCTTGTAGTGAGTGAGCAGCAAGCTGAGTGATTCCCACCGTGACAAAGAAGAATCCGTACAGAGCCAGAAACAAGTACGGCATCCAAGAAGCCGCCGTCCCGTCGGCTCGTTGCCACCAGCCCTTCAGCCAAACAACGGACAGAACTGCAAAAGGAATCGCTGCGACGAACGAACCGACAGCGACCACCCACTTCTTCTTCGGCAGCACTTTCAAGCGGCGAGCAAACAAGACCTGCGGAACACTGAAACCCAATCGATTCAGCACTGGCAGACAGCTACGCAACACCGGGCCGCCGCCGATGTAGTCCATGAAGGCTGGCATGATGAGCGTCTCGGTCTTGAAAATCCAACCGATCCGCAGCAGCACCTGATGCAACGCGAGGCAGGCGAAGTTACGAACCACTCCTGTGCTTTGCGTCGTTGAAGACTCGGGATCCGCAACTGCATCAGGAAGCGTCGCCGCTGGGAGCTCTTGAGGAGGCGACTCTTCGACCAGTTGCGACATGAGTGAACTTTTCGGCAGGCGGGATTCGCTGAGCGAATTCGTAAAGGCGGGAAAATCTATTGTAACAGCTACTCGAATGACACGAGCCAGCAGCCTCGGTTCACCATGCTTAACAATCAGTAGCCGCGACTTTACAAGTCGCCGGAGTACGAGGGGAGGCAATCGTTGCGAGCAATTTTCCGGTGAGCTGTTAGCTCGCGGCTGTTAGCAGCGCAAGTTATGCCTACTTGGTGAGGTACTGCGACTCGGTGAACTCCTGCCCCGGCTTAACGAACTCCGCAACCGCCTGAGCATCGTAACCGGCCAACGGGCTGATTTCGATGTTTACGCCGTCAGCAACCTTTGCACCTGCGGACTCGAGCCAGCGACGATGCTGGTCGAGCATGAAGGAGCGGACGTACTCTGGCGTGTCTTTGGGCGCACCCGACGCGTTCTTCAAGGGAGCGAAGACCTCGCGTTCTTCAAACTCAACGACAATGGGACGTTTCGCTTGCGGCAACAGGTCGAAGATGAAACGCTCGAACTTTAGCGCGTTCTTCCCATCTGGCTCGACCGTTACACCTTGCTCATCTATGTACGCCGCCTGCTTATGAGCCGTATGAAACGGCAGAGAATCCTTGAGCGTGAGCGAGCGTTCCAAGAAAGCCACGTCGAAAACATGGATGGCGATGCTGCCTGCCCAAAACTTCAGCGCGCCCTTGTCGTCAAGCTGCACGGCGACATCGGCTGGGAAATCGCTGTATTCAATTACATGCAGGCGACCGTCGATCGAGACGAAGTTTCCGAGTTTCTCCTCGGCGGTTTGCTTGGCGATCGTGAGGGACGTGAGTTCCGATTCAGCCAACAAGTGAGAACCGATTAACTCTTCGTCACCGATCGGTGCAAGAGGATTATCGACCTGAAAGTAAAACAGTTCTTTGATTCCGTGGCGATGCATGTGCTCGATCGCCCCGCTATCAGCCAACGCGGCAACCGTACCCCCGTGGCCATTGGGGCTGAGGAACAACTCATCCTTAGCAGAGAGCAACACCTTTCCGGTCGCCTGATCCACCGCGGGCATCGTCCCCTGGCAGAAAATCACCAGATCGTCTTCGTCGAGACCAAACCGTTGGTGCTGCTCAACAAATTCAACTGTGTCTTCGTGAGTCACAGGGCTAGTCATCAGATACAACGGCGGTGTCTTGCCATAGCGTTGTCCGATGGCGCGAACCTTTTCGATATGGATCTGTAAGAGTGTCGCCTCGGAGATTGGTCCGATCGGGTACAAGCTTTTGGGTTTCTCGAACCCCAACCGACTCCCCTGCCCGCCCGCGACTAACAGCACCCCCACCTCGCCAGCTGCTAAGGCCGCTTGGCCACGCTCTTTTGCCTCTTCGGGAGCTAAGCCGAGGGCCGTTTTTGCGTTGCTTGCTCGCTCTTCGAGCCGCACTGCCGCCGGCGGTTCAGCCTGAGCCGAAAGCTTGCCCCAGTCTGGTTGCTCAACTTCACCTCGATAGAGCGAAGCCACCAATGCAAAGTCAATCGCCTCGATCTGGTTCGCAAGCTGTGCTTGTCCGGCCTCATCAAGTTCGTCCCAGAAAGCCACCAGATGTTCCTGCCCGTGAGGCGCAAGCTTCTCTAGGAGTTGATCTTTGGTCATGGCGGCGCTCAAGATGATTATCCTCTCACCCAGACGTAGGCTAACCAGCACAGCAGCGGGAAACCGACGAACACCAAACCGTAGGTGACGATCGAAGTCCAGACGTGACGGGGCCAGCGTGCCATGGGGATTGCAAAATCGTGACGTTCTCAAAGGGACGAATCGCTTTCAATTATCGAGCCGATCTCCGGCGCTGGCTAGACCTCTGGCTTCCGACTTCGGACTTCAGGACTCACAAGTCGACCGCATGAGCCCTGAAGCCAGAGGTCTGAAGCCTCAACCTGGCCCGTTGCTCATCCACCCCTCCAGTCGCTATACTCGACCGATTCCAAAGTTCTAACCAAACAGACGTATCTCAGGAGATTGGTCCCGTGGCATCCGGAAAATACCTATTCACAAGTGAAGCTGTCAGCATGGGTCATCCTGACAAGCTGGCCGATCAGATCTCCGATGGCGTTCTCGATGCCCTTTTCGCCCAAGACCCGAATAGCCGCGTCGCCTGCGAAACAATGGTCACGACCGGAGTCGTCGTGATCGCCGGCGAAATCAGCACCAAAGCAACCGTGGACATGCAAAAAATCGTCCGCGAAGTGATCCAAGACGTCGGCTACACCGATGCTTCGATGGGCATCAGTGCTGAACATTGTGCTGTGATGGTGGCCATCGACGAACAGAGCGCCGACATCGCGATGGGCGTTGATTCGGACGAAGCAAGCGGGAAGGACGTCGGTGCGGGCGACCAAGGCCTGATGTTTGGCTACGCCTGCAACGACACCCCGGAGCTGATGCCGCTACCGATTGCTCTCTCGCACCGCATCCTGAACCGCCTAACCGCTGCTCGCCAAAATGGCGACGTCGATTGGCTCCGCCCTGACAGCAAGAGCCAAGTCACTGTGGAATACGATGGCACGACGCCAGTACGCATCGACACGGTGGTGATCTCTACGCAACACGCCCCAGAAGTAACCAACGACGAGATTCGCAAATACATCATCGAAGAAATCATTAAGCCGGAGCTTCCTGAGGATCTGTTCGATGGCGATATCATCTACCACATCAACCCAACCGGGCGTTTTGTCGTCGGTGGTCCTCACGGTGACTGCGGCCTAACCGGACGCAAAATTATCGTCGATACCTACGGCGGTTGGGGTCGCCACGGCGGTGGTGCGTTCAGCGGTAAGGACCCCACCAAGGTCGATCGCAGTGCCGCTTACATGGCCCGCTACGTTGCAAAGAACATCGTTGCCTCGGGGCTGGCCGACCGCTGCGAAGTGCAACTCGCGTATGCCATCGGCGTGAGCGAGCCTGTGAGCATCTATGTCGATACCGAGGGAACTGGCAAGATCGAAGACTCGGCAATCTGTGATCTCGTGAAGGAGCATTTTCCCCTCACCCCAGCGGGCATCATTGAGCATTTGCAACTGCGCCGCCCCATCTTCCGCAAGACCGCCGCGGGTGGTCACTTCGGAAGAAGCGAGCCCGAGTTCACCTGGGAAAAGACCGACGTGGCCGAGAAGTTGTCCGCCGCGGCTGAGGCAACGGCCTCGGCTTAGTTCAGCTGAATCCGAGACATTGAGGGCTTCGGACTTCAGACCTCAGGCTTCAGGGCCTTGTCGGTTACCATTCTTGCTCTGAAGCCCGGGGCTTGAAGTCCGAAGTCTTTGCTAGCACTCTCGCAGGTTTAGCGAACTGGGATAGTTCGCCGGGTGGCGATTCCGCTATCCTCCCCGGCAATGTCTGCCTTGCCTCAGCCCCAACTTCCGCCCCAGCCTCAACGGTCAGCGGGCTCTTCCGAGCCAACGCTCGCGGTTGCGCGGACGAATGATGAGGGCGAGTCGGTCATCCTCAAGACGACCGTTCTGGGAACTTTCGCGGCAATGCTTGTTGTTGGCACGGTGTTGAGTATTTGCCGCGTGTTCGAGTTCGCCACGGCTGACCTGACACGCGGCACACTGTTCACCATCGCTCTGACATCCACGATCGCCGCCAAGTTTGGTCGTCTCGCCTGGCGGCGGCATTATGGAACGCCTCGCACTAAGCCGGCACAGCGGTGGGACAACCTCGTTGGCTACGGTTCCTCGACAGGACTCATCCTACTGGCCGTCGGTTGCTGCTATCCGGCTTATCGCAACAGCGATTGGCTGATTTGGCTGCCGATGCTGATCGCAGACCAATTCTGGCGACAGACTTTCTTCGATAACGATCACCCCCTGGTCAAACTCGCCGATTTGCCATTGGACGAAGACGAAGCATCTGCCAACGAGGACTTATCTAACGAGCATCTCTTTGGCGACGTTACCTTCGCCGAAGAGGCTGTTAAAGATCTCGACGAGGGAATCCTACAGCAGCTTTTCCGGGTGCGTGAGGAAGACCACGAAGTAATCTACGGTACCGTCCGGGCCCAATTTGACGCTGGTCAGCAGCACGCAACGGTGCACGTCGGCTTCTGCCCGCCACTCGCCTCAGCACCCTCAGTCGAGACCGAAGCCTGCGACTTCGAGGAAGCCAAAGTGAAAGTGGCTCAAGCAATGGCCCACGGCGTCCGCTTAGATGTGAAACTCAGCGAACCTGCTGAAGAAGCCTGCTCCGTAGCGATCGACTTAGCAGCGACACCGCTCGCGGCTTAGTTGCGTCATTAGGCGGGTCAGCCCCATCGGCAAGCTTGCGTTGTTCGTATTTTCGCCAAGCGGTATAATCCGCGCTGTATGACCAGTTTACGGATCGGCCTAGGAGAAGACACACACCGCACCACCGGCGGTGGCCCACTGCGGATCGGCGGCATTGATGTGCCGCACCACCAGCACACTGCTGGCCACAGTGACGCCGACGTGTTGCTTCATGCCGTGACAGACGCTTTATTGGGCGCTGTTGGGCTGCCGGATATTGGTCAATTGTTTCCCAACACCGAGCAAGCAAACCAAGGACGTGACTCAGCTGAGTTTCTCAGGCTCGCCTACGACCAAGTCAGAGAGGCGGGGTACGAGCTCGCAAACCTCGACGCGGTGGTTGCGGCACAAGAACCGAAGCTCTCTCCTCACAAAGAAGCGATCTGCTGCCGCATCGCCGAAATCATGGACGTCGATCGCAACCAAATCAACGTGAAAGCCAAGACCGGCGAAGGCGTCGGCCCCGTTGGTCGCGGAGAAGCGATTGAAGCACGAGCGGTCGTGTTGGTTGAGAAAACATAGTTTAATCATGTGCACCGGCAGGCTGTTAGCCTGCGGCTGCCTAGCAATTACTGACACTTGAAAATAGATTCCCATGCCTACCACTACTGAAGCTGTCACGAAGCAACCAGCGCTCTCTGAGCCGCACCCCTCGTTGCACATCTACAACACGCTCTCGAAGAAAAAGGAACCGTTCCGAACCGTCGAGAAGGGCAAGGTCGGCATCTACCTGTGCGGGCCAACCGTTTACGACAAGGCACATATCGGCCACATGGTCGGGCCGGTCATTTTTGACTGCATGAAGCGATACCTCACCTACTGCGGCTACGACGTTAATTGGGTCGTGAACATCACCGACGTTGACGACAAGCTCATCAACAAGGCGAATGAGCGCGGCATCTCGATGTTGGAAGTCGCTGAAGAGAACATTCAGGACTACAACGACAACCTGGCAGCACTGGGTGTCGACACGATCGACCACTTCCCACGCGCCACCGACTGCATGGACGAGATCATCACGCTGATCGAGTCACTGGTGGAACAGGGCTTCGCGTATGCCTCGGACGGCGACGTGTACTTCGATGTCACCAAGGACGCTGACTATGGCAAGCTATCCAATCGCAGCCTTGATCAGTTGCAAGGTGAAGGTGGTGGTGGCGCTGCCAAGAAACGTGGTGCGGCCGACTTCGCACTTTGGAAATCGGCTAAGGAAGGCGAGCCCTCGTGGGACAGCCCGTGGGGGAAAGGGCGACCTGGCTGGCATATCGAATGCTCCGCAATGAGCCGCAAGTTACTGGGCGAAACCTTCGACATCCACGGTGGCGGGCTCGATCTTGTTTTTCCGCACCACGAGAACGAAATCGCCCAAAGCGAATGCTGCCACAACGCACCAATGGTCACTTACTGGGCCCACAACGGACTGCTCAGGCGTGATGCCAGCGCCGGCAAAATCGGCGGAAAATCCGAACGCGCAAGCAAATCAGACTCTGACTCGGGTGCTTCAGCACCCGAGCAACAATCCCCAGAAGAACAAGCCTCCGGAAAAATGAGCCGCAGCAAGGGCGCAGGCGGACTCGCCGACTTGATCGCCAAACAAGGCGGCGAACGTATCCGTTTCTTCCTCCTTCGTACGCATTATCGTAGTACCGTGTTGTTCAGCGAGCCGGCCATTGAAGAAGCAGCCACGGGGCTGGAAACCTTCTACCGCTTGTTCAAACGCTTCCATCGGATCACTCAGGGTGACTTCTACGCCTTGACCGCCCCCACGGAGCGCGGCGGCGGGATGCTTACTGACGACAGCATACCCGCCCTGAAAGCCGCTGGCGTATGTCGCGAGAAGTTCCTCGCCGCGATGGATGATGACTTCAACACGGGCGGCGCGATCGCTGAGTTGTTTGAACTCGCCAAGATCGCCAACAAATACTGCGACGAATTCGACCTAGAAGGTGCCGGCAAAGATGATGTAGCTGCCGTTGCAACGCTCGAACTGCTGATGACTTCCATCAAAGAACTGTCGAACGTGCTGGGTATTTTCTTAGAAGCCCCGCAAGAAAGTGGCGGTGACGATCTACTGGACGCCGTGATGACATTGGTGGTCGAACTACGCAGTGCCGCACGTTCCGCCAAGGACTTCGCCACTGCCGACGCGATTCGCGACCAGCTTGCTCCTTTGGGCGTTACGATTGAAGATCGTGGCGGAGAAGCTGAATGGTCCGGCGGCGGCGATGGCACACTCGACGGCGTGATGCAGCTACTTATCGAGCTTCGCCAGACGGCTCGCGAAAACAAGGATTTCGCCACCGGCGATAAAATCCGCGACGGGCTGGCTGCGGCGGGCGTGAAGTTGGAAGACCGCGCCGGCGGAGCCGAGTGGAGTCGCGGCTGAGCATGCGTGTCCTCGGCGTTGATCCCGGATTGAATATCACTGGCTACGGTGTGATTGATATCGCCGGCCGCCAGGTAAAGCTCGTTGAAGCGGGCGTCGTGCGTGGGAAGACACGCGGTTCGCTGACCGCTCGCGTTCGGGAAATCCATAACGGAATCGCCGAGGTCATTGATTCGCTCAAGCCGGAAGCGGTTGCCATCGAAAAGCTCTACAGCCACTACGATCGGCCTACAACCGCAATTCTCATGGGCCATGCCCGGGGTGTCATCGTGCTGGCAGCGGCGATGGCCGAGCTCGAAGTCGTTGACTATCCTTCCACGCAGGTCAAGAAAACGATGACTGGCAACGGACGTGCCCCCAAGGGCCAGGTGCAACTTGCCGTGCAACGCGAACTGCGATTGGCGAAACTCCCCGAACCCGCCGACGTCGCCGACGCCCTGGCGATTGCGCTCTGTCACGGTTACGCTGTGGATCACCCGAGTTCGCTTGCTCCGTAGTCCACGCCTCGTGCGTGGGACAACTTGATGAGCCGGGAATGCTGTCCACGAATTCCATCCCACGCCCAAGGTGTGGGCTACGAGAACACCATGATCACGAAGATTACCGGCACCACAATCGCCGCGAGCGGCGACTCTCTTACGCTTGGCGTTGATGCATATGAATATGAAATCTACATCCCCGAGTTCACCCGTCGCCAAGTGCAGGAGAACATCGGCAAGGAAATCAGCCTGCACACGATTGAGTACCTGGAAGGCAATCCGATGCAGGGGCGGATGACCCCGCGGATGATTGGCTTCCTCAATGCGGTTGAACGCGAATTCTTCGAACTGTTTTGCTCCGTGGACAAAGTGGGTGTGAAGAAAGCACTCCGCGCGATGGTTCGCCCCGTGCAGGAAGTCGCGGCGATGATCGAAGACCAGGACGCCAAAGGGCTCTCCGGACTTCCAGGCATCGGGCCTGCAACAGCCGAGAAAATCATAGCGACTCTCAGGCGAAAGATCCCCAAGTTCGCGCTGCTCATCGGTCGCGAGCTGCCCGCGGGAGGCGACAAGGTGCGCGACATCGCTTCCGAGGCGTTCGACGCCATGCGTGCATTGGGGCACTCCGACGCCGACGCGCGACGGCTGATTGACGAAGCGCTGGAGCGAAAGAAAAAGTACAAGGACGTTGATGAACTCCTCCGGGCGGTTTATGAACAAAGAGCGGGGACTTCCTAGTTCTCAGTTGGCAGTGTTCAGTTTTCAGAATTTGTTGGTCGCATCTTTGGAAGCAGCTGACCCATGAGCCCTGAATCTGGAAGCCCGAGGACCGATGCTCCAAAACTAACCATTCGGGCACGCTTTCTTCGTACGATTCGCAACCTGCTTGTTTTTTATCTGCTACTCTTGCTTATGCTCAGCATCTTTGAACGTTGGTTGGTTTTTCCCGCCCCGAGCCCTAGTGGTGTGGACCTGCAACCCGAGGGACTTGCGTTCGAGGACGTGTTCTTTGATGCCGATGATGGCACGAAGCTGCATGGATGGTATGTGCCGCACGATTCTCCGCGGGCTTACGTTCTTTATTGTCACGGCAATGGCGAGGATGTTCCGCGGTTGGCCAATCGATTGAAAGTATTGCACGACCGGATTGGCGTGGCGGTGTTTGCTTGGGACTATCGGGGGTACGGTCGGAGCGTAGGGACGCCGCACGAGGAAAACGTTGTCGCCGACGCGCGGACCGCTCAGCTTTGGCTTGCTGAACGGGCTGGCATCGATCCTGCGGAGGTCGTTCTCATCGGTCGCTCCCTCGGCGGTGCGGCGACGATTGCGGTGGCTGCTGAACATCCGGTCCGCGGGCTCGTGCTTGATCGCACGTTTGCCAAACTCACCGACGCGGCTGCCGTGCATTATCCGTTTATTCCTGTTCGCTGGATCATGCGAAACAAGTTCGATTCCTTGGAACGCATCACCAAGTACGAAGGCCCGCTGCTGCAAACCCACGGCACCGCCGACGAAGTGATTCCCTTCGCCCACGCGGAAAAACTTTTCTCCGCGGCAGCAAGCGAGCGAAAACGCTTCATGCGCGTCGAAGGCGCCAACCATAATGGGCCGCTGCCCGAAGAGTGCTATATGGCACTCGACGAGTTTCTTGATGCGTTGCCTTAAATATACAAGCCTTCCTGAGCGGTGATGCGTCAGCCCACGGGTCTGTGAATACCGCAACTTCGACCCGAGAGCTTACGCTTCACGGCTCACAGCACTTACGACGATCCTCGACTTCTGCACTTTTGCACAGCAGCTCGATTTCACTGTGCAAAAGTCGAAATGGTTCTCGGTTGCCACTAATCGCAAGCTCTTATTGGTAAGCAGTTTGTGCGTCGCCGACGCCGACACGGCAGCGACTTTTGCTCTTAAGAGCCCTTTTTGCACTGGCTCGCGAATTGACGTAAGTCGATCTGAAGCAGGCTGAACTCAGGTCAAGTTGCGAGAGAACGCCGGAGTACGTTCATTTTAGTGCAGGGGGTGGCCAAAAGCTGGTGTGAAAAATGGCTTGGCGCAGAAGTGACATCATTAAGCGGCATAGCGGGTGCTAAGTTCGCGCCGCAAAAGAAAAGAACAACGGCTCAGCGGATAGCGGATTGGACTGCCAGCCGACGTGCTATAACCGCGTTTACTTCAGCTTGCCAATCTGGTGTAACTTGTACGGTGTCTTATCGCCAAGCAAGGCACCAACAGAGCAAGGGCTATTGAAGTTGGTTCGGGCACGATTGCGACTGAAGCTGCTCCAGAAGGTTCAGAGTATTGATCTTCCCATATGGTGAGGTCAGCTTCACCAACCACTCCATCCCCGTTTGCGTCTCCGTCAGATAAACTGGAGCCGATGCCGAAGCTGTGCTGCCAGGTCAGGAAGTCTTTTCCTTCAACAATTCCGTTCTCGTCGAAGTCAGCACTTGGTCCCTGAACTAGGCTGCCTCTCGCAATAATCACTTCTCCTGCATCGGTTGCGAAAGCAAGGCCGTCTGTCCCCAGTGAGATAAGATTACGTGCCGAACCAGCCATCTCCGGAACACTTATGGAGCCCAGGGGTACAAAAGTTGACTGGCTAAATGTCTTTAGCTCATCACCGTCGATGAAGTAGGTTCGACCACTCTCAAAGTTTGGCTCGACTGGACCACGACCGTTGAAACTTCCAATTGGACCGGGTGTTGCAACTTCAAGGATTTGCCCGTTTGTAAAATAAACTCGACCATTTTCATATTCCATGTCGAGACCGTTCTGCGTCAACAATCGCTTGGCCTGATAGATGGTCCCAACATATCCCCCATCGGGAGCCCAGTTAACTTCGAAGGCATTAAAGTCACGATCACTGATGCTGCTTGAATGGCCGTAAATAGTGCTCGGATCGTCCCCAAATTCGATTCGGTCGTATCTAGCAGAGTCGCTCGATGCATCGGGCAACTGAACTCCGTCCTCAAAGAATGCGAACCCACGATTCGTATTTCCCGACCTCCTGGACACTGCAAGCCTGCTTGCATTCCCGGGCAACACTTCTAAATCGTCAACACGGCGATCGCCTGAGCCGATAGGAAAAGCAGCTCCAGGCGTCATTGTGTCGAGGAAAAACGGAGTGACCAAATTCGTGCTCTCGCTGGCAACGTAGATTCGAGAGCCATCGTCAGCGATTGACATTTTTGATGGCTCACTCGAAATGAATACCGAGTTGCCCAGGGCTCCCGTGTAGGGATTGATAGGAGTGATCGTGTTTCCTCTCAAAATCCCCACTTCGCTTGGGACAGAAGCGTAGATCATGTCAGAATGCGGATCATACACGATGTCGTTTGTGATCAAGCTAACTTCTCTGAAATAGGTCGAGGCATGGCAATTGATTTGGCCTAGCATCGAATAAAGGAAACAGAACGAGATCGTGATAGCTGATCGGACCATGATACTAATTCCAGAGCAAGACTCATTACCGAGTCGATTCAAGTGTCGTGACGTTGCCTATTCTAGCCAACTGTGGAGGGCTGAGTAAGTAAATTGCTGTGCAACTCTAAGTGAAAACCGGCGGGTGGAACTGCTGCAATCCTCTTCGAGGGTGCCACTGCTGACTTGTCGCGACTTGAAGCTCGGCTGGGTTGGACCCTCGGTACATTTCAGAATTAGATCGCCCGATTGAAGTAGACCTGCAGTGTCTGTTCGTTGTAGTAGTTTGTTTTGCTTGTAGGCGCTCCCATTGCTGGCTCTTCGCATCGTGGCGACGAGCAGCGCGATGCACTTAATGAGGTTGGCGCCAAGAGAGATTGACTAACGGCGTCATCACTCAACTCGTGCTTCGATGTCGAAGCCGAGAAAGCGCTTATCCAGACCATCTTTTCGCTCACTCAATCCATAAACGCTCCCAATTGCTTGCTTCCGATGTTGTGCAAAACGCAAATTGATTGAAACTCGCTGACAGGATCGTTATTCTAACGGTGCTTATCCCACGCGCTGGTCCTGAACGAGGACCAAGACTGCGAAGACTCTTTTCAACCGTCCGCAAACAGTGAGGTGAGTTCTCATGAAGACGATCCGTGTGAAGCAATGGCATGTTCGTGCCGTGTCCCTGCTCGTTTCACTTTTCGTCTGCGTCGCGCCGTCGCAGGCGATTCAGCCGGTCGACATGCTGCCGCCTGACACTTCCAATATCGTCAGCGAAGGGATGGCTATTTTGTCTGACGGTTCTGTTTACGGACGGTCGGGGCCTAGCGCGGGCGTGTTTGGCAACGTGAATGCTCCATTCAAAGGAACCTATTGGGGCGCACCGGGGCCGTTCTTTCAAATTGTCGATCTGGGCACACCCGTGGGGCTATTCCAGATCGACATGAACGATTCTCACGACGCGGTGGGCGAGGCCCGTGAGCCGACCTTCCCGTTCAACGTCAAAGGATTCGTCACTGAAGATTCGCTCAACACGCCGGTGACGACCGTCCTAAGCCCCGTCAGCAGTTTAGATCACAGCCGTGCGGTCTCGATCAATAACAGCAACGTCGTCGTGGGTACTTCCTACACCTTCAACAGCTTCAGCGCCGAGATTCTGCATACCGGGACCGTTTGGCGGAAATCGAACAGTTACACACCCGAAGTCACCAACATAGTCAAACGTCCGCAAAGTATCAGCGAGAACGGCAACCTCGTTGGCTGGGAGGGCTCCAGCACGGGTGCCGTCACCAAGATTGGAAATGTGATGGGCAACCCGATTCCCTTCACCGGCAACATCGGGGGACTGAACGGCACAGGCCCCACTTTCGGGATGGACATCAACGACAGCGCACAGGTTGCCGGCTGGGCCTTTGATCAAGCGACCAATTCAGGAGTGACGACTGCCTTTCTCTGGGATCCCGCCAGCGGCATGTCTGCCGTCAATCACTCGGCGCTGGGCGCGATCGAAAGTTTCGGCCGCGCCGTCAACAACCACGGCTTGATGGTCGGTTCACTCAACATGGCTCCCGGCTCGGGCACGGGCGACTATCACGCGTTCTGTTACTACCAAGGCCAAGCCGTCGATTTGAACAGCCTGATTGATCAAACTTCCGGCTGGGAACTCTGGCACGCGTATGACGTGAACGACGACGGCTGGATCGCTGGCGTCGGTACCTACAACGGTGTTTTCCGAGGGTTTCGGATGCAACACCCAATAATCCCGGAGCCGAGTGCGTTGCTACTGTTTGGTGTTGCGCTGGTCGGGCTGGTTGCTGCTCGCCCCAATCGGCTCTAGAAATCGTTGCTAAATTCGCAACCCGAAGCATTAGCCAGGGGAAAACCCCATAGTATGGCACCTCGCTCAAGCTTCGGGTTACGAAACTGATTCTTGAAACTGCTTCAAATACTACCCACCAGGCGGTCGTTACTCGATCGATGACGAAATGAACTCAGCAAGTTTTTTCTTCGACGACGGCCAATCCCGGAAATTCTGGTCGTACAAACTCCGTGGCAAAAAACAAACGATTCGTCACGGTCGACTGGGTACCCAAGGGCGGGAAACGGCCAAAACATTCACCTCCCCTTCTGCTGCTAAAGAGGCGACTGAAAAACTAAAAGAGCAGAAGCTTGCTAAAGGTTATGTCAAGGTCGATCCAAGCCTGCTGAAGATCAAACGCCCGAAAGGCAAACGAGCGGCAACCGAGGCTCAAGTGGCAAAGCTCGAGAAAAAGCTAGGCGTCAAACTACCGCAAGAGTATCGAGACTTCTTGCGGGCGCAAAACGGCGGCGAACCCGACCCCAACCATGTCGAGCTGCCTATCTTCGGAAAGCAAGATACCCGGCCCGTAGATTTTATCTACGGCTTATATGCCAAGCCAGAAGCCTATAAGAGCCTGTTGTTTGCCGAAGAGTTCATTACGCCGTCTTTGCCAGAAGGGCACCTTCCGATTTGTGGGCAGTTCAATCTTTACTACTATTCAATCTCACTGCTCGACAAGCCGGGGTGCGTTTACTTCTGGAACGAAGATGCGGGCGGCTACGATTTGAACGAGCATGGCGACCCTGTCTTTGATAAGTCGCACGCGATCCTAGTCGCAGGCTCTTTCAACGAGTTTCTGACGCGCATTGCGATTTGCCTACCGCCGGCAGAAGACACGGGTGCGGAAGAGTCAGCATCCGATGAACCTTACGAACGGCATATTCCAGAATTAAGTACCGGAAAGCGGTTATCCAAACGGCGCCGGGAGGAAATTATTCGATTGGTCGATGAAGGAGGAGAGGAACTGACTGCGGTTATGGAGCAATCAGAAGCAATCATGCAAAAGAAGCCGCTCAGGAAATCAAGAAAAGAGGCAGACGCTCTCGTTGCGAAATTCCTGCGAAAAATGGATCGTGAAATAAAGACGTTCCTGAAAACGACCAAGAGTAAGGACGAGCTACAATACTACGCCGAGAACATGCACTGGGAAGCAAATACAAGGCAAGTGATGGAGCTCGTGAAGAATCCCTACATCGACGCCGGCACCCTCCTGCAAACCTATTGGTATGCCTGTCCGGAAGACTTCTACTTTCAATATGAGTCAGCTTCCGAAATCGACTCCGATTCCGATCGTTACACCTTTCGCGTGCTCCAACATATTGAAAAGAGGTTTCTTAAATCTCAATACAAGAGTGCATCCATACCTTTTGATCCCACCAGCCATATCTCGATGTGGGAAAGGCGTGACGAATTTGCACGACAGATTCCCGACGTCATGTACGAGCCGATTGGTGGTCGTAAGAAACGCAAGTGAATTTAGACGAGTAAACCACGGCGGGTGGCACTGGCTCTGCCAGTGTTTGACCTGTCAGACAGCTCGACTCCCGAGAAAGTTTGGACTTGGGCGCTCTAACCGGGTGCAGGCTGCAAGCAATTAGGAGGGAATCGATCAGCTTGTGGTCGCGAAACTGCGTAGTTCTTCAAACTTGTTACTCAACCCAGAAGTTCGGCACTGGCAGAGCCAGTGGCACGCTCGTCGGCTCCACTTGCAGCAAAACGAGCATGAAGGCGATCAGCCCAGCTCAATTGATTCGCAACGCGGGCTCAATAGGCCACGCTGAATAAACCAGCAGTGGCACACGAAGTCGGCCAGGCATCACAGAGTGAGATATCAACATGAGCTACCGACCGGATTCCTTCCGCCGCGGCGGAGCTAGCATCCCTTCGGAATGAAAGTTGGCTTGCACTCACACCGTCACCAGCGACTCCGGCATCTCCCGCAGGAACAGATAAACCATCATCGCCTGCCCCAACACCGACATGAACATAATGTCGAGCGCCCCGCTCCAACCCGTGGCGGCGGACATATAAACGAATGTGGCGGCTGCGACCAACGCAACGCAGGTGATAAAGTTGGCACTGAGTGATATGGTCTCGCGGCGCACTATGCGTAGCTCGCGAAGTTCGCGGAAGAAGTGCCATTGCAATAAGAAGAACAGGATAAAGGCTCCTATGCTGTAATCCTTGAGGTCTGGCAAAACGATTAGCGCATCGTACGCCCCGTGCATAAGAATCGCTCCTAGGAAGACAACGACGAATTGCGGTCCCCACTCTTTTGGCCAGCGGCAGGCTCGATAGGCAGCCAAGCCGATGAGCCCTGTCAGCGCAATATGGATCGGAGCAGGTGTTAGCAATCGTCCCAATGTGCCGCTGCCGGCGGATCGATAGATGTAGCCAACGTTTTCTTCCATGGCGAATCCTAACCCCACGCAGCCGGCAACGATCAGTGCAGCCAGTTCGTCGCGGCGGCGAACGATCCAAGGAAGCAACGGCAGGAAGCAAATGAACTTTGAGACTTCCTCACGGAACCCGACACCTAGGACGAAGAAACGAAGCCCAGGAATAAACTCGTCGCTCTCAGCAAGTCCCCAGCCAATTTCTTGGTAAAGAATCAAGAAGAGCGTGAACCAGATGCTTACCACCCCGAGGAGCAGGCCTACGATGCATGAGAGAAGACGGAAAGTTCGATCGTCGGCAGGCTGAACCGTCTGTAGCAGAAACATCATCCAACAGAGTCCCGTCAATATGGCCAGGCCGGTCGTTCCGACATTGCCCCAACCTTGCAGCATACTTTTGGGGATGGCGAGAAACACGCTTCCCCACTCACCTCGTCCTGCGTGCTGCTCGATTTTCTCCCAATGTTTGACCCTATCTTGATAGTGAGGATCGTCTGGAGGCGTCTGGGGTTCCTCGGGCTCTTCCGAATCGGGAGCGAATAGGTTCTGTCGCTCTGGCGGCTCCATCCAACCTGTAAACGATGCATCAACCGCAATGCCAACGACGAAACCGACGGCGAGGATGCCCAGGCCCCATTTCCAAAGGAAGTCAGCTCGGCGGGTGTTTCGTTCGAGCCAGAGACGTTGGGCGTTGGTGAGCATGGGGGTAGTTTACTGCGTTGGATCGCTTGTCGAAACTGAAGGTAGCCGCGACCTACAAGGTCGCCGGGAATTAGCTCGGTATGTTTGCGTTCCAAGAGTTCTCCGGCAGCCGCCACCACAATCGAGACCGGGGCTGCGGCTACCTTGGTAAGAAATTCACGCTTTCCCGATTTGCAGCCGATTTGATATAGTGCGGCGGTAGCGTACAGGTGTTCAGACCGTCGAGATCGAGAACGCACACAGTATCAAACCGGATTCCTCGGTCGGCTAGGCTCCCGTCGGAATGACAAAACGCCTCGCGCCCCACGACCCGCAACTCAACATGGCCCGCGAAACGATTCTTTCTGGCGACGACGATCAACTTCCTCCCGAGCGGCCTTCCTTTACCGGGCCGACGAAGGAAGAGGAGTCCGCATTGCGCCCGCAGCGGCTGGAGGAGATGATTGGGCAGCGCGAAGTTTATGAGCGGATCATGATTGCCGTGGATGCGGCGCGGATTCGCAAGGAGCCGCTGGGGCATATTTTGCTTGATGGGCCGCCGGGATTGGGGAAGACGACTTTTGCGACTTGCATTCCCAAGGCGCTCGACGTGCCGTTGCAAATCGCCAGCGGGGCGGCTTTGGCGGCACCGAAGGATTTGTTGCCTTATTTGACAAATGCCTCCGAAGGCTCGGTGCTGTTCATTGATGAGATTCATCGACTGCCAAAAGCAGTCGAGGAGTTCATGTACCCGGCGATGGAAGATTTCCGAATCGATATCACCCTTGGTGAAGGAGTGAACGCCCGGACGCTGAATATGCCGTTGCCGCCCTTTACGATCATTGGAGCAACGACTCGCACCGGGTTGCTGTCCGCGCCGCTCCGCGATCGATTTCAAGTCCGCGAGCACCTGGAGTTCTACAGCCAAGACGAGCTGTGCGAGATCATCACCCGCAACGCCAAGAAACTAAAAGTGCCTGTCGACGAAGAAGCGGCAGGCAAGATTGCCATCTGCAGCCGCGGTACGCCACGGATTGCCAACAACCGTTTGCGGTGGGTGCGTGACTATGCCACGACGAAGGCGGATGGCGAAGTAACTTTCGAGGTCGCCAAGGCGGCACTCGACATGCTGGGCGTCGATCCCTTGGGGCTCGACGGGCAAGATCGAAAGTATCTAGAGACGATCCTCCGCGTGTTCAACGGCGGACCGGTGGGCGTCGAGGCGATCGCTCATACGCTGAACACAGCCCCGGACACGCTGACGGACGAAGTCGAACCATTTCTGCTGCGGGCGGAGCTCGTCGTGCGAAGTCCCCGCGGGCGGAAGCTCACGACGGCTGGATACGAGCATCTGGGGGAACCGCCACCCGAGGCTGCATGACTGTAACTCCACGCTCCGCGTGGAGCATCTCTTGAAAGTGCAACCAGCTGGAACAAAGCCTACTTGGAAGCACGGATTGATGCGTGCTGAACTGCCAAGATCACAGAGTCTGGCACGCGAGTACTTTCTGCTTACCACGCGGAGCGTGTTGTTACGGTCAAATCGCGTCGCCGATGATTTGGCCGTCGCCGAAGGCGGCTAGTTTCTTGAGCGTTTCTTCATCGGCGTCGGTGGTGATTGCTTCGACGTGGCCATCGAGATAGACGAACTGCACGATGCCGGGATGCTCGCTGCCGAATTTCTCACTACTGTCGTCGTCGGCATTCGCGGCCAAGCCACCGAGCACACCTGCCATGACCGTGCGTGGATTGTCGGCTGGGAAGAACGCGGTATCGCCCGCGTCATGGTGTTCGAGCCCAGGCTCAGCGACGAGATTTCGAGGGATGTGACGATCTCCTGCAGCGAGCGTCTGCGAGAGGCCATCGGTGATATAGCGATCCTTGATCTTCGATCCTGTGAACATCGGCCCGGCGACGACGCTGGGCTCGAAGCTGGTGAGCACGCCGTTGAGTCCGAAATGGACATCCCAGCCGGCGTTGGCAGCATAATCGCCCCCGGCAGCAACACCACGGACGACCGAGGGTTGGTCGTTGTTGTCAAAGTCTCGATCAGCCTCGGGCGAGCGGCGACTGGGGCAGTAGTACATCTCGACGGGAGTACGCATCGCGAGTGCGTTTTCGTCGGAGTCGACGCGCTGGTTGGATTGGTAAGCATCAAACAACACTTCTTGCTCAATGAAGGGTAGCAATCGGAAGGCCCAAGAAGTGCCAAACTGCGTCGTGCTATTCCGTCCGGTTGGGTACTGGCGTTTCGCATCGTGATGCATCTGAAGGGCGAGTCCTTGCTGCTTCAAGTTGTTCTGACAGCTATTGCGGCGGGCAGCTTCGCGAGCAGCTTGGACGGCAGGCAGGAGGAGGCCGACAAGCACGCCGATGATGGCGATGACGACCAGGAGTTCAACGAGCGTAAATGCGGAACGACACGACGAAGAAGGCGAGCGCATGGTATGTAACTCCGGAAAGGAATCTTTAAGGCGGGAAGTTTTGGGGAGGGACTCTGGCGGGACTTTGAGCTTAGTCGGAAATCCGGATTCGAGTCAAATCGAGTTTTCCGCTCCTCAAAATTGTCGACTATTCTTTTGCTATCAGATTGCCTGCCAATGAGTTACGTTCCACAACAGGGTAAGGATGCCCACAAGAACCCTCCGGGCTATGCGGCGATTGAGGCCCTTTCGCAACCGCGGTTTTCGGGGTATGCTTCGCGATTCGACAAACCACACTAAAGCCAACCTTTCCGATGAGGCCCCGCGATGGCCGTACCTAAGCGCAAGCATTCCAATTCTCGCAGCGGCAAGCGTCGCTCGCACGACGCCCTCAAGGCAAAGCAACTGCAGCCCTGCCCTCGCTGCGGCACGGCGACCCTTTCGCACGTCGTTTGCGGGAACTGCGGCCACTATCAGGGCCGTGCGATGGTCGAATCGGCTGAGTAACTTTCTCCTCACGAGCAGATCGCGACACCGAGAAGGCGAAGATGAGTAAGACTGCGCTACTGTTTCCAGGTCAAGGCGCTCAAACCGTCGGCATGGGAGCCGAATTAGCTGCGAACCTCCCGGCTGCGAAGGCTCTTTTCGATCAGGCCGCTGAGATCCTCGGCTACGGTCTTCTCGAACTCTGCAAGAACGGCCCTGCTGAAGAGCTGGATTCTACCGTTCACAGTCAGCCGGCGTTGTTCGTGTGTAGCCTGGCTGCACTAGAACAATTGAAAGTCGATTCGCCGGAAGTCGCTGAGACTTCTGCTGCGACCGCAGGTCTGAGTCTTGGCGAGTACACCGCGCTGGTGTTTGCTGGCTCGATCGACTTTGCAAGCGGGTTGCGCCTCGTTCAGCAACGTGGCGCTGCGATGCAAGATGCGGCTGACCAAGTGAGCAGCGGGATGGTCAGCATCCTTGGCATGGAGCGAAACCAAGTTGTCGAGCTTTGCAATCAGGCACGTGAGGGTGACGTGCTGGAAATCGCTAACTTGCTCTGCCCTGGGAACATTGTCGTTTCCGGGAGTACGCCAGCCTGCGAACGCGTTGCTGCTCTCGCGGAAGAAGCCGGTGCGATGAAAGTGATCCCGCTCGCTGTGGCGGGGGCATTCCATACCGAGTTGATGCAACCCGCGGTTGAGCGATTGAAGGCGGCCCTGGCGGAAGTTCAGATCCGACCACCCCGCGTGCCTGTCATTTCCAACGTCGATGCCCAGCCGCATGACGATCCCGAAAAAATACGCGATTTGCTGATTCGCCAAGTCGTTAGCCAAGTCCGCTGGGAGGATTCCATCCGACTGCTGATTGATGAACATGGGATCGAGCAGTTTTACGAAGTCGGACCAGGAAAAGTGCTGCGTGGGTTGCTGAAGCGGATTGCCCGAAAAATGCCGTGTGAGAATGTGTCGGCTTAACGCATAACCAAGGACAACCAAGAATGCCAGAATCGATTGAAGCCCGAATCAAAGTCGACCTCAGCGGACAGACGGCCCTCGTCACTGGTGCCTCCCGCGGTATCGGCAAGGCGATTGCTTTGGCATTAGGTGCCGCTGGTGCGAAAGTCGCATGCCTCGCTCGCAACGAAGAGAAGCTTGCTGAGACCGTCGGCGAGATCACAAGCGCTGGGGGTGCTGCTGAGGCTTTCGCTTGCAACGTCACCGACTCGGAAGCGGTGCAAGCAATCGTCGAGAAGATTCACGCGGATTGGGAGCGTCTCGACATTGTCGTCAACAATGCAGGCATCACCCGCGATACGCTGATTCCCCGGATGACCGACGAGGATTGGGACGAGGTGATTACCACGAATCTGCGCTCGGTGTTCTTGCTCACCCGCGCGGCCACCGGCGTGATGATGCGGCAGAAGACTGGCCGGATCATCAACATCTCAAGCGTTTCCGGGCTAATGGGCAACCCGGGGCAATCGAATTACTCCGCTTCCAAGGCGGGCATTATTGGCTTCACCCAGACCGTGGCTCGCGAGCTAGCCAGCAAGAAGCGGAAGATTACCGTCAACGCGATCTGCCCCGGCTTCATCGCCACCGAAATGACCGACGCCTTGGGTCCCGCTCTTGACGAAGAAGTCAAGAAACGCATCCCCGCCCAGCGACTGGGGCAAGCCGAAGAAATCGCCGATGCGGTGCTGTACCTCTCCAGCGGTTCAGCCAGCTACATTACCGGACAAGTTATCACCTTGGATGGTGGACTAACGGCGTAGAATACTCGTCATTCGGACGGGAGGCTCGCTGACCGAGGAATGACGTGTGTTTTTAGACGCGTCGGGCCTTCCAAAGAGCCCCAGCCGACCTAGACAATGCCCTTTAGAGACGGTATATCTTGACCTCCTTCCCAAGCCCCTTCTATTTTGAAAGGCTTGCGAAAGAGGCGGGCTCTAGGCGGACTGCTGTAACGGGTAGACAATCTATCCGCTCAGATTGGTATGGCCAAGATTCGCTGCTAGCGTACTATTTGCTTCGCAGGGCACCCGTGACAAGTGAATGTCCACCGGCCTTGCGATTTGACTAACGACAGACACCCAGTGGTTGAAGGAGGACCCGACCGTGGCCTCAGTATTGGAACGTGTAACCGACATCGTCTCTGAACAACTCGGCGTCGATAAAGACAAGATCTCCGCCGAAACTTCGTTCGTAAACGACCTCGGAGCTGACTCGCTCGACACCGTTGAGCTGGTCATGGAGCTCGAAGAAGAGTTCGACGTGAACATTCCCGACGACGCTGCCGAGAAGATCCAAACCGTTGGACAAGCGGTCGAGTTCATCGAGCAGAACGGCAACGCCTCGTAGTTACGGGTCGTCGTCGATTTTGGTATTCCCCCCTCTGCTCGGGCTCTTTAGGCTGTTCCCTGCGGCGACTCGTGCGCTGCATTCTCGCTATTCCTAACCTGTTGCTTGTTGAGTTTTTGTGATGAAGCGCCGCGTGGTCGTTACTGGACTTGGTTGCGTGACTGGGCTTGGCAGCGATGTCGAGTCCGTCTGGAAACGAATTCTCGCCGGCGATAGCGGCATCAGCCAAATCACTTCTTTTGACACCAGCGACTTTAAGGTCCACTTCGGTGGGCAAGTGAAGGAGAGCGACTGGTCTGTCGAAGGTTACATGGACCCTCGCGAAGCGAAGCGGGTTGATCGCTTCACGCAATTCGGCCTGACCGCTGCTGCTGAGGCGGCCAAGGACTCGGGGATCGACTTCGAGAAGGAAGATCCCTACCGCTGTGGTGCAATCATCGGTTCGGGGATCGGCGGCCTCAACGAGATTGAGGACCAAGAACGCCGTTTGATTCTCAAAGGCCCTGACCGGGTGAGCGCGTTTACGATCCCGAAGCTGATGCTCAACGCGGCAGCGGGACATATCTCGATTCGTTTCGGTCTCCGCGGCCCCAACTACGCCGTGGCCACGGCTTGTGCCAGCGCCGCGAATGCGATGGGCGACGCACTGAAGTCCATTCAATATGACGACGCGGACATCATGATCACCGGTGGAACCGAAGCGGCACTGACGCCGATCGGGCTCAGCGGTTTCTCGAACATGAAGGCTCTTTCCACGCGAAACGACGCCCCCGAGAAAGCGAGCCGACCGTTTGACTCGGATCGGGACGGCTTTGTACTTTCCGAAGGGGCTGGAATCCTCGTCTTCGAGGAACTCGAACACGCCAAAGCCCGTGGAGCCAACATCTACGGCGAAGTCCTCGGCTACGGTGCCAGCGCCGACGCCGGGCACATTACCCAGCCTGACGCTGAAGGAACCGGCGCTGCCCGAGCGATGAGCGCCGCGGTGAAAGATGCGGGCATTGAACCAACGGCAGTCGACTACATCAACGCTCACGGCACCAGCACGCCGCTTGGCGACAAGGCGGAGACGACCGCCGTGAAACGCGTGTTCGAAGATCACGCCAAAGTAGCCAACGTCAGCAGCACGAAAAGCCAGTTAGGTCACTTGCTTGGTGCCAGCGGCGGTGTGGAGATGATCTTCGCGCTGCTCGCCTTACGCGATCAAGTTTGCCCCCCCACGATCAACCTCGACACGCCCGACCCCGCGTGCGACTTGAACTACACGCCCAACACGCCGCAAGAGCGTGAGGTGAAGTGCGTGATGAATAACAGCTTTGGGTTCGGCGGGCACAATGCTTCGCTGGTGGCTGGGGTTGTGCGGTAGCAGCAACCTGTTTGCTCAAACCATCTCCGAAGAGTACCTCGCATTGAATTACCGCAAAGCGGTTCCATAACGTAGCCCAGGGTAAGACCATCACGAGCCCCGGCGAGTGTGGTCGCCACCCTGGGTTAGTTTGTAAAGCCATACATCGACCGAGCAAAAAGCCTGTTTCGCGTGTTGGCTTACCGAGGTCGAAATGAGGTAAGTCGTGATTCATGATTCATCTCAGCGTCGTCAACTCGACGCAGCCGTTGAGAGTCTCTACGCGACGTTTGCCACTTATCGACTTGGCGATGATTTCGTCGGCTGCGACTTTTGCGCAAGTACTGAGCGTTCAGAAAAGCTCGCTTCCATTCCGCTGCGAAAGCTAACTTATGACGACTTGGAACTCTATTCGAGCAAAGCGATCACAACTTGGGGAAACCAACGACATTTCAAGCATTTTCTACCGCGGTTACTTGAGCTTACCATCGCTTACCGCGACGAGTTCCTCGATCTTGCTGTGGTCTTCGGAAAGTTAGAGTGCGCTCATTGGGATAGCTGGCCCACAAGTGAGCAAAACGCGGTGAAGGATTTCTTTTCTGCCTATTGGTTGTTTCAATTGTCCATTCCTATTTCAGGAACGTTTGAAGATGCTGCTGACACGGTTCTTTGTGCCTTCTCAAACGCCTGTAGCACAATCGATCCGTTTCTGAGTACTTGGATAAACACGGACAGTACTGAAGCGCACTTGCATCTGGCAGCATTTGTCTTGCAGAATGAATCAAGCTTGATGAAGAAGTGCGAGTTGTGGAATGCTTTCTGGAACACGACCGCCAAGCCCCATGCCGAGGTCCTTGCTTGGCTGCAATCACAAGAGGTAATTCAGTACCTCAAGTCGACTAGCCCGGATGTGCTGGTAGATGACTTTGCTTTCGCGGTGCCCCAGTTATTCGCCATACAAGCGCGGTTAGCGAATCAATAAGCCGTGAACCTTTCTCATTTCGACCTCGATCGACCTATCACAGCACAGAACGCTAATTGCTCGGTCGATGTTTAGGCGCTATATCGTGACCCAGGGTGGCGATCTTCCTCGCTGGGGCTCGGTCGATCTTACCCTGGGCTACGTTAGGTAACCGCTTCGCGGTAACTCTTGCTTGAAGCCTTTTCGGAGCTGCTTGCACTAACCTTTCACGGCTAAGCCGCAAGCGGTTTGCTAGCATTCTGCTGCCAGCGATCTTGCTGGGCGCCCTGCCCTTTTCTACACTCCGCGTCCTCGATGTCCTATGGAACAGAGCGATTGCGGAGAGAATCCGATGCTTAGATTTTTCGCAGCACTTGTGGTTGCCATTATCGTCTTGCCGACTGGTGACTTAAACGCTCAGAACGGTGCGACGGGTTGGCGCGCTCCTGGCGGGAGCAGTTCTCCATCGGTGCGAACGGCTCGTTACGATCAGAAGCCTGCTTCTGCGACACAAAGCTCCCAATCACAGAGCCCCGTCACTCCGGGCCAGACGCCGCCGGCTCAGCCGACGCAGCGGAATGCTCTGCCAGCGGGAGCGACGCGGGCGCAGGTGACCAAGGGTTCGGGAACTTTGCCGAATGACCAAGGTCAGGTTTGGCGAGAGTACGACATCACGCCTTACACGATGCGGGTTGAAAATTCCAAGCATCCTGAACAGCAGATCGTGGATTGGATTCTCCGTGAGACCGGCTACGAGGCTTGGCACTCGAATCCGGTTGGTTTGCTGAGCGCAGATCGGCAACGTCTGAAGGTTTATCACACGCCGCAGATGCAGGCGACGGTCGCCGATATCGTCGATCGGTTCGTAAACAAGGCGGCAGAAAAGCACGGTTTTGGGCTACGGATCATCACGATGAAGAACCCGAACTGGCGTGCCCGAGCGTTACCGTTGATGACTCCGCTGCCGGTGCAATCGCCCGGCGTTCAAGGGTGGATCATGGCGCGAGAAGACGCAGCCTTATTGCTCTCGGAACTGAAGCGCCGTACCGACTATCGCGAGCATTCGCCGCCGCATCAGATTGTGTTCAACGGCCAGTCGCACATCGTCTCGTCCATCAAGCCGCGTAGTTATACGAAGGGCATCCTCCCGACGGCCAACGTCTGGCCTGGTTACCAGCCTGAATTGGCGACGATCGACGAAGGGTTCAACTTCGAGTTCAGCCCGCTCTTGTCGATGGACACCGCCACGACCGATGCCGTGGTGAAAGTGAAGCTCACCCAGGTTGAAAAAATGCTCCCCGTGCAACTGGAAGCGCCTTCGACGATCGCCCCGAATCAGCGCACTCAGGTGGAAGTACCACAGATGACGATGGTGCAATTGCACGAACGCTTTCGCTGGCCGACAAACCAAGTGCTGCTGCTAAGCATGGGCGTCGTGGCGTCGCCGGGGCCTGAGAAGCCGAACTTGATCGTGGACACGCTCAAGCTGCCCAAATCGCCACCTCGCGCCGATGCGTTGTTGATGGTCGAAAGCCGCGGGACTGTCGCGACTCCAGGAACGACAGCTGCCGGCGGTGGCCCCTCGGCAAGTACCGCCAGCCGGACGACGTTCCACGGGCGATACTAAACCGGGCTGCGAAACTTGGTTCCACAATCCAAGGGCAGCAAGCTGCCCATGCCACCCTAACTAATCCCTCAGGGGTGGCATGGGCAACTTGTTGCCCTTGTGACTTCACTCACTGCTCGCTGCGGCCCCCTCGCTTCTACTTAGTAGTGCGGATATGCTAAAGCCCTAGAGCAAATCTGCTAATCTTTGAAGCTTCGAAACCATGCCTGATTCTTCCTCCCGCCGTGTCGTCATCACCGGAATGGGCGTGGTCTGCCCACTCGGGAACTCCACTGCTGAGATGTGGGACGCACTTTCCTCGGGCCGAAGCGGGGTGGCTCCCCTGGTGAACCTTCCAGCCATTGAAGGAAAGTTTACCTACGGCGGTGAGGCCCGCGACTTCACTGGTCACATCGACAACTTCGGTGAGTTGCCCAAGGATCGCAAGAAGGCGATTCGCAAGGCGCTGAAAATGATGTGCCGCGAAACGATGATGGCAGTCGCGGCAGCGCAGCAAGCGATCAACGAAGCAGGCTTCGCCGAGGAGGCGATGGAGCCGGAACGCTCCGGCGTGGTATTCGGCAGCGATTACATGCTGAGCCCGCCGGATGATTTTCTCAACGGCTTGAATAAGTGCGGTGCGGATCAAGCAGACTTCAGGTTCGACCAGTGGGGACAAACCGGCCTACCGGAAATGAACCCACTGTGGATGCTCAAGTTCTTGCCGAACATGCCGGCCAGTCACATTGGGATTCTCAACGACCTGCGCGGTCCTAACAATTCGCTAACCATGCGAGAAGTCTCTGGACTGTTGGCGATACGCGAGGCGGCGCAAACGATTGCTCGCGGTCATGCTGATCGCATCGTTGCCGGCGCGTGCGGGACGCGGATTCACTCCTTTAAATCGATTCACGCTGATCAGACCGAGCAGTTGGCTGATGCCTCGCTACCGCCCGAGAAAGCTTCTCGACCGTTTGACAAAGACCGCACGGGGATGGTCCTCGGAGAAGGTGCCGGGGCCTTGCTACTGGAAGAGCGTGAGGCGGCGATTGCTCGCGGGGCAACGATCTATGGGGAAATCCTGGGGACCGGCAGCGCTGCCGGAGATATGCTTGCTGAGCAAAGCTCAAACGACAAGTCGCTCGCGACGGCAGGAAACGCGGCGTTACAAGAAGCTCAGCTCAAGCCGGACCAACTTGGACACATTTCGGCTCATGGTTTGGGGACGGTTGAGGCGGACGCTCAGGAGGCCCAAGCGATTGCGGCGGTGGGTGGCGAAACCGCAAGCGAGGTTCCAACCGTGGCGGCGAAGAGTTACTTTGGGAATCTCGGGGCCGCAAGTTGTGTTGTGGAACTGATCGCAAGCGTGATGGCCCTCCGCGAGGGGAAGCTTTTTGCTACGCTGAATCACGAGTCACCAGGTTCAACCTCCCCAGTGAATATCGCAGCAGCGGGCTCGTCGGCAGGCGATTCTTTCCTCAAGTTAAGCGTGACGCCCCAGGGGCAGGCGGCAGCGGTTGTAGTTGGGCAACAAGGCTAGGCTCATATCGTCAGAAGAATTGCGATACTCACAGACTAGCGAGAAACTTATCGTATTCAGCGTGTGAACCGATAAATATCCACACGATCTCCTCGCTGCTCTTTCTGATGCCAACAGCACGATAAGAATCAGTCACCCGTACTGACCAGAGCGGTAGTGACGTATGAAGCGGCTTGAATTGTAGCGATGGGTGGTTCGGATCAGCGGCGAACTGGCGATAAGCGATACGTGCCCGCGATTGGACATCTTGTGGCAACTTGGAGAATCGCTTGCGAAATGATCGGTGAAGACGCGAAATCACAGTGAATCTACATCATTAAGGTCTTCGCATTCACCACGCTCGTCCTCAGCAAGTACCTCTGCAACGAACTGGCTGAGTTTTTCTGAATGCTGCTCGGTAGATTGCTTCCATAGCCGGTCTTCTTGGATTTCGTGCAGCACGAGGCGTGCGAGCAGTTCCTGCCGCTCTTCCGGCATTTCTTGCAGCTTTTCGACGGCTTGTTGGAGAAGGGCGTTCATGCCTGCATTATAGCTCCTAGTCACTTCGAGGAGTACATCGCCCAGCTGAGTGGGCAAGTCGACCGTTGGCCCATTGACACTTAGCCCCTCCCATCGTAGAGTAGCCTGACTATAGCGAGCTTTAAGTCGTTTAGGGCTAAGGCCTTTCGCCATTTCTTCGCTCCTGTCGCCTTGATTGGAGACGAAGGCTGGGTGGAAGGTCTTGTCTGTCGTTACTGGCAGAGGCTGCTTAATGACTTTGGGAATACAGTCCGAACACAACCTGACCCGACAATCTGACAACTCGATTACACGACCGGCGGCGGGCGAATACGTCGCGAAAGGATCTTTCTCAACATGAACGCTTCTGAAGTGCTCCGCATTGTCGACGCGATCCACCGTGATAAGAACATCGATAAGGAAATCGTGTTCGAGGGTATTGAAGCTGCGCTCGTCTCAGCCGCGAAGAAGCACTATGGCGAAGAGGAAGAGATCGAAGTCGACATCGACCGCGAGAGCGGTGAAATTTCTGCGACGCACAACGGCACGGTTCTCGACTCGGAAGAAACCGTCGGGCGGATCGGTGCCCAAACTGCCAAGCAGGTAATGATTCAAAAGATTCGCGAAGCGGAACGCGACGCGCTTTACGACGAGTACAGCGAACTGGTCGGCGAGATGGTCAGCGGACTGATTCACCGTTACGACGGTGGGGCGGCGACCGTGACGCTGAGCAACGTCGAAGCCATCCTGCCACGCAGCGAACAGATCCCTGGCGAAACGCACCACGTGAACGAACGGGTGCGAGCCACCGTGTTCGAGGTTCGCAAGGCGGGCAGCCGCGTAAAGGTGATCCTCAGTCGCACACGTCCGCAACTCGTGCAGCGACTCTTTGAACAAGAGATCCCTGAAATCATCGACGGCGTGATCGAAGTTCGCGCCATGTCACGCGAGCCGGGCTATCGCTCAAAGGTGGCCGTTAGCAGCAGCGACACCCGTGTCGATTGCGTCGGTGCCTGTGTCGGCGTCCGCGGCAATCGGATCAAGAACATTGTTGACGAGCTAGCTGGCGAGCGGATTGATATCGTTCGCTGGGACGACAACCTTGAGATTTTGATTCCCAACGCGCTGCAACCTGCTGAAGTTGAGCAAGTCATCCTCTGTAAGATTCTCGGTCGTGCAATCGTTCTCGTTCGCGAAGATCAGTTGTCACTGGCTATTGGTCGTCGCGGACAGAATGTTCGCCTAGCGAGCAAGCTTTCCGGCTGGGACATCGAAATCATGACTCAGGAGGAACTTGCCGAGTCGATTGATCGTGCTGTTGAGGGCTTCAGCGCGATTGAAGGCCTGGAAATGGAAGTGGCCGAGCGTTTGGTCGAAGAGGGCTACCTGAGCTACGACGATCTCTCCGTGATCGAGCCGGAAGATCTGATGGCGATGGGCAACCTGACCGAGGAGCAAGTCGACAAGATTGTCGAGCAAGCCGAAGCGCTGGCGGAAGAAGCCGAAGCGGCCGCGGCAGAAGCTCGCAAGAAGAAACGTGAAGAAGATCGTTTGGCGGCGATCGAAGCGGAACATGCTGAGGCTGAGGCCGCGTTGGCTGCCCAAGAGGTGGAAGCAACCGGTGAAGAATCGGCTTCAGGCGAAGCAGAAGAGGCTGCAGCGGAAAGCCCGGAAGCTGAAGCGACCGGCTCAGAAGCTTCGGACTCAGAGGCTTCTGAAGATGAGAATAAGGAGACTTCGGTTTAGTGTTATCGTTGCTTGCCATTGTTGGTCGCTCCCAGATGAGAGCAACTTGCAGTGAAGAGCACCGATGGCAGCGTCAAGAGATTCTTGGAGGACGCAAGTCTATGTTTTTTTAGCACCACATAAAGATGCTCGACGACCACGTGTTTCACGGGAAGAGCAACTCTCGAGAAACACAACACAAACGAGCACGGGGAAAGTAATTTGGCGGTCCGCATTTATTCACTGGCCAAGGAACTGAAAGTTGACAGCAAAGAGCTGGTCGATATCTGCACGCAGATCGGCATCAGTGGTAAGGGCTCTGCGCTAGCCAGTCTCGACGACGCCGAAGTCGCGAAGATTAAGGAGCATTTCTCCGGCGGTGGCTCGAAACCTTCCAGCGGCAGCAAAGGGAAGGGACCGGCTGCACCGGTCGCACCACAGAGGCCTACCAAAGATGCAAAACGGGCTGAAGAAGTCCGTGTGATTAGCACACCTAAGAAGCTCGACCCGGTAGTTGCCGCTCGCCAAGCGGCTCTTGAACAAGCCGCCAAAGAGAAAGCCGAACAAGAAGCTGCCGCCGCCGCTGAAGCGGGCACTTCGGATGCAGCCGAAGCAACTGACTCAGCCTCCGCGAAGGATACGACACCAGAGGAAGATTCAGGACCACGCCGCCCAGGACCACTTGCCGGCGTGATGCAACGGGGCGACTACGTTCCCCCTGGCGGCGCAAGCAGCAGTGGCAAGCCGCGAGTTATTGGCAACGAGGGATCTGGCAAGGGTGGAAAATCAGGAGGCGGCGGACGCGCACGTCCTGCCATTAAGCTTGCCCCCGTTCCCGCAACGGAGCCCGCCAAACCTGCCAAACCTGGCAAGAACGAACCGGCCGCTCAGAAGCCCGACATGAAGTTGCCGGCCGATGCACTCAAGGCGAGCAAAGCTGGAACCAAGCCGCTCAAGGCCCATTTGCGTAAAGCAGAAGATGCCCTAGAGAGTGAGAAAGAGAAAGACGGTAAAGGTCGCGGTCGGCCCCGACGTGGCGACACTCCGATGCTTGGAGGACGCGAGCAGCGACAACTCAGTCGAAGCCGTACCGGCGGACGCACCGGGATGGCTCGCCCACCACGCCGAACTCGCCGCAGGCGGACCGGCATCAACACGGCCGCGCCACGTAAAGATGCCGTCCAGCTTCAACTTCCTTGCACCGTCCGCGAGCTTTCAGAAGCCGGTGGAATTCCAGCGACCGATATTCTCCGCCTCCTCATGGAAGAAGGCGTGATGACGACCATCACCGCGGTGATGGATCCCGACCTTACGGAATTGGTTGCTGCAGAACTTGATTTGAACGTCGAGTTTAAAGACGAGGTCACCGTTGAAGATGAGTTCCTCTCAGCGATTCGCGAGCAAGTCGACGACGAGAAAGACCTGCAACCTCGCGCACCTATCATCACCTTCCTGGGCCACGTTGACCACGGCAAGACCTCGTTGATTGACAAGATCATCGACACCGACGTCGTCAGCGGCGAGAGCGGCGGCATCACCCAGCACATTCGTGCTTACACGATTTGGAAAAACGACCAGCAGATTTCCTTCGTGGATACGCCTGGTCACGAAGCCTTCACCGAAATGCGCGCCCGCGGTGCCAACGTGACGGACATTGCCGTGTTGGTCGTAGCGGCCGACGACGGCATCATGCCGCAGACGGAGGAGGCCATCAGTCACGCTCGCGCGGCTGAAGTTCCAATTATCGTCGCCCTGAACAAGTGCGACCTGCCTGGGGTTGATCCGAACTTGGCAATGCAGGGACTGACCGCCCAAGAACTCGTTCCCAGTGAATGGGGTGGCGACGTCGAAGTCGTGAAGACTAGCGCGATCACAGGCGAAGGGATCGACGAATTGCTCGATACCATTCTCACGGTTGCTGAACTTCAAGAATACAAAGCGAATCCCGATCGCCCTGCCCTCGGTACCTGTATCGAAGCCCAACAGGAAGCGGACCGAGGTGTAGTCGCCAAGGTCATGGTGCAGAACGGAACACTCAAAGTGGGCGATGTGATCGTTTCTGGCCAAGCCTTCGGCAAGGTCAAAGCAATGCACGACACGCTGATCCCAACCGCCAAGCTTGAAGAAGCTGGGCCAAGCGTCCCTGTGAATCTGACCGGCTTCGATATAGCGCCTGGTGCTGGTGAGCCGTTCTATGTCCTCGACGACATTGCCAAAGCACGCACGATTGCTGAATCTCGCGCGGAAGAGGCTCGCAGCTCGAACCTCGACGTGGGCATTCAGCATGTCACCCTCGAGAACCTTTTCGACCGTCTCGAAGGGGATGGCGAAGTCCAAACACTGAATCTGATCCTTCGTGCCGATGTCCGAGGATCGATCGAAGCGATTCAGAAGGAACTCGAAAAGCTCGATCACCCTGAAGTCAAAATCAAACTTCTGCAAAAGTCCGTCGGCGGCATCACCGAAGCGGATGTGACCCTGGCCGATGCTTCTGACGCGATCATTATCGGCTTCAATGTGGTTCCCGATGAAAAGGCGCGCATCCTGGCCGACAAGCGGGGCGTTCAGGTCCGGCGGTACGACGTGATCTACAAGATCACCGAAGAGTTGAAAGCGGCCATCGAAGGCTTGTTGAAACCTGAGGAACGCGAGATTGATCTCGGGCGTGCTCTCGTACAACAGACCTTCAAGATCAGTCGTACAGGCACGATCGCGGGCTGCCGCGTTCTTTCCGGTACGGTCGAGCGAAATGCGCGTGCCCGCGTGATCCGCGACAATACGATCATCGGTGATTACGCGATTGATACCCTCCGGCGAGAGAAGGACGACGCCAAGGAAGTTCGTGAAGGATTCGAGTGCGGCATCAAACTGGCCGGCTTCAACGATGTGAAGGAAGGCGATCTGTTTGATGTGTACCGTGTCGAGGAAATTGGGCGTAGTTTCGACGACTGATTGACCCTCACTCGCTTTGTCCCGTTCCGGGCCGCTGAAGCGGCACGCGGCCAAGTTTCAAATCGCTTCCCTTCCCAGAATCATCATGTCCTCCCGCCGCGTTCTTAAAGCTGCCCAAGCGATCCGCGAAGTTGTCGGTATGGCTATACTGGCTGACTTAAAAGATCCACGCATCGAGAACGCGACCATCACTAAGGTCGAGGTTTCGCCCGATATGCGTCAGGCGAAAGTAAGCGTCTCCGTCATGGGAGACGATGCCAAACAGAAACTGTGCCTCCATGGACTACAGAGTGCTGCGGGGTACTTACAGTCGAAAATCTCGAAGCGGATTGATACTCGCTACACGCCGCGTTTGAAATTCGAGCTCGACATGGGCGTGAAAAAATCAATTGCACTGGCGAAGGTCTTGGATGAGGTCTTGCCGGAGGAGCCCGATAGTGATGGCGGAACTGAAGAAGAATGAGACGAGCCATTAGGACACGGAAGAACAGAACCAACAACAACTGACATTTTCATATAGAAATCGATCACCATGGCAGCTTCCAATCGCGCTTCCTTGATTAATAAAGTTCTCAAGGTCACCAAGAAACACTACAAACCCGTGCCGATGCCGAAGGATCGCACGCTGCTTGAGAACTTGGTGTTTGCCTGCGTCGCTGAGAACTCACCCTACGACGCGGCTGAGAAAGTTTTCCAATCGCTCAGCAAGGACTACTTCGACTGGAACGAAGTACGCGTGAGCACTTTGGCAGAACTGGCCGAAGTGATGAAGCCGCTCAACGACCCGGAAGAGTCAGCGACTCGACTCAAACGGGTTCTCCAGAGCGTTTTCGAAACGCATTACACCTTCGACCTCGAGCCGATGAAGAAACAGAACATCGGCCAGTCCGTCAAGACGATCACGAAGTACAACGGCAGCACGCCCTACACGGTCGCTTTCGCCGTGCAGCAGGGGCTCGCAGGGCACTCGATCCCAATCAACACGGGTTTGCTCGAGTCGATGCGCGTGGTCGGCGTGATTTCCGATGCCGAGGCGAAGAAGTACTCGGTGCCGGGGCTCGAGCGCGCCGTGCCGAAGAACAAGGGCGTCGAAGTCGGCACGATCCTGCATCAATTGGGAGTCGAATTAAACCGTAGTCCTTACGGTCCGGCGATTCGTAAGATCCTGTTGGAAATCGCCCCGGACTGTAAAGAGAACCTTCCGAAGCGTCCCTCCAAGAAGGCACCTGAACCAGAACCAGCGAAGAAAGCCGAACCAGCGAAAAAGGCAGAAAAGAAAGAGGCATCTAAGGCCCCAACAAAGTCGGCTGAAAAGAAGCCCACTAAGAAAGCCGCTGCGAAGACGACGGCAAAGAAGAAGCCAGCAAAGAAAGCGGCCACCAAGAAGGTCAAGAAAAAGGTCGTTAAAAAGAAAGTCGCCAAGAAGAAAGTCAAGAAGACCGCTGCCAAGAAGAAAACAACGACTAATAAGAAGGTGAAAAAGAAACGGAAGCCACGCTAGTTGAGTTTTCAGTTGCCAGTGTTCAGTTTTCAGTTCGTTAGCACTTAACCTTTCATCCCTCAGCCTCTTCTATGGCAGGACATTCACACTGGGCCGGCATCAAGCATAAGAAGGCGGCCATCGATAATAAGCGGGGGAAGCTGTGGAGCAAGCTCTCCAAAGCGATCATCATCGCCGCCCGTGACGGGGGCGGCGATCCGTCAATGAACTTGCGGCTGCGGTACGCTATTAACGATGCCAAAGCCGTCAGCATGCCCAAGGACAACATCGAGCGTGCCGTTAAGAAGGGGACCGGCGAGCTCGAAGGGGGCAATCTCGAAGAGATCATCTACGAAGGCTACGGGCCCGCCGGAGTGGCCGTGATGTGCGAAATCCTCACTGACAACCGCAACCGCACGGCACCGGAAGTACGCAAGATTTTTGAGATCGCTGGCGGCAAACTTGGCGCAACAGGTTGTGTGGCTTGGATGTTTGATCGCAAGGGGGTTGCGGTGATCTCCAAAGAGCAGATCGGCGAAGAAGCGCTGATGGAGCTCGCGCTCGAAGCGGGAGCGGACGATATTCGCCGTGAAGGAGACGCCTACGAGGTGCTTTGCGATCCGCAGGTTTTTACCGATTTGCGAGAAGCACTCGAGCAAGCAAAGCTCGAACCGGAAAGCTCCGAAGTTGCCCAGGTGCCTAAGGAAACAGTCGATGTTTCTGCTGAGGACGCGCCCAAGGTCTTAAAGATGATGGAAGCGCTCGATGATCACGACGACGTGCAAAACGTCTCGGCGAATTTCAATATCCCAGATGAGGTCATGGCGGGGCTCGATTGAATCGATATAGCCATCGATCACTACCCCATCTAACTGAACGCGGGGAATCACGGATTCTTGATCCCATTGAATCCCTTCGCACTCTATCACCTTTAGCCAAGTATTTCCTGGGGTGTCGTTCATCATGCGTTTCCGATTCTCGCTTCTGCCTATCTTCACTACGACACTTCTCGTGGGGCTTGGACAGCCGCTTGATGACGCCGTTGGAGCATCTCCCTGGCAGCGCGAAAATCGCATCGCTATTAGCGCCGATGGCAATCCGGACGCTGATCCGGACGATATCGGAGCGACACCAATGACACTTGCAGTCCTAGCGAAGGCAGGCTTGCAGGAGAACCTTGTCCACTACGATTTCAATAATTGGCTTGAGTACAAGAAGATCGCTGCCAGCAAGAATGAGATGTGGAAAGGGGCGATGGGAGCCCAGACACGCTGGGGTTTCGATCGGAGCAAGTTCTTCGATGCCGCGCATCATCCCGAAGACGCGGTCAAGAATCTGGCTTCAGAGATCAGTAAATCGACCGCTGACGATCCGCTTTACCTTATTGTGGCTGGCCCGATGGAACTGATTTACCAGGCCATGCTTCTAGTCGACAAGGCCGCCCTAGCACACGTTATTCTCGTTTCGCACAGTGGCTACAACGATTACTTTCGACCGCGTCTTTGGCAGCACAACCTGGATGATGTGCTGGCGCTAAACTCGGATATCACTCACTTGAAGATCCCAGACCAAAACGCAGGACTGAAAACCGACCCCGATTACGCAGCGTGGCATTGGCTGCGCGATCACTCGGACCCGAACCTGAGGTGGGTTTTCCAGCGGATGAAAGCGGGGCGTGCTGATGTTTCCGATACGGGGATGGTTACCTGGCTCATCGGAGCAAGCGGAGACGACAAGCGAACCACGCTTGCCGAACTCAAGGAGTTCTTCGGTAAGGAACATATTCCAAGCTCAGCGGGCAAGAATCCAGAGACTCCTCCAGCACCTACTGGAATTGAACCTGAGATCTCTTTGCCCATTACCGAGAGTGTCTTTCAAGAGGTAGATGGAAAGCTTGTCATTGAAGCTGAGAGCGTACCCCTGACCGGCGCCTGGGTGATCGAGAAAACCGAACCGGGATACTCAGGTGAAGGTTACCTCCGTTACGCGACGGCGAACCTCAACGTAATTCATTCCCTCGCCCGTGGTGTGCTGACCTATAAGCTGAGGATTTCTGAACCTGGCAAGTATCATCTGGCACTGAAACACTCTCATCGCGGCGCACCGGAGCGCGACAAGTGGAATGATGCTTGGACCCTCATGGGAATCGACCCGGCGCCCTACGGAAACATTCGCAAAACCTATCACTCGATCACGAACGAGCAATTTGAGGACGGCATCGGCTTCACGTTCGGCACCACGCACGACAATTACGGCACCGTCGCCAAACGCGAGGGGCACTTTTCAAAGCCCGTCTACGATCTTCCAGCGGGTGACCATTATTTCTTCATTATCGGGCGTTCAGGTGGATACCGACTCGACAAGATTCACCTGTTCAAAGAAGGCGTGGCAGGGTTCAAGGACGACTCGATCCCGGTGACGCCTGTCGTGAAGGAACAGTGAAACCACAGGGTTCAGGTGATAACGAATGTTCGTCCAACAGCTTTGGGTTTTGACCACGGATGGCAGTTGGCGAGTGGCCGAAATGACAGCGGTTGGGCACACCGCTGTTAGTTGAGAGAATGCGAATGAGCAGGATTACGTTCGCCTTAATCGGGCACGAGCGGAAAACGTTGATTTCACTTACCGCGATTTCGAGTGCTCCGGTTCACGGCTTGGTTCTGCAGCGGTCAACCTGCGAAACGGCCGGACATCACATCTTCCGCGTTCTTAAGGCTAAGGTGCGTGCGGTCGCCATCAACCTTGCCGAGTTGAATTCCGTGTTCTCCAATGACCTCGCTGAACTTACGGACTTGCGAACGGCCCCCGTTCACTCGGACCTGATGAATGAAGTCGCGATCCTCGCCGTTCCAAGCATCACAAATCACAAACGGGCTGTGGGACGATATTAATACTTGGCTTCGTGTTTCAATATCATCTGAGAACGCGAGTGACCTAACGGCGTCGTAGAAGACCTTGATTGCTTGGGGTGTCAGTCCGTTCTCCGGTTCTTCAACCATTAGCACGGGCGGCCTGTTAGGTGTAGAAACCAAACAGATCAGCCCGATGAAGATGAGCATGCCGGACGAAAGCCGAACAGATGGAACCGTTTCACGACGATCCGAGTACTTGACAGCAAATGCGATTTTGTCTGTGCCAACGGTACTGAATTCAAAGTCTTCGAATTCAGCTACGAGGTCGCGTATCCTTTGTTTTATCAGTTCAAACGCGGGGTCTTCCGTGTTGGCCAGATAGTAGAGTGTGGCAGCCAAGTCCTCGCCGTTGTAACCGATACGTGGAATTAGCCCTGACGTGGGCTCACTATCAATCTGCGGCACTCTGCTCGGAGTCGCAAGGGAGAATGGGTCAAGACGAAACTTGTTCATGCGGCTGATCTGCTGGGTCAAATAGTCGAGAAACGGTGAGAATTCTTGCGTGGCGCGTGCAAGTCGAATTGCAGAGAACAGGCAGCGATCCTGCTCTAATCGTATTTTCGATGTGATTTCATAAGCATCTGGATCGGTCCGATCGAACTCGACGCTGCCTGAAGTTTCATTGGTGAGTTTCTCGTTGATAATCGAGTAGCGTGGAGGTGATTGCCCTTGGACCTGCTCGTACGTGATTTCGTATTTGTAACGTTCGGAGCTATCCCGTTCTTGGGACATTGTCGCCGCGAAGCCAATGCGAGACACACCAGCAGTCGCCCCACGATAGATCGTTGCGTTGTAGGAAAACGGGTATGGGCCGAACGCCTGCTGTATGTTGCCGCGTGACAACATGGAAAAGTTGAGCAATGCATCAAAGAACGCAGATTTCCCAGCTCCGTTGGCGCCAACAAGAACGGAGAGCGGGCTCAGGTCAACCGTGGTTGTTTGGTGAATGAGGAAGTTGCGAACAGTGAATTGATGTATGTGCATTTGCTATTGAATCTCGGCTGATAGAGCGACAGAACAAGAATTCTACGGCGCGTCGCCGTATTGTATCGGTCAGGCCGGTGTTATGTGGCGCGGCCGTATAATACGACACCGCCTTACTATGTATTGTTCGCGGAAATCCTGTCCTGCCGACAGCTTAGCACTGGCCTACAGCGGAGACAAGGAACTCCGGGTGCCACTCTACGCCGTTAACCCTTTTTTCATTTTTAATTTTTCTCGTCGGGTACCACTGCTAGCTCGTCTAGCAGTGCGAAGCGGGTAAATATTTTCCACTGCTGGGCAAGCCAGCAGTGGCACCCGGCGGCATGTTTGCAGCGTTCATGATTTTATGGAGACGCTTCATGATCGCGGTGCGAGCACCGCGGCGAAACGGGCGATCGTTACGCGGGCTTCTCGTGCAGCGCGACGCGGTTCCCCTCGGTGTCTTCGAAGTGGGCGATGAAGCCGTATTCGCCGATGCTCGTGCGTGGAACCAAGGTTTTCCCGCCGGCGGTAGTAATTTTCTCCAGAGCCGGATCGATTTCCGCGACGTGGAAGTAGACGAGCGAACCCTCATGGGAAGGCAAGTAGCCGTCGCCCATAATCAACGTTCCAGCAGCTCCAGGCACGTTCTGCTCCATGGGGAACCAGCCCATCTTGTTTGGGCCTATTTCGGCGGGCGTAATTTCCGTATCGAACGCTGTGCCGTAAAACTTCGACGCACGATCCATATCGGTGACAGGGATTTCAAACCAATTGACCGGATTCGGTTGGCAGGACATCGCAACGGCTCCTTGTGTTTATCAGAAAAAACAATTGACGTTACTAAACAGTCACGTTACATTCAAGAAACAATAGCGAGAGGTCATTTCCTCGTCAATAACTTTTCGTGAAAAGCACGCTTCTAAATTTCCCCCTTACTCGGCAAGGAGAAAAGCATGGCCGTTCTGGAAGAATTCAAACTCGACTTGACCCAATCGATTGAAATCAACGCTGCGATTGGCGACGCTTATGCTTCGCTGCTCAAGCGACTGAGCGTTGACAGTGTCACGCCGCGGAACGAGCCGATGCCGATGGTGCTCGAACAGTGGCCCGGCGGGCGGTGGTTTCGTGATCTTGGCAACGGCCAGGGGCATCTGTGGGGCTTCGTTCAAGTGATCAAACCACCCACGCTGATCGAAATCCAAGGCCCAATGTTTATGTCGTATGCCGTGGCGGGGCATATCCAATTTCGGTTAACACAAATTGCCGACGGTACTGAGATCATGCTACGACACCAGGCCTTGGGTGACATCCTCCCCGAGCATCGTGAAGGCGTCGTCTACGGCTGGCAACACGTGTTGGAGAGCGTGAAGGAAGCTTCCGAATAATTCAGCGATCTATCAGAGAATTCAAATGCCAAAAGACGACGACCCCATTTGGAAAGCACTGGCCGATCCCACCAGGCGGGAGATCCTCGACCTGTTGCGTGATGGTCCGCGGCAGACGACGGAGATTGTCGAAAACTTCCCTGACCTCTCCCGTTTCGGCGTAATGAAGCATTTGGACGTGCTTCGCGACGCGAATCTCGTCAGCACACGCAGTGAAGGCCGGAAACGCATCAACTCGCTCAACGCTGCATCGCTACGCGATGTCATTGAACGCTGGATTGGCAAGTACGAAGCCTTTTGGGCGAATACGCTACTGAGGGTAAAGGAAGATACAGAAACTCGTGCCAAAGGTAAAAAGAATAAGGGCAAGAAGCGCGCCTGATTAGGAACCACAGATGAACATCTCTCATCAGCGTTTATTCGTGTTCATCATTGGCTAATACCAAAACTATCGATCGACTAAAAAGGTTGAAACATGGCTACTACCGTCGAACCTGTGAACACCAAAAAGGTCGAAGGACGTCGCAAAGTGCGTTACAGATCGCACGAAGAGGTGCTTGCCGACGCTGAGCGGCTCGCTGACATGGATGCACCGACGATCGGCAATTGGTCGAAGGGCCAGATCTACAAGCATCTCGCCGGAACGCTCGACCTCTCGATTGATGGCGGCGGTGGAATGCTTCCCGCTCCAGCGAGATTTCTTTTAAAGTTCGTGTTCAAGAAGAAATTCCTACACGACGCAGTTCCGTCGGGTTTCAAAGCCCCTGCCAACTTCGTGCCCGACGAAACATCAACCGATGAAGGTTTGGAACTTTTGCGCAAAGCAACAGGGCGCATGGGAGAAGTCTCCGTGCGCGCACTCCACCCTGGTTTCGGAAAGCTGAGCCGAGAGGAATGGGACCTGTTCCATTTCAGGCATGCGGAAATGCACATGAGCTTCATTGTGGAAAGCTAGCCGTTGGCAGTGAAAAGATTGGAGATCCATCATCACTTTGAGTCGACAAGCTGATAAACGCGAATCCAATCAACCCAGTAGATACTCTTGTTCGTGTCAGCCAATTCCTTATCGGTTGGAGTGGTACCTTTGTCGGATCGCCAGTCCTGGTCTTCCGTATTAATAATGATATGCATCGGCTTACTGAGCCCAGTTCCACGAGTGTAGTTGTGGGGATCAATCTTCTCCTTCCCTGAGACCGTTCTGACTTTCTTTCCATTGACGTAGTACTCAAGGTGCCAAGGGTCGCGCCAAAAGACTCCGACGCGATGGAAGTTCTGTTGCCAATTTGTCCCATCGTAGTACCAACTGCCTTCGTCGGTCGGCTGATAGTCTTTGAAGGGCTTGCGAATAAACACATGGTGGCTCAAGTGCAAACGGTGCGATGTCCACGACTCCGTAGGGCGCTGGCTGCCGTACGCTTCGACCACATCGATCTCCTGCGTCGAATCAGCGCTAAGCATCCAGACATTCGAAGCCATGACCAAACCACTCAGCTTGACGCTCGCCTCAATGTAGAGCGGGTACCGGAAAGTTTCCCTAGAGGAAATCGCTCCGGCCCGGACCTTGTTGGTATCGCGTTTGCGACTCGCGGCGATTCCCAAGTGCCCGTTGAGAACATACGAATGGCCCGGGTCGAACGAGGTGAGTCCAGGCCCTTTCCAGGGATTGATAAACGTGTCTTTCCAACGCTTGGTGAATGCCTGTGGTTTCTCTAGGGGCGGCGCCTTGTAGCTAAAGTCGTCGGAGATGGGGAGCAACTCCCAGGCCTTGTGATCGCTGGGAGCGACGGGGATGCTGACTTGCTCCCAATTGGCCGCACGGACACCATTCCATACAGAGAATTGCAGAAAGAACATGCAGGCAAAGAATCTCATACGACAATCTTTCCTAGTGAGTAAAGACCCGAGACAGTAGAACAGCTCGCTCAGGAGGAAGCGTCCAGGCCGATATTGTATACAATTATTCGATCTCTGCGTCCAGCAAGCAGCAATGCCTCCGAGACTTCTGCAGCCGGAGACGAAACTCAGCCGATGGCGCTCCAAAAGGCTGCTCATTCTCTTTGCGGACGGGTGCCGAAAGGCCTTGCAGCTAGCATCGGGCTGTTGGCGAAACAGCCCAAAATGCTGCCTGCATCCTAAGCGACCTTCGTTTGTGCAAAGCGGCACATAAGTTGCTTTCTCTGATTGCTGGAAGCCTACGTCCGTAGGCTGAATCGCTCAATGTTTGGAGAAACCAATGGCCAAGAACGGATTCCTCATTGATATGGACGGTGTCATCTATCGTGGGAGTCAATTGATTCCCGGAGCGGATGATTTCATCAACGCCTTGCTAGCCCAAGATATTCCTTTCCTCTTCCTCACCAACAATAGCCAACGGACCCGTCGCGATGTGACGACGAAGCTGCAACGGATGGGGATTCATGTCGAGGAGCGGCACATCTTTACTTGTGCGATGGCAACGGCTCGATTCTTAGCGAAGCACAAACCCGAAGGGACGGCCTATGTGATTGGCGAGGGAGGACTGCTGCAAGCGCTACATAAGAATGGGTACTCGATCGTCGACCACGATCCTGACTTTGTCGTCGTGGGCGAGGGCCGCACAATTACGCTCGATACGCTGGAACATGCTGTGAACATGATCCTCGGCGGTGCAAAGCTCATTGCCACAAACATGGACCCGAATTGCCCCACGAAGACCGGCACGCGCCCTGGCTGCGGAGCAACCGTGGCTTATCTTGAAACAGTGACCGGTCGCAAGGCATTCAGCGTCGGCAAGCCAAGCCCGGTGATGATGCGAGCCGCACGCAAGGAACTGATGCTGACGACTTCGCAAACGGTGATGGTCGGCGACACGATGGAGACCGACATCCTGGGCGGAGTGCAGATGGGGTACCGCACGGTGCTGACGCTCACGGGTTCTACTCACCGCGAAGATTTGGAGAAGTACGCCTTCGGCCCCGACGTGGTCGTGGAATCGATCGCTGAGCTATGCGACCCGACGAATTTCCTCGATTTCAAACTGCCCGATGGCAATAAGGAGGACGACACCGTGGCAGACTTCAATGCGTGGCGGTTGGCTAATGCTTAGAACGAAGTAGACATCCAGGATGCTGGGGGGCTGAGGGCTCGCGGGGCTCGTCCCGGGCCACGCGTGCCACACCAACTCAATCCACCCCTTCGTGCTTCACTTCCTCCCAGTACTTTTGGAAGTCGAAGTCGGGGCTGTTGTCTTGGTCGTGGCAGCGCATGCAGTTTTCGACCACGCCGCCGCGCGGCATGACTTGTTTGCCTTTGTTTCCCTCGTTCTCGACGATCTTCAAACGCAGGGCGGCACGGAGCGCTTCCTGCTCCGCTTCGTTGACGTCGACCTCACCCATTTCAGCAGCGACGTGAGCCGCACCGGGGCCGTGGCAGTTTTCGCAGCCGTTGGCTCGTAGGTGGGGTGTTTTCTCCAGGCTCATGTAGCCCGAGGCATAGGGAAAATACTGCTGCGGATTCCAGCCGGTCACGTGGCAGCTTAGGCACTCAGGATCGAAATGCCGGGAAGGATCGGAAATGCTGATGATCGATTCGGTCGCGTGCGAGTGGGGTGTGCCCTCGAAAATCTCCATGGCGGTCGTATGGCAGTCGGCACAAGCGGCACTGCCGATGAACTTGCCCTGTGGGTGCGGACTGCCATTGAGTCCAAGGCCATCAAGACCTTGCAGTTCCAACTCCTGTTGATATCGCACCATCATCGCTTGCATCTCTTCGGAATCGTCAAACCGACCGTCAAGCGGAACGGATTGATAGCGAATCGGATTAGCCGGATCGTCGTACAAACCAACGACGACGACATACATGCCTTTGTGCCCGACTTCGACGATCCGCGTTGGGCTGCTGGAGTTTCCAACCGCCTCCATTTTCAGCGGCGGCACATCCCCTCCTGTGGCAACCGCGAGATAGTCAAACTGCGGAAACTGCTGGGCCAGAAGTTTTGCTTCCTCCTTGGTGCCGTAGACCATCAGGACCTGAGTGTCGCACTTCTCAGCAGCCAGCTTCGGAGCGATTTGGGCAAGTCCTTCAGACGGCGAACGGTAGACGACGTCGGTCACATTGGCCAACAGTTTCTCATACTTGCTTCCCAGAACGGACGTCACCCCGAAGCGGCGATTTCCAACCGTCACGACATGGTGCGTGCGGGTCATGCCACTGTCGAAACTGTAGATACCAACATTCGCAGAGACGAGCGGGTTTTCCTCAGGCGGGACGTTGGCGATCGCGTACACCAGTTCGTCGGTCGTGAGTTGCAACTCCTTCGAGCCAAGCCCAACGGCGTCGTAGCCCAACTTCACGAGCGAGTCGAGCGCGTAGCGGAACTTGATCTCCGCCTGATGCCCACGTCGGCGCGTCAGTCCGCCCATGTCGAACTTGGCGATTTGCCAACCCTTGGCTTCTAACTGCTTCAGCAACGTATGCCGTCGTTTCAGACCGCCTTTTTGGTTCTCTAGTCCCGTGCAACCGCACGGTTCGAGATAGCCATTCATTTCGCCGGAGAAGAGCAGCGCGACCTCGGGCTTCGTCCAACCCTCAAAGATGGGTCCGTTTAACTCGACGTAGTCTTTCGCCTTGCGAGCTTCCTCCGTGTTGCGCTCGTAGCCACCCTTTTCGGTCGCAGCATCCTTTGCAGCAACGGTAATCCCCCAGAGAGCGAAAGAAAAAAGTGTTAGAGCCAAGAGAAGGAATCGTGGTCGAGACATGCGTCGTTTCGCGTCCGCAAAGTGCTAGCAATGGAGGAAGGGTGAGGACTCTCAATCCTACCGTTTGCCAGCACGACAAGCCACCGCAGTCGCAATGACTCTCTGTAGGGAACACCCTCTATGGCGTTCCCTACAGCAGTTTGTCTAGCCGCCTACTGCACGATAAACGCCACCCGCAGTTTGAACTCGGGAGTGACAGGGTGCCCCGTTTTTACGACGATCTCCCCTTCCTTACCAAGATCGCCGCCGAGGCGGGCCATTGGGCGGGTGCCCTTAGGAATGCTGACTGTCAGATTCACATGACGGAGATCTCCTGGCATTTCTTCGATCTCGCTCAGTTCAGCTTTCAGCACCGACGGGCTTGTGCTGGCAACGGCAATCTGAGAACCGTCCACCTCCGAACCACGGACCACCATCTTCAGCTTGACCTCACCTCCTTTGTCGCCCTTGATGGGAGGAAGTTTGAGTAGTCCCTTGTTGCGTTTCCAGCCAGGTCCGTGCATGGAAACGTCTCCCACGACCGTACCTGCGATCGGAACGGTTAACTGACTTGCCCGCGACAAATTTGTTTTGAGCTTGAGAAATCCTTGGAAGGGACCGAGTGATTTGCCCGGCTGGTACTTGGCCACGACTCGCAGCCCCGCCTTCGCCGTTGGGTTGGAAAGCTCAAAGGGCTGGAGCTCTTGAAAGTCGAGTTCTACCTGTTCGGCGAACCTTTTATCGACGATCTCGTGCTCAAGGATCTTTAATTCCGATTCCACATAGGAAGTGATCGTGAGACTCGCCTCACCTGGCTGTCCCACTTTCACGACCCCGAAATGCAAGACGGCCGGATTGAGGCTTGTTGAATCAACCAACTCGCCGGTGACTTGGATCTCTAGCCGCCTGCGTGCTGGGTCGCTCGTCTCGAAGGTCGCCCCGTGGCGAAACGTGCGTGGAGAACCTTTCGCGATCCATTCGAGTTCAACGGTCGAAGACTCACCCGGTGCCAAGACCAAAGGAGGACTCCCCTCGGCCATCTTCCCATCAAGCTCAACCGCGGTGCACTGGCACGTATTGCTGAGAAACTTCACGGTGAGTGGCACTTCGCCCTTGTTGGTGATGGGGAAGGAATGACGCCGCGAGGTGCCAATCTCCATGTTGCCAAATTCGAAGACCGGCTCGTCGATCGCGAGCTCGGGAACTTTCGCGTCCTCATCATGGTTATGCCCCGCATGAGAGAGCTCTGAAATCCCTCCCGGTTCAGGCACCGAAAACGCCCACGGCTTCGCCTCGACGTAGCCGAGCACGACCCCAAGAACGACACCAGAGACAGCCGCAATACCGATCCAAGCGAGTAGTTGTTTCATAGTGGTAGTCTACTCAGGAAAAGCACCTAGAAAAAGCACGAGACTACCAAATCAGTGAAGCACGACACAACGAAAGGGGTGGCTGGGGACGAGCCCCGCGAGCCCCCAGAAAGCCACCGACTGGGGGCTCGCTCAACTCGTCCCCAGCCACCCGGTAGCAAACCACCTTCTCACGGCGGAAATGGCTGCAGCTTCTTCTTTAGCACCTCACGGCATTCTGTGAAGAACGCCTGGAAATCTTCGCGTTGGTAATCGGGGTAGGTCCAAGGCAACGCCTGCCAAGCCTTGCCGCGGAACTGGAGCGTTACTTCTGCGTAAATACCGCGTTGGAGATACACACGGTGGGCGTGGTCTTTCGTCGAAGCGAGAATCAGTTTGGCGAGCGTCAGATAGCCAGGATCAAGATTCAGCGGCCGACGTTCCGGGTGCAGCTTCTTGTACCTGTACTCTGTTTCAAGATCGTTGGTCGCCAGCTTCATGTGAGCCAGTGATACCGGATCGATAATCTGCTCGAAAACCCAAAACTGCTTCTTTAGATCCGTGCCCATCTCTTCGAGATAGTAGTCCGTTTCGGTGAATTCGAAAGCGGGACTTACGAGGGCCGTCTTGCCGAACTGCTGTTCGGCTTGTTGCAATCCCCAAGTGAGCGCAGACTCGTAGCGACTGCTTGCAGCAATGAGGAGGAGAACCGGTTTGGGAGAGTTGATGCTGCCCATGGGAAGTTCGTGGGGTACCGCCGAGGCACGAGGCGTACCATGCACCTGTGTCCGGTATGCCTCGTGCCTCGGCATACCCTACGGAAACTTAATACGCCTTAGCAAACACACCACGTCGCTGGCTTGGTTGGCCGGTGAACAGGCACTCACCCGGCTCGTCATCGCCTTCGAGCGGGATGCAACGCACCGTGACTTTTAGCTCTTTGAGCGTCTCTTCGATCTCCGGCGCATCGACAAAGTGACAGTAAGCGAGTCCGCCGTGGATCTCTGGCTGCTCTTCATTGTTCGGCGTGAAGAACGCTTTGAACTCGTCGAGATCGTCGATCTTGACGCTCACATCTTCGCGTGCTTGCTTCGCACGGTCAAACATGCCCTGCTGAATCTCGGCAAGCGTCTGGGAGATGCTCTGAACGAATTCACCGCGGGGGGTGCCCTGCCCTTTGCCACCCACGTCACGCCTGGCGACGAACACGCCTTCGCCGGCCACGTCGCGGGGGCCGATTTCGGCGCGGATCGGAACTCCGCGTTTGACCCACTGCCATTTCTTCTCGCCGCCGCGCATGTCGCGGTCGTCGATTTTCACGCGGATCGGCTCGCCAGCAAACTGCTGTGCTTCGAGTTCCTTCTTAAGCAATTCGACATACGGCATCACCTCGGCACGCTCCTCTTCCTTGCGGTAGATAGGGAGCAGAACCACGTGTGCGGGTGCGAGCTTCGGTGGCACGACGAGCCCGTCATCGTCGGCGTGGGTCATAATCAGTCCGCCAACGAGCCGCGTCGAAACACCCCAACTGGTCGTCCAGGCGTGTTCCAACTTGCCAGCGACGTTTTGGAACTTGATGTCCTGCGCCTTCGCAAAGTTCTGCCCAAGAAAATGGCTCGTCCCCGCTTGTAACGCTTTCCGATCCTGCATCATCGCCTCGATGCTGTACGTGGCGACCGCCCCGGGGAAACGCTCGCCGGAGGTTTTCTCGCCCTTGATGACCGGCATCGCCATGACGTTCTCGGCAAAGTCCGCGTAGACGTCGAGCATCTGCTTCGTTTCTTCGACGGCCTCTTCTTCGGTCGCGTGCACGGTGTGCCCCTCTTGCCAAAGAAACTCCGCGGTCCGAAGAAACATCCGCGTACGCATCTCCCAGCGGACGACGTTGGCCCATTGGTTGATGAGAATCGGCAAGTCACGGTGCGATTCGACCCAACGGGCAAACGTCGCACCGATAATGGTCTCGCTCGTGGGACGCACGATCAGCGGCTCTTGCAGCTCTGCCGAGGGCGCGGGACGCAACCCGCCGTCGGGGTCGGGTTCCAGCCGATGATGCGTCACCACGGCACATTCCTTGGCGAAACCCTCGACGTGCTCGGCTTCCTTTTCCAGGAAGCTCATGGGGATGAAGAGCGGGAAGTATGCGTTCTCGTGCCCTGTGGCTTTGAACCGTGTGTCGAGCTGCCGCTGGATGTTCTCCCAGATCGCATAGCCCCACGGCTTGATGACCATACACCCCCGCACGTCGGAGGTTTCAGCCAGATCAGCCGCCTTGACAACCTGTTGGTACCACTCGGGGTAGTCCTCGGCTCGGGTGGGGGAGATCGCAGATTTGGGTTGCTTGGCCATGGGCGAGGTGCGAGGGGTTAGGGGCGAGTGTTCGCTTGACGACATTCATGACAGCCGCGACCAAACTCGGTCGCCGCAGCGTCAGCAAACACAGCATTCTAAACAAGGAAGAACTGCCTTGAAACGCGTAATCGCCCCCAGCTTTGTTCGACTGGTTCTGGTAGGATGCTTGTTTGGCCATGCTCCGGCGAGCTGTTAGCTCGCGGCTGCCTTCAATTCTTCACAGCACTCGCCCCTAATTCCAAACCCCTATCCACATGGAACGTCAATTCGTTAGTCAGCTTGGCCACAACGCTCAAGTTCAACAGGTATTCCTCGCTTCCGAGAAGCAGCTTCGTCCCAACCGGAACGGCAACCTCTATTTGCAGGTCGAGCTTTCCGACCGCAGTGGTGCCGTGCAGGCCCGGATGTGGAATGCTAGCGAGGACGATTATAAAGCGTTCGAGAACGGCGACTACGTCTATGTGGACGGCGCGACGCAGCTCTTTCAGGGGAATGTCCAACTGATCGCCAACCGGATTCGTCGAGCGCGGCCAGACGAGGTGGACGAGTCTGACTACATGACGCTCGAAACGGGCGAGATCACAAAGATGCGCGAACGATTCGAAGAAATCATGCGCGGCATCAAGTCAGCCCCGGTCGCGCGACTCGCAGCGGCATTTCTTGATGACGAAGTGTTCATGGAGAAGTTCTGCCGCGCCCCCGCGGGGATGAAGAATCACCACGCCTATCAAGGCGGCTTGCTCGATCATGTGCTGAGCCTTGCCGAATTGGCATTGCTGGTCGCTCCCCGCTATCCCGACCTTGATGGTGACAAGCTGTTGCTGGGAGTCTTCTTGCACGATGCCGCCAAAGTGGACGAGCTGACCTACGTCCGCGACATCGCCTACAGCGACGAGGGCCAACTCCTGGGACACATGGCGATGGCGCTCACCATGGTTGACCAAAAGTGCGCCGAGGCGGTGAAGAAAGATGGCATGCCGTTGCCGGAGAAGCTGATCGTCGAGATCAAGCACATGATCCTCAGCCACCATGGTCAGTACGAGTATGGCAGCAGCAAGCTGCCGATGACCCTTGAAGCGGTTGCCCTGCACCACCTCGACAACTTCGACGCCAAGATGGCCAGCTTCACGCAACTGATGAAAGATTGCCCCAACGTCGACAGCCCGTGGACGCAATACTTCTCGCAGATCGGGCGGAAGTTGTACAAAGGGGAAGTTAGTCAGTCTTGATAGCTAATAGTGTTTGACGCAAAGGCGCTAAGGACGCAAAGAAGCGCTGAGAAACTCCTAAGAACTAATCCAAATACTTTGATTCTGCTGACTCGTTTGTTTTCATCTCGAAATAATCATCTGTGATTATCCGTGTTCATCTGTGGCTCAATATTTATCTCTTTGCGATTCTCCGCGTCCTTCGCGTCTTTGCGCCAAAATAAGAAGTTCTAGATTATGTCAAACCTCCGCGAAGCCATTCTCCGCCACGTCAATGACGAGCGTTACCGCCCCGTCAAACCAAAAGTCATCGCCAAGAAGCTTGGGCTGGAGAACGACGATGTTTCCCGCGTTAAGAAGGAAGTGAAGAAGCTCGTCCGCGAAAAGGAACTTGCCTACGGACCGAGTCATCTCGTTTGCCCGGTGAAGGAAGATCACCCTGCTTCGAAAGTCGGCAAGCAGCCGGCGAAGAACAAACGACCCAAGCACATCACTGGCGTGTTCAGGCGGAACGACAGCGGGTACGGTTTTGTCCGCCCTGAAGGGACCGCCAAGAGCGAGGGTCGTGACTCCGATATTTTCGTCCCCGCGAATGCTGCCGGCGATGCGGCCAGTGGCGACACGGTCCGGATTCGCCTCGACGGCAAACTCGGGCGTAAGGGCAAACCCGAAGGTCGCGTGATCGACATTGTCGAACGGGCGACCAATCGGTTCGTGGGAACGTATTTCGAGCAGGCCGATATGGCGCTTGTGCAAGTCGATGGCGGCGTCTTCACCAAACCCATCTACGTGGGCGACCCCGGGGCGAAGGGGGCTCGCACCGACGATAAAGTCGTCATGGAGATGGTTCGCTTCCCCTCGAACGTCCGTGACGGCGAGGGGGTGATTGTTGACATTCTCGGCCAGCGTGGGCAGCCGGGCGTTGATACGATTTCGGTCATTCACGAATTCAACCTGCCGGGTGATTTCTCTGAGGACGCACTCGAGGAAGCCCGCGACAGGGCTGTCAAGTTCGACGAGTCGATCCCTGAAAACCGAACCGACTTCACCGGTGAAACGGTCATCACCATCGACCCGCTCACAGCGCGTGATTTCGATGACGCGATTTCGCTCGAAAGGCTTGAAAACGGGCATTGGTTGCTGGGCGTACACATCGCCGACGTTTCCCACTTCGTTCAGCCGAAGACACCGCTCGACCGCGAGGCACGCGACCGAGCGACGAGCGTTTATCTGCCCGACCGCGTGATTCCGATGCTGCCGGAGATCATCTCCAACAATCTGGCGAGCTTGCAGCCGGATCGGGTGCGATACTGCGTGACCGCGAAGATTGAATTTGATCCTCAAGGAGTTCGCATTGGTACGGACGTCTATAAAGGCGCCATCAAGAGCTGCCGGCGGTTCACCTACGAAGAAGTGGACGAGTATCTGGCTGACCCGCAGGATTGGAAGTCAAAACTCACTCCTGAAGTCCACCGCTTGTTGGGCGATATGCACACGTTAGCGATGATGCTGCGAAAGCGGCGGTTCAAACGGGGTGCGCTTGAGCTGCACATGCCGGAGTTGGAAATTGATCTCGATAAGGACGGTCGCGTTAGCGGGGCGCATCTGCAAGAGAACACCGAGAGTCACCAGATCATCGAGGAGTTCATGCTGTCGGCGAACATTGCCGTGGCGGAACGTCTGGCCGATGAAGGGCTGATATTCCTGCGGCGTGTTCACGGAGCGCCCGACCCACGGCGTTTGAAAGCGCTGACTGAATTTGTGAAAGCTTTGGGGCTGAAAACCGAAGACCTTTCCAGTCGCTTCGCTTTGCAAGACCTTTTGAACCAAGTCAAGGACGACCCACGCCAGCACGCCGTCAACTTTGCGACGCTACGATCGATGCAAAAGGCGATCTACAGTCCCGAAGATGAAGGACACTTCGCGTTGGCGACCGATTGCTATTGCCATTTCACGTCGCCGATTCGCCGCTATCCCGATTTGACGATCCACCGTTTGATCGAAGCTTTGGCCGAAGGCAAGAAACCGGTTCAGGAGTATCAAGCGATTCTCTCGCTGGGCGATCACTGTAGCGAGCGAGAGCAACGTGCCACCAACGCCGAGCGGGAACTCACCAAAGTGAAGCTGCTTGCGTATTTTGAAGACAAAGTCGGCAAGAAAATGGACGGCATCGTCACGGGCGTGGAAAGCTTCGGCATGTTCGTCACGGCAACGCAAATCCCCGCCGAAGGGCTGGTCCACATCAGTTCGCTGGATGACGACCATTACAAGTACGACCGCAGCGGGCATGTGCTCACCGGGTTCCGTTCGGGGAATACGTTCCGCCTAGGCGACAAAGTGAAAATCGAGGTGGCGTCTGTGGATTTGGACAAACGGGAACTCGACTTCCGCATTGTCAAGAACGCCAAGCGATCGAAGCAGAAGGGAAAGCACAAGAAGAAACGACGCCGCTAGCGGCTAAGCCGTAAACGGCTAAAATGCAGTCATGAGTACGGAAACGCTGCTGCAGACCCCGCTTCACGACTGGCACGCTGAACATGGCGGACGCATGGTCGATTTCGCCGGCTGGTCGATGCCGGTGCAGTACACGTCGATCGTCGAAGAGCACACCGCCGTGCGAGAGCGGCTTGGTCTGTTTGACGTTTCGCACATGGGGCGGCTCCAGTTTTCGGGAGCCGGTTCTGAAGGCTTACTCGACCGGCTGCTCACACGCCGTGTGACCGACATGCAGCCTGGGCAAATCCGCTACTCGCTGGTTTGCCGCGAGGACGGTGGCATTCTAGACGACGTCCTGGTGTACCGTCTGCTCGATCAAGCTGAGGCTAGCGAAGTAGGCGTCGACCAACCCGCTTTTCAATTGGTCGTCAACGCGAGCAATCGAGAGAAAATCGTCGATTCCCTTCGCGACTATCTGAAACAGAACCCGCCTGCTGAGGACGAAACAGTCCGGATGACGGACCTGACCGTCGTCACGGCAATGATCGCCGTGCAAGGACCGAAGGCGATTGAACTGCTGGACCCTCTAGTCGATTTCGAGCTGACCGAGTTGAAGAACTACCACGGCACCTACACCGAAGTCGAAGACAAGCCCTGCTACCTCAGCCGCACCGGGTACACTGGCGAGGACGGGGCCGAGATTATTTGTTCCGCCAACTACGCTGAACCGATTTGGAACCTTTTACTCAGTGTCGGCGAGAAAGCCAGGGCCCTCGCTTGCGGTTTAGCCGCCCGCGACACACTTCGTCTCGAAGCCGCGATGCCGCTCTACGGCCACGAGCTTTCCGAAGAAATCAATCCTGTGCAAGCGGGACTGACTTTTGCGGTCAACGCTAAGGGCCGAGAGTTCGTGGGTAGCAAAGCAGTTGCTGCAGCAGTTTCGGATGAGAATCTATCGGGGCGAGTGGGACTAGAGATTGAAGGCAAGCGTCCCGCGCGCGAGGGAGCAAAGGTCATCAGCGGCGAGAAGGTTGTTGGGGAAGTGACCAGTGGCACTTTTTCGCCGACGCTTGAGAAGCCGATAGCAATGGCCTATGTCGAGCGTGAGTTCGCCAAGCTGGGGACCGAGCTTGCCGTTGATATTCGAGGGAAGCAGCATGCTGCGAGAATCGTGAAGTTACCGTTTTACAAGCGAGCGAGTTCGTAGTTCCGCCTTTAGGCGGCCTCACATATAAACACCTCTTCCAGCACCTTGCCGCCTAAAGGCGGAACTACAAACAAAAGGACTAATACAGTGAATCCAGAAGACTTGCATTTCGCCAAAACGCACGAATGGGTTTCGATCGCTGAGGAGGATGGTGCCCAGGTCGCCATCGTTGGCATCAGCGCATTCGCAGTCGAAGCGCTAACGGACCTCGTGTTCATGGAACTCCCGACCGTAGGCAAGCAGGTCAGTGCCGAAGAAGCCTTTTGTGAAGTTGAGTCCGTAAAAGCGGTCAGTGATGTCTACGCCCCCGTTGCTGGCGAGGTGATCGCGGTCAATGAATCGCTACCCGATACGCTGGAGAAGTTGAGCGACTCGCCCTACGAAGAGGGTTGGATCGCTAAAATTAAAGTCAGCGACGCCAGTACGGATCACTTGTTGGACTACGCGGCTTATCAGAAGCAGTGCCAAGAAGAAGGTTGAGCTGTGCCCTATCTCTACAATACGCCCGAAGATCAAGAAGCGATGCTCGCCGCGATTGGCGTTCAATCGATTGAGGAACTTTTTGAACCGATTCCCGGCGAGCTGAAGCTCGCACGACCATTGGCGTTGCCTCCTGCGCTTTCGGAGTTGGAACTTGATCAGCACTTAGCGGAGCTGGCTTCGAAAAACACACATGCCGGGCAAGCGGTTTGCTTCTTGGGGGGTGGCTCCTACGATCACCACATTCCCGCCGTGGTTGATGCGATTGGCGGTCGCAGCGAGTTCTACACCTCCTACACGCCTTACCAAGCCGAAGCAAGCCAGGGCAACTTGCAGGCGATGTTCGAGTATCAGTCGCTCATCTGCCGGCTTACGGGGATGGAAGTCTCCAACAGTAGCCTTTACGACGGTGCCAGCAGCACCGCCGAGGCGGTCCTCATGGCGATCAGTTCCTCGCGCCGCACAGGGAACGTGGTTGTGCCTTCGAACTTGCATCCCGAATACCGTCAGACGATCGCGACTTATCTGAAAAATCTTGGCGTCGAGCTGGTCACCCTGCCCTGCCCTGCGGGCGTCATCGACGCTGACGAATTGGCCAGCGTCGTTAACGATCAGACAGCCGCGGTTGTTCTGCAGCAGCCGAATTTCTTCGGTTGTGTTGAAGATGCTGAAGCGGTGGCGAAGACGGCCAGCGAGGCGGGCGCGTTGTTGATCTCGGTGTTCGACCCGATCTCTCTAGGAATCTTGAAACGGCCGGGCGACTACGGAGCGAACATTGCCGTCGCGGAGGGGCAATCGCTAGGAACGCCAATGCATTATGGTGGTCCGGTACTAGGGATCATGGCCTGCGATGAGAAGCTCGTCCGGAGAATGCCAGGGCGAATCGTCGGCGAAACTACCGACCGCCGCGGCAACCGCTGCTTTGTCCTTACTTTGCAAACTCGCGAGCAACATATTCGCCGCGACAAGGCGACAAGCAACGTTTGCAGTAACCAAGCGTTGTTTGCCGTGCGTGCGAGTGTTTATCTTTCGCAACTAGGCCCGCAGGGACTCAAAGAAACTGCTAATCTCTGTTTACAAAAGTCTCACTACTTGGCCGACCAACTCTGCCAACATGAACGCTTTAGCTTGGCGTTCACAGCCTCCACCTTCAAAGAGTTCGTCATCCGCGACGCGGAAGGCCAAGTCGATGAACTGGTTAAGACCGCCCTTGACGCTGGCTACATGGCGGGCGTGCCGCTTGGAGCTTGGTACCCGGAACTCAACGATTGCCTGCTTGTTGCCGTGACCGAGAAGCGTACGAAGGCCGAAATGGACGGGTTAGTCGCGGCACTCTCGGGCAAGCACAGTGACGAGTCAACGCCAACACTTGCGGTGAGCTGAGTTTTTGGCCACGGATTTCACGGATGACACGGATTTTCATGTAGGGTATGCCGAGATACGAGGCATACCGATTACAAGTTCATGGTATGCCTCGTTCCTCGGCATACCCTACCTTGCTGTTCATCTTGTAAATCCTGTCTAAAAAACTCCGTGTCCTCCGTGCCTCCGTGGTTCATATTAGAATAGTTATTGAGCAGCTATTCTTTTCTCGGAGAAGTACCTCATGGCGGATACGACACGAGGCGAGGACATTCACGGCACCGTTGGGCCTTCTTCGGGGGGTGATGTTAACGCTCCTAAACCTTCCTCGGATGGTCCGCGGTTTCAGATTATTCGTCCCCATGACGAAGGCGGCCTCGGGAAGGTTTCCGTCGCCCTCGATACGGAACTGGACCGCGAAGTCGCGCTCAAAGAGATCAAGCCGCAGTACGCTGACGATGCAGCCAGTCGTTCGCGGTTCCTCTTAGAAGCAGAAATCACCGGCGGGTTGGAACACCCAGGGATCGTGCCGATCTATGGACTCGGCTCTTCTGCGGATGGACGGCCTTACTATGCGATGCGTTTCATCCGGGGCGACAACCTGGCCACGGCGATCAAGCAGTTTCACGAAAGCAAAGAGGCGAGCGACCAAACGGATCGTACGGTGAGGCTTCGCCGTTTGTTGGGGCGATTTCTCGATGTCTGCAACGCCGTCTACTACGCCCACCAACGCGGGGTGCTGCATCGCGACTTAAAGCCGGGCAATGTGATGCTGGGTGAGTATGGCGAAACATTGGTCGTTGATTGGGGACTTGCGAAACCAATTGGAGCTACTGAAGAATCGCCACAGGAGGCGACGACCGATGCGACTGTCGAATCGCCGCTTGTTCCTCGCTCCGGCAGTGTCGTTGACGCCACGCAGTTGGGCTCGGCAATCGGTTCACCCCACTACATGAGCCCCGAACAGGCCCGCGGCGAGCACGACAAGTTGGGACCTGCCGCGGATGTCTATAGTTTGGGGGCGACACTGTTCACATTGCTCACCAATCGCAAGCCGGTTGAGGGCCAGACGCTGGAAGAGATTTTGGAAGCGGTTCAAAAAGGCCCTAGCAAGACGGCTCGGCAGGGGAATCCGGAAATTGATGTCGCGCTCAGCAAGATCTGCGCGAAGGCAATGGCTCTCGAAACAATTAACCGTTACGACACGGTTCGCGCACTTGCAGACGATGTCGAGCGTTATTTGGCGGACGAACCGGTCCATGCCTTCCCCGAGCCGCTCACCCGTCGCACACGTCGCTGGATGCGCAAGCATCCACGGCTGGTTGGCTCAGCCGCGGCAACGCTGGTGGCGGGCGTTGTTAGTGCCGCGACGATTGCGGGGGTCGTGTCTTCGAGCAATGCGAAGCTTGGGGAGAAGAACGTCGAACTGGCCGAGGCGAACACGCAGCTTGAGGTGGCGCGGGATGATGCGCTCAGTGCCCGTGATGAGGCGGTTCGCGCTAAGGAACAGGCTGAAACCGTTTCTGAATTCCTGGTAGCCGCTTTCCGAGCCCCCGATCCAGATGTCGCCGGTCGGCATCTTACGGTCGCTCAAGTCATGGATTGGGCGGCAGAGCAGCTTGACGAACGCTTCGCCGACGACCCCCAAACGAAGGCGAGCCTGCTGTTCACCCTCGCCAATACTTATGAAGGTTTGGGAGTTCCTGAAGAGGCCGAGACGCTGTGCGAGCAGGCCGTTCGGCTTTGGCAAGAAAGCCTTGGCGTCGATGACCCCATGACGCTTCGAGCTCAACACACCCTCGCAAACATTTATGCCGACTTGGGTGAGTTCCCGAAGGCCATAGCGTTACACAAGAAAACGCTCGAGCTACGACGCAAAACGTTAGGGGCGGACAACGCTTACACAATCTCCTCGATCGATAGCTTGGCGGGAGCCTATCGAGAATCTGGCGACTGGAAGACCGCACTACCCATGCAAGAGGAAGCCGTAGACTTGGCACACAAAGTTTTGGGGGCGGAACACCTCAACACACTCACTTACGTGAACAATTTAGCCGTTAGCTACGAAGCCGAGGGCAGGTCTGACGAGGCTCTCAAACTGCAAGAGCAGGCCCACGAAAAGCTTGCCGCACAGTTGGGGCCTAACCATCCGGACACGCTGGCTTCGATGGGCAATCTGGCGACCAGCTATAGCTCTGCGGGCAACGCAGAGAAAGCGCTTGAACTTCAACAGGAGGTCTTTGAATTGATGAAGGCCCAGCTGGGACCGCACCATCCGACCACGCTCTTGGCTATGAACAACCTAGCCCACACCTACTATGGAGCGGGCGACAAAAAGAAAGCGTTTTTGCTTCACGAGAAAACACAAAGCCTGATGAAGAAACATTTAGGAGCAGATCATCTCTACACGCTGAAATCGGTTTTAGGTTTCGCAAAGTCCTATCAAGAATCTGGGAAGCATGCCGCGGCCATTGAACAATTGGAAAGTATGTTATTCGAGAGCCACGACAGCTTGCCTCCTTTCCACCCACTGCGAGTGCGGGCGGTGGAACTCTTAGCTGAATCACTTCATCGTCAAGGGCAATGGAAAAAGTCCTCCCAACTTGTTCAAGAGTTGTTGAAGTATCGCGTCGAGAATCTAGGTGAAGAAGACCCCAAGACGCTTGATGCGAGCAACAAGTTCGCGGAAGCCTTACTCAACTTGGGGCAGTCTGAAGAAGCACTTAGGTTGCACGAAAAGACTTTGCGATTGAGAAAGAAAGTGCTTGGCGAGACACATACTGAAACCCTGGTTTCAATGCATAACACCGCTAAGGCTTATTTGACAACGAGACAGCTTGACAAAGCCGTGGCGCTTTATGAAGAAACGCTAGCCTTAATGCGGGAACTTTTTGGCGCAGAGAATATCAACACACTAACTACCTTGTCGAGCTTGGCCAGCACCTATCAACAAGCAGGGCGAAGTGAGAAAGCTCTCAGCCTTCAGAAAGAAGCTTTTGCGTTGCAACGCAAAACGCTCGGTGAGGATCATCTCGAAACCATCACCTCGAAGCATAATTTGTCAGGAATTTACCTACTGGCAGGCCGGATTGAAGAAGCTTTCCCCCTTGCTATAGAAGCCAAGGGGGAATTCGAGCGAAAACTCGGAAGGGACCACCCACTTACGCTTGAGTCGATGCATCTACTAGCACGTCTTTACTTGAACAAAGGCCAAGCGGAGAAGTCGCGCGAGTTGTACACGGAAACCCTTCGCCTTCGCGAGAAAGTCCTTGGTGTGGCACATCCTTCGACCCTGCAAACGATGCATGATCTGGCTCACCTCTACATCGCCCTAGGACTTCTTGACAAGGCTTTCCCGTTAGCGGAAGAAGTCGTGAAACTGCGCCGTGAAGCGCTTGGCTATGTTCACCCCGAAACGCTCTCCTCAACGGACAACCTAGCATTTCTGTGCGAACGAAGGGCAATGTATTCCGAAGCACAAGAACTCTACGGTACCTACGCGACAGACCTTCAAAAACTTGGGCGTGAGCAAGATGGCGCTTCAATTCTCTTTGCCATTGAGCGCAACGCTTACTGCCTGATTAAACAAGGCAAGCACTCGAATGCTGAGGAACCATTGCAATGGATTCGCGAAACAACAAAAGGTTCTCCGGACTGGTTCGTTCGCCACGACGCGACAAGCCTTCTTGGGGAAATATTCCTGGGACAGAACAAGTTCGCTGAAGCAGAACCGTTGCTTCTGGATAGTCATCAGAACCTCACCAAAAACATCGCTTCAATTCCGATTCGCTACCGATTTATGGTGCCCGAAGCGACAATGCGGTTAGTTGCACTTTACGAAGCTTGGGACAAGCCCGAAAAGGCCAAGCAATTGCAAGCAGAACTCGAAAAGTGGAAGGGCTTGAACAACAAACGGGCCCCCAAGCCGGAAGAGGCAGAGAGTCCTGTCGAAGGTCTGAACTTTAACTTCTACTAAAGCTCCCGCTAGCTGCTTAACCCCGCAAGCCGTAGCTCGTAGCCTTCTTGTGCGTTAAACTAAGTGTAGTATTTACGTGTATTAGTAAACACCAACACGAAACGATATGCGCAACTCCCGCGACACCCAGCTCCTCTTCGATCTCTCCAAGCCCGGCGCCCGTGGTGGTCGATTACCGCAGTGTGATGTCCCTGAGCAACGGCTCGGTAACTTGCTGCCTGCGGCATCGCTGGCAGAGACGCCGCCCGAGTTGCCAGAGGTTTCTGAGCCGCAGGTTGTGCGGCACTTCACGAACCTCTCGACCCAGAATATGTCGGTCGACACGCATTTCTATCCGCTGGGCAGTTGCACGATGAAGTACAACCCCAAGCGGAACGAACGGGCCGCGGCAATGCCCGCGTTCGCGGCGTTGCACCCCTATCAGCCGGAAGAAACGCTGCAGGGGATGCTGCATGTGCTCTACGAGATGCAGGAGTATCTGCAGGAAATCTCCGGCCTGCCGGCTTGCTCACTCCAACCTGCGGCGGGAGCACATGGCGAGTACGCGGCACTCTTGGTCGCCGCGGCTTACTTTGAGGACATCGACGAACTCCAGCAACGCCGCAAAGTATTAGTGCCCGACAACGCACACGGCACGAACCCTGCCAGCGCCGTGATGGCGGGCTTTGAAGTCGTCACTGTGAAGACGCTCACCAACGGCAGCGTTGACATGGAAGACTTCCGCGGGAAGCTCGACGACCAGATTGCCGTGCTGATGATCACGAACCCCAATACGGTTGGCATCTTCGAGCCGGCAATGGCGGAGATCGCCGACGCGGTGCACGAGCGGGGCGGGCTGGTCTACCTCGACGGGGCCAACATGAACGCCATCCTCGGCGTGACCCGCCCGGGAGACTGGGGTTCTGGGGGGAGTGGGGGCGCGGACATGCAACATTACAATCCCCACAAGACTTTCAGCGGCCCGCATGGTGGCGGCGGTCCTGGAGCGGGGCCGATTTGTGTGGCGGAGAAGTTAGCAGCCTATTTGCCTGCACCAGTTGTTGTGAAGCGGGGCGAGAAATATCACCTCGACAACGATCGCCCCAAGTCGGTCGGTCGTGTTCGCGGCTTTTTTGGCAACGTCGGTGTGCTGCTCCGGGCTTACTGCTACATTCGTACTCACGGCCCCGATGGGTTGCGGGCCGTTTCGGACAATGCTGTATTAAACGCGAATTACCTACTCAGCCAGGTGAAGAACATCCTGCCGGTCCCACAGGGTGACCGCTGCATGCACGAGTTTGTGGCCAGCGCGGCAGCCATGAAAAAGGAGAAAGACGTCACGGCGATGGATTTCGCGAAGCGGCTGCTCGATTACGGCTTCCATGCCCCAACAGTTTACTTTCCGCTGACCGTCCCCGAATCGATCATGGTCGAGCCAACCGAAACGGAAAGCAAAGAGACGCTCGACGCGTTCGCCAAAGTCCTGTTCAAGATCACCGAAGAGGACGCCGAACTGCTCCATGAATCGCCGCACACCACAGCCATCAGCCGCCCCAATGAAGTGCAAGCCGCGCGGCAGCCGGTGTTAATGTGTCCTTGTAGTTAAGTTTGTAGTTCCGCCTTCAGGCGGTTTCTAGCTTCAACAATGTGTAGACCGTAAGCCGCCTAAAGGCGGAACTACGAACTATGTTCCCCTGCCGCTTGATCATCGATCCGCCCCAATCGGGTGTGCGGAACATGGTTGTGGACGAGTGCTTACTTGAGGAAGCGGCGGACGAGGGCGTTGCAACGCTCCGTTTCTACCAGTGGAGCGAGCCAATACTCTCGCTGGGTTACTTTCAAAAGTACGAAGACCGCCAATCGCACACGGGTAGCCAGTCGTTGCCGGTGGTGCGCCGATTGTCGGGCGGCGGCACGCTGCTGCACGATCAGGAACTCACCTACTCTCTATGCTTGCCTTCAGACCACGCCGCAGTTCAGGAGCCGAGCCGGATTTACCGCGTCGTCCACCAAGCGGCGATTGATGCTCTAGCTCAACAGGATATTACGCTGAAATTCTGGGACGACTTCGCCAAGAAACTGCCCACAGAAGATGAGCCTGATGAGCCCTTTCTCTGTTTTCAGCGACGTACCGACGACGACTTGGTAGTGCCGACTGAAACTGCACCCGGTTCGATCAAAATCTTAGGCAGCGCTCAAAGACGTCGTCGCGGGGCCGTATTGCAGCATGGGGCGTTGCTGCTGTCAGCGTCTCCTTATGCGGAGGAACTTTCAGGCATCCAGGAGGCCTCTGGGGTGCACGTCGACATTAGCAAAGCATGTGAAAATTGGGCGAATCGAATTGCAGAATCGCTTGATCTACTGCTCAATCCGGCTGAGCCTCTTCGGGAATCCCAAGAATCAACGCAAACAAAGATTGAGAAACGACTTACTTCCGATGAGTGGGTCCGCAAGAGATAGCCCCATTCAAGAAGTCGACGCTCGCTCGACGATTCTCAATAAGACGGCATGATCTCGTTTGATGGACAAGAAATCGTGCGGATCGCCGCGAAAGCTACGAGTCAAAGGATGGCCTTATTTGGCTATTGAGATAGAATTATATTAACGCGAATGTCATTGTATACAATTTGCGTTGGTTTATAATACAGACACGAAACGACTATTCCCGCTGAACAGCCCGTGGGGGGCTTCGCTCAGCGAAATAATATCCTCAATCACAAGCCAGGATTGCTGGCAGTTGGCTGCTACGCGTTGCTGCGTTGATAGCTGCCGTGTGGGGTCTTTACACCCTTGCGTGTGTTTTTTTGAGGGGAGGCACCTTTTCTAATGACTGGAATGGGGCAATGGAAGTCACTCTAAAAGTGCTGGCGGGCGCCAAAAAGGGCGCAAAAATCGTCGTCAAAAAAAGCGAATTCACCATTGGCAGGAGCCAAGAATGCCACCTGTGCGTCGGTAGTACGTCCATAAGTCGCAAGCACTGCATGATCTCACGCGGAGAAAATCGCGTCACGGTCAAAGATCTTGGCAGCCGCAACGGAACGCTCGTCAACGGCCAGAAAACCGAAGGCGAAGTCGAGCTCAAAGCTGGCGACGAGCTTGTCGTTGGACCGTTGAAGTTTCAGGTCCGTATTAGTAGCGGCCTGAAGAACGAGAAGTTGCCCAAGGTGAAGTCCGTCGCCGAGGCTGTTGAGCGAGCCGCCAACATCCCGACCGGCGACTCAGTGGAACTCGATATCGACAGTTGGCTCCTCGGACCCGACGAGCCCGTCAAACGTCCAGGAGAAACTCTCTCGATGCAGATGGACGAGACCAGTGCTATTCCGTTGCCAAAGGACAAGCTGCCCAGCGAACCGACGGAAACCATAGCCCTCGACACGGCCGACGTAAGAGACGAAGAGTCGCCAGAGGATTCGTCCATCGATGAGGCTTCTGATTCGAAAAAGAAGAAAGAGCCCGGCAAGCTGCCTCCGCTTCCGAAAAAGGACGCGACGAAAGATAGTCGCGAGGCAGCCGAGAACGCCTTACGGGCCTGGAGCCGTCGTCGCTGATTGATCGCAGCTTAGGACGGGCACTCCTGCCCGTCAGCCACAGTGCGGTGTGCCCAGCGACGGCCAGGAGTGGCCGTCCTACAGCACTCGACTTGCCTCAGTGCTGCCAGTGCCTAGGATAGTACGAGCGGCAATGACCGTCACGATCCGCCATCGACTGCAACCCAAAGTGAAGCATCCATGAGTTCACGACTTCCCAAGAAGCCCGATGAAAAGGGTCCCAACAGAAACGCTGCCCTACTTGGGTTGGCTTTTGATGCCGAAGATGGCCATAAACGCCTGACGCGCGGCAAGAACTTTGTGTTGGCCGGAGGTTCGGAAGAGACGCATGGCGTGATGCAAGAGACGGCCATCAAAGTCAACGAGAAACTCGACGCACGTGGGAAGCAACTCGGTGAAGTCAGTCCCGAAGAGTTACGCGACATCGTTGCGGATTCCCTTCCTTAACGAAAGAACGCCGCGGCTCTCACCACGGCGTTCTCAAAACCTGGACACTTCTCCGCTTCCAGCTTAGCTAACCAATTCAGCCTCTTCCGCGAATTCGCCAGCCTCTTCGTTTCCTTCCTCAACAGTTCCCTCTTCGGTTTCCTGTGCGACGGGAGCACGACCGAGAATCGCTAGCTCAGCAGGCGTGACTTTGGCGTAGCCGATGGAAGTAATCACTTCCAGCACTTCACTGCAGGTTGGGAACATCCGGCCGCTGGTCCGTTTGTATTCGTCCATGGCGTTCATGAATTCCACTTCGGCTTCGGAATAATCACGCTCGCAGGTGGTGGGATCGATCTGGCGACGACGCTGCACCTTATCGCGACGTTCGGCCTTCGGTGCGGCATCTGTCGCTTCTTCGCGACGCTGACCACGGCGACGGTCGATGGTCACTTCTTCTTCACCGGGAGGTTTCGCCTTACGCGGCTTGGCTGACTTCTTGGCGGCAGGCTTTTTGGCGGTACGCTTCTTCGCTGAGGCAGTTTTGGCCTTCGTCGAGCTGGCGGTCTTCTTCGAAGTGGACTTGGTCTTGCGTGCAGTTGAAGTCTTGGCCACGGTGGGAGTCTCCTGTGCGAGGGGGTCGCGAGGCGGGAAGGGGAGCCAGCGGGGAGCTTAGCTTATGAGTGACTTGGGAGGTCACGCAAACATTCCCGATTTCGGCGACATTGCAAATCTGAGAAAGGATTCGACCCTGGAATTCTGCGGAAACTTACGCGAAAGTCGCACTTGTGAGGGCCGTAACGATTGCAACGCCCCGTGAGCCGCCAGGCGTAAGCCGGCGGGTTGAGCCAGTGAGAGTTCAACCCGCCGGCTTACGCCTGGCGGCTCAGGAGGAGTCCACTGCTAGCAACCTCTTTGAGCCGAACTTGCAGCTCTGAAAACTCTTCGCTACGCTCCGCGACGGAACTAACTGTACCGCCCGAGGAGAACGCTCCGCGCGTTGCCCGTGATGTCGAATTCGACGCTTTCCCGATTGCTCGCCGCCGCTCTGCCCTGCCTGGTTGCTTCAGGTTGCCAGCAAATGAATACCCACGCGATGAATGCCGAGGGCGTGCGTCTGTATCAGTCCGGCAACTACGCGCAGGCGGCCGATCAGTTCCAGCGTGCCGTGGCCACCAATCCCAAAGACGCCACCAGCTACTACAACTTGGCCGCGGCAACACACAAAGCCGCCAAGCTGCAAAACAACACGGCAAATCTGGCCCAGGCGGAGCAACTCTACAATCAGTGCTTGGAATACGACCCCAATCACACGGAATGTTACCGCGGGCTGGCCGTGCTCCTGAGCGAGACCAACCGCCCTGATGCTGCATTCCGATTGCTCGAAGGTTGGGCACAGCGGAGCCCGAAGCTAGCCGATCCGCGGATCGAACTGGCGCGCTTGCTTGAGGAAAGCAACCAACTGCCACAAGCCACGACGAAACTTGTCGAAGCGATCACCATCGAACCACAGAATAGCCGTGCGCTCACAGCTTTGGGCCGCCTGCGCGAAATGTCCGGCGATCACGCACAGGCACTCGCCAACTATCAACGTTCGTTAACGATCAATCGTTTCCAGCCGGAGATCTCCACTCGTGTTGCTTCGCTGCAAGCGGCCGGAGTCGCTCCCGCCGCGCCTCCGATTGTCACCCCTCAAGGGGACACTCGCACGGCCAGCCAATGGCAACCTGTTGTGCGCTATTAGGTGCATCGATTCACAGATTTCGTCGATTTTCAGTGACAATCGCGTTTCACTTTCGGCCAGAAAGGCAATACGGCGTTTGTACCAGGCTATCGAAAGTGGTTTAATCATGAGCTGGAAATTACTGTACCAAGTAATCTTGACAGTCCTCTTTTCTCACAGCACAGTAGCGTACTCCAATCTCCTCGTTATCGAGCAAGATGCGGATGGAAACACGGTTTTCGTACCGACTTGTACAGACTGCCCACCAACTGAATTAGGAAACATCACCAGCGACGGTAGTGGCGGTCGGCAACCCTTAATAAGACCGCAATTTCCTGAAGATGTTGGTCGCTATTGGAAGTTCTTTCCACCGTTCCAGGACCCACCCGCGACACCTTCACAAAACAGTGTCCAACTAACATCAGGTGCGCCATTGCTCCTCACACTACCCCAACTGGCGCACTTCCCAACCTCCGCAAGCGTCCAGGTAGAGCATTCCACAGATGGTAATCTCATTAAAGTCATCGCTTCCATTGAGTATGGACTTAGCGCCACCGCAACTATTTTTGGCCCGCACGAATATTTGCATTCGTTAGGCTCTTTCGAGCCAGGAGACTACAGTATTGAGCTCCAGATACAACGATCAGATGCCTTCAACCCTGGGGGAGTTGCTAGGACAACAGGCTATATTGATTTTTCGGTCGTCGCTGTTCCTGAGCCTGCATCATTGCTGATCGCCTTGGGTGGTGGACTCTTGTTGCTCTGTAAGCGTAACCTGTAGGTGGGTATAATACCTTTAAGCTTTGAACTGTAGCAGCAGCTTGAGCTAACTCTGTGGCCAAACATCCCAACAAACATATTCATGCTGCCATTAGTTATGCGGAAAGCAAAGGTTGGGTAGTACTGAAGGCATCAGGGCGCGCACACGTCTGGGGCAGGATTTTTTGTCCACAACAGAGCCGCGATGGTTGCAAGAAAGCCGTCTACTCAACACCGCGAAATCCGGAAGATCATGCGAAAGACATCCGCCGGGCAGTAAATCGTTGCTCTCATGGATCGTAACGCGGAAGGCAATGAACTATGGCAAAATATGAATTTAGCCTCGTACTCAGTGGCGCTGTCGAACTAACCGAGGAACTAGCTGACGCGCTTTTCGCCGCAGGCTGCGACGATGGGACCCCTGGTACTTCCAACGGGATTTTCAGCATTGATTTTCATCGCGAGGCCGAGTCGCTTGAATCAGCGATTCAGTCCGCAATTATGAATGTCAAATCTACAGGCCACCGTGTCGATCATGTTGAAATCAACGCAGCTGATGTCCCTCAGCCTGCATAAGTCCATTCGCGGATCAACTCAGTTTTTTGACACTCAGCCGCCCCAGCTTGCGGCGTCCGAACCAACCGATGTTCGTGTTGGTCACGACCGCTTCCTTCAGTTCGGGAAGCTCAAGCAGAACACCTAGAGAAGCTCTGCCGATGCGATTACCGCTGAGGTCGAGTTGTTCGAGAAGCTCCAAGCCTGAGAGAGCGCTGACTGCGGCATCAGCGACCTGGCAATTCGGTAATTCTAGCCTGAGAAGCCCGTGAAAAACTTTGGCGTTCTCAGCGATACATTCGAGTACTTCGTTGCCGCCGGTCGAATCGGCAAGTCGTACTCGGATGACCTTCTCCGTCAGTTCCGCGAAGTCACCGAAAGACTTTCGCAGCCAGTCGATGACCTCATACTCGATTTCGACTCCCAGCTCTCTCAGCCGAAGGAGCGCCATGTCTTGCTGCATGTATTTCTTGACTTGCGAAGCAATCCACGAGCGTTTGTCGGTGCGATGCTCAATGTAGTGGATGGCACTTTCGAAGGCCTCGTGCAACTGATGAAAGTCGCCCGTACTGCCGCCATGGTCAGGATGTGCCGCTTTGGCCTTCTCGAAGTAGGCCTTGTGAATATCCTCCTCGGTGTAGGGCGGCAACAAACCGAGGACGACCATGAACTCAGGACGATCCTGGTCAGCGAGCGAGTCGGCACTTTCACCTTCGGAACTCATCCTAACTCACCCTCGTTTCATTTCTGACTTGGCTGGATCCCAATTAGTTTCATATCCGCAAATAAGGGCTTGCCTTGCCTCACCGAAAGAGTCACGACTTCCACAAGGCGACCCTTGGAAGAAGCTTTCGCTGCTTCGCCTTTCCGAGGTAACGTGTGCAAGAGTTGCCCATTCAATTCGATAAAGCAATGCCCCTGATGGCTGGCGATTCTCAGTAGATTCTCTTGGGGCGACTCCGCGGCATCCTGATACTCATTCAGTTGGATGACTGTCGGCTCTTTGGTGGGTGCGAATTCTCGCGATCTTTCATTGATCATGCCAAACTGCGCGTGCTCTGCCGAGATACGAACCGCGGGAATATTCCCAGTCGTCACGTCCTGTAAGCCGTTTAGCGAAATCTCGGCGACATCGTCCTGATCTATCACCACGCGTAACTGCAGTTGATAGGAACTTTGAAATCTCGCACCTAGCAACTTAGAAACATCATAACCGAGAGAAGCACCTTCGTCCCCTACGAGCACGTTGCCAAAAGCCTCGGTCTGCTGAGGCCGCCAAGTCCCGCCAGGGCTGATCCCCCGCCCGAAAGGCGCGTCAATACCGTTGAACAGGATGCTCACCTCGTCCGAAAGAACGTACTCAGGCTCAACCTTTTTTTTCGCAGCACTTGGCATATCCGGAGCGGACCAGGAAGCGTCTAAGAAAGCGCGTACACTCAGAAACGCACCAACTGCCGCGACGACTCCGACCACCGTTCCCACGAGAATACCGCTCTTGCTTCCTGCAGCAGATCTCGAAGCTGGTGTGTCCACTGTCGAGGAGATCGATTCGTCCGCCACGGTATCCGTCGCCATGGTGGACGGCCCGACGATTGCTCGCGTTTGGTTTGGCGTAAGAACTTGCGTCGCCAACAAGTCAGAGCGCGTTACGGGAGCCTTGCCGAGCACTTCATCGATCGACCTGAGCAACGCGCTATAATCGACTGGGCGATTTGCAGGTTGATGGTCGGTCATCGATAAGACCAGTTTTCGCGAGGCTTCAGAAACATCTTCTGGAAGTTTCTCACGCCAGGATTGGTTGCCGGTCGTCTTGGCAACCATCACGTCCATCGGCGTTGAATCCTGAAAGGGAGACTCTCCAGCAAGCAGATGAAAAGCTGTTGCACCGAGAGCATAGATATCGGCCCGCTGATCGACATCGGTCGATTGGAGTTGCTCAGGCGCCATATATGCCGGGGTGCCGAGTGTTCCCCCAGCGGCAGTGAGGCGTGTCGCGTCGACTTCTTCAGATTGGAAAGCCAAACCGAAGTCGACGACCTTCACGAACGGCACTCCCTCGCCAACTTCTACCCCGGGAATCGGTTCGGTAAGCAGCATGTTGCCCGGCTTGACGTCGCGATGGACGACGCCCTGCCCGGCTGCGTAGGCCAGCGCGGACGCGGCTTGGCGGATAATCGACCAAGCCACCCGCTCATCGCAACGCCCGCTCCGCGTGAGGTACGAGTCGAGATCCTCTCCTTCGACCAGTTCCATCGCCAAAAACGCACGCCCCTGATGCATGCCAAAGTCGAAAGCCGCGACGATATGCGGATGCCGCAGACCGGCGGTGACCTGCGCCTCGCGCTGGGTTCGCCCCAACACGTTCGAACTGTTGAGGCGTTCCAGGTGGATCACCTTCAGAGCGACCTTGCGATTGAGCTTCTCCTGGCGTGCCAAATAAACCACGCCCATGCCGCCCCGCCCTAAGACATCGAGCAACTCGTATCCCGGCGCTATACTTTGCGGATCGGCAAGTGCTGAGAGCCAATCAACCTGCACGGGTGACAGAAGATCAAGCTCAACAGCAACATCGAGGACGCTGCTACCCGTTTGATCAGCTCGCTCTTGAACCTGCCTGAAACTGTCCTCAGTGAGCAGCCCTCGCTCTTTAGCCAGCAGAGCAGCTTTCTCCTGTGACGAGACGGACTCTGACAAGGCTTGCTCCTGAGAAAAGCTTAGCGTCCATCCAAAGTTCCCTCTCCCGCTTGCGGGAGAGGGCTAGGGTGAGGGTAAGAAAGATATCTATTGAGAAGCATTTACTCTCCCTGGGCGGCTTTCGCTTCTTCAAGTAGCAACTTCACTGAAGGTCGATCGGCGGACATATCGACGCCCACGTAGGCAAAGCGCACGTTGCCTTGCTTGTCGATCAAGTAAGAAGAGGGATGTGCCAGGTTCGACTCGATCCCGAAGAATCCAACCGCGGCCAGTTGCTCATCGAAGAGCAACGGAAACGGCACTTGGTCGACTTGCTTCTTCTCGGTCTTCGTGGCGGCTTCAATAAACTCGTCAATGTGATCCCGCGTGCCGGGATAAACGACCAGCACCTCCGTATCCAGTTCGGCAAACTTCGAGTAATTCGCGATCAGCCGCGAGGTCTGTGTTGTGCAGAAAGGACACAACATCTTCGAGAACCCTTCAGTAAAAACCAGCAACACGTTCTTCTTGCCGAGGTAGTCGCTTAGCCGCACTCGCTCTTCTTTCTGATCCAGGAAGACCAAACCATCAAGCCCCGTTGGTGGCTCAACATTTGAAGAGACATCATCCTTGAAGACAATTGAGGCGGGATCGGGAGCCTTCATCATCATCGGCATCGGAGCGGCCACCTGCTTGTCTTGCGGCTTTGGGTTGTTTGCATCAGGCTTCATGCCGTCGGCTGTCGCCGTCTTTTCTGAGACAGCTTCCACTTGTTCTGTCTCGGTATCATCAGCGATTACACCCGGCAGCTCAGGCGATTCGCAGCCTACGGAAGTCAGAAAGAAGAGAGTCGCGATGAGGCATCCCCACCTGCTTTTAGTCATCACTTTGGCCATCGAATCGCTCCTAGGAGATTTCAGGTGCCGCGACAATCACAAGTCCCTCGAACCCCAAGCCTAGTCACTATTGTTGCTGCAATCTTGCGTGAGAATAGAGAGAAAACTCACAGACGGGCGAATTGTTTTTCTTGTAAGGAACGCTTTCGCAGACCGACTAAGTTGGAGATAGATCGACTTTCATTCATGCTGAGCAAGCAACTCGAGCTGTTCGCAAGCGGCTTCGAGAGAGTTGCTCTCAGCGCAACGGCGTGCAAGTTCCTTGCTACGTTTGCGGGTGCCGGGATGCTGAAGCAGCACGGCCAGGCGGTTTGCGACTTTGTTAGCATTGAAATGTTTGGGCATGAGCCAGTCGCCGACTCCCAAGCGTTGCAAACGTGTGGCGTTGTCGAGTTGGTCGTAGGCCATCGGCATGACGAGCTGCGGAACGCCTGCTGCCAGAGCTTGCGCACTACTGCCGATGCCCCCATGATGAACCAGCGTGGCGACTTTAGGCAACAGCTTGCTAAACGGAACGAAGCTGAAGTGTTGGATCGTCGCGGGTAGATTCTGCGGGAGTTGCTCGGGGTACTTCGTGAGCAGGATGCCTCGCTGTGCTAGCCGCTCACAGACTTCGACAGCCGTGGCGAAGAACTTCTCTGCCTGCGTATTCGCCGACCCGGGGGCGAAAACGATCGGGGCGTCCCCATTTTCAAGAAAATCGACCACGTCGTCGGAAAGTTCTGTGCCAGCGTCAGAATCCCACAGCGGAAACCCAACCAAGCTCGCCGAATCAGGCCAGTCGGGCTGGCGGGGGCCAAACCACTCAGGCCACAGGCACAGTGTGAGCTGCGGTGAGTTGTGCCACTGACGATAGAGACGCGACACTGGTGCGAGCCCAAGTTCCGACCGTAGTGAATTGACTTCGCCGCCTAGCGCTTTATCGATCATCAGTTTATCGCCCAGCCAAAATTGGAATCGCTTCATCCAACGTGGTGTTGGTGGTTGGGTGAACGCTCCGATGAAATTCGGCGTGTCGTAAACCGTCCTCAGAGCGAGCGGGGCGTAGTGAATGGTCGCCTGGGGAACGAGATGCTTCTCAGAATAGATGCGCCCCGCGAGATCGAGCCCATGAGAGCCGAGCACGGTTTCGCCTGATTGAATGTTTGCCTCGATCAATTCATAAAGCTCACCAAGGTAACTTGCCGTAAACTCGAGCAAGAACTTCGGCCCAGCAATCGGCTGCCAAAGTGCGGGGTGATCAACTAGTTCGTCGTACTCTTCATTCGTTCCAATTGGCACCAGCTCAAGACCGGCCCCTTCAACAACCGGTCGAAAGTGCGGGTTGGTGATGATCGACACTTCGTGGCCGCGAGAACGCATCGCAGAGCCGATCCCCACCATCGGGAGAACATCGCCGTAGCTGCCAAGAGCAGTGAGTAGTAAGTGCATTGGATGGAAACACGGCGATCGAAAGGAGGGCGGGTCCATAGACACTGCTTGTCATTACCCTAACTCTCTGTCAACAATAGCACCATGCCTGTAAATGATCCTCACGATGACGACGATGATTTTGAGCTCGAACTGGAGCCGGTTGATCCCGAGGTTCTCGAGCATGAGAAGCGACGCACGGCGGACCAAGTCAAGCGTGCCGGCCTCTCGGTGGATGTGAACGAAGTCTACGACGAGCAGACGGTTGCCCCGATCGAACTCGACGCGAAGTGGCTGACCGAGTTTCGCTTCTCGATGAAGCACCTGCTGATTCTCACCGCGGTGCTGGCCATTGGGTTGACCGTCTACACGCAAATGGGCGGCTGTAATCTGCTGTTTTGGGGCTTCGTGACTCTGGTCGCTGTGGGCTGGTACTTCGTGATGAAAGAAGAGCGGGCACTGATCGCACGCCGCCAACGCCGCAAGGCGGAGCTGCGAGCCATGCTGGAAGGCGAGGCGGCAGACCCCTCCGATACCGGCAGCTTCGCAGAACAAATCGCCGCGATGAAAGCAGAAACGCAAGCGACTGAGCGTCCCCGCTGGGAAATCCGCTTCTCGATGCAACAGATGCTGATTGCTTTTACCGTCGCCGCGCTTACGCTGGCGTTCAGTCGGCTTTTTGGCGGAGAGACAATGTCGCTGCTGCTGGCATTCGTCGCTCTCGGCGGACTCGTCTGCTACGCCCTGGGCTACGAAGCCAACCGGCTGGTCGTGTTTACTTGGTGGTTGCTGCTGGTGATGTATTTGATTGTCGGCGGAATCACCTTGGTCGGGTCGGGATGACCAATTTGATTCGCCACCAATAGCCTGACTACTTCTGCTCCTCAATCCACCGCTGCACATTCCCCTCTAGCACATCCAGCGGAATCGCTCCGCTGGCTAGCACCATATCGTGGAAGCTGCGGATGTCGAACTTGTCTCCTAGCGCGTCTTCCGCTTGTTTTCGCAATGCGCGGATTTTCAACTCGCCCGTTTTGTACGCCAGTGCTTGCCCGGGCCAGCCGATGTAACGATCGACTTCTGCTTCGATGTTGTGCATGCTCATGGCCGAATTGGACCGCAGAAACTCAATCGCTTGTCCGCGCGTCCAGCCGAAGAAATGGATGCCGGTGTCGACCACCAGCCGGCTCGCCCGCCAGATTTCCATCGTCAGACGGCCAAAGTCGCTGTAGGGTTCTTCGTAGAATCCCATCTCCAGCCCAAGCCGTTCTGAGTAGAGCGCCCAACCTTCGATGTAAGCAGTAAAGTTCGAGAAGCGACGAAACTTCGGCATCCCTTCGATCTCTTGCTGCAGTGCCAATTGCAAATGGTGACCCGGCACCGCTTCGTGCAGCGAAAGTGCCTCCAACGTGTAGAGCGGACGGCTCTTGATGTTGAAGGTGTTCATATAAAAGAACCCGGCCCGCGTACCGTCACCCGCCGGGCGTTGGTAATAGGCACTCGTCGTCCGCGGAGCGATGTAATCAGGCACGGGACGCAAGCCGTAGGGAGTGCGAGGCAGCTTGCCGAACAGCTTTGGCAGCTCGCCATCGGCCCGCTTGAGAATCGCTGCCGTTTCTTTGAGCAGTTGCTCCGCGTTGGGTGCGTAAAACTGGGGGTCAGTGCGGAGAAAGTCCGTGAATGCTTCGAACGTTTCCTTCCCCTCCGGGGTCTCGAAGCCGACATCCTCAATGATGTCATCCATCTCCGCACGAATCCGCTTCACCTCGGCGAGCCCGATGTTGTGGACCTCTTGCGGCGTCTGATCGAGCGTCGTGAACCGACGAACCCGATAACGATAGAAATCACGACCATCGGGAAGTGCCGAAGCTCCGATCGAACCACGCGTCGCAAGTACGTACTCGTTTTTCATGAAGTCTGCGAAACGTTGGTAGCCAGGCACGACGCTTTCGGCAATCGCCGTGCGGGCTTCAGCCCTCAGACGCTCGTGCTCGCTCTCGGGGACATTCGCGGGGAACTCCTTCATGGGTTCATACAGCAAACTCTTCTTCGGATCTTCGACGATATGTGCTTCGATCGTCGGCTCGTAGCCTTTTAGAATGACCGCAGGAAGCGTCTTCTCAGCTTCGATCCCCGCACGCATCAATTCGATGTGGCCGTCTGCGTATTGCCCGAAACCATTTAGACGAGCGATGTAGTTCTCGTAGTCCTTGGTGTTCTCCAACGGCACATCACGACGCAGTTCGGGGAACTCGATGTGAAAGCCGGTGCGATTGCTGATCGGCACCAGGTGAGTCCCGAACTGAAACTCGGAGAGATCTTCCTTCAGTTGGCGAGCAAAGATGTCGTAATTGGTCTGATCTGCCAGCTTGAGCTGCGATCGATCAATCGCTTCCAACCGCGTTAAAAATCCGCGCGTCTTCTCGCTACGACGCTTGGCATCGGCGACTGAAATCGCCGGCAATTTATCGTTGAACCGATGGTCCCCTGCGGAGGTCGCCCAAAGTGGGTACTCCTGGATGTTCGATTCCCAAGAGTCATCCAATAGCTTGGCGAAGTCGGAGCTGGCGTCGCCATGCGCGACAGGAGCAGCGGAATTGAAAAGCAGAACGAAGATTAGCAATGAGGCATATTTCGACATAGGTTCTATTTACTTAGCGTGTTATGCATTTGGTTTAGAACAGGGGGTAGCAGAGACAGCAGAGTCATAGTTTTGACTCTACTCTGCTTCCTCTGCTACCTCCTGTTCAAAATCGAGCCCTGATTCTGACGCACCCGCGTAACTGCGTCGACCGGCCTTCGGCTACTTTCCTGTGATCGAACTGATAACGCTCCAGAACGAAATTGACTTCTGGTTTCGCTAAGAAACCCGCGAAAAACCGCCAAAATCGCTTCGGCACGCTGCTTGCAACCTTGAATACCGGGCAATTGCCCCGCGAAGCAAATTCACCATTTGATGGAGGTCACCATGCTACGGCCTACTCGTACTTTAGTCATTGCTCCTCTGATCAGCCTGGCGCTCGTCTTCCTCACGCGGACGGTCTTCGCGCAAGCTCCGCCAGCACCACCGCAGGCAGTTGATGCGCAACAGGACCTCAACGTATTAGAACGCGGACCGATTCACGAAGCATTCGCTGAACCGATCGCTTTGGATATCGATCCTGCCGACGCTCCTATTATTGATCGCGCTCCGCCCGAGCCGATTGACGAGCTGCCACCCGAAGTACGACCTGAGGGGAACAACGTGCAGTGGCTCTCTGGCTACTGGATGTTCTCGGTTGAGCAAGACGACTTCATTTGGATCAGCGGCGTCTGGCGCGAGATCCCTCCAGGACGTCAGTGGGTTCCCGGCCATTGGTCAAAGGTGCCTGGTGGCTTCCAATGGGTTAGCGGGTTTTGGGCCGCGGCTGGTCAACAAGAAGTGCAGTTCTTGCCGCAACCTCCGCAAACCTTAGAACAAGGTCCCGTTTCCCCAGCGCCGAGTACTTCGCACTTTTGGATTCCCGGCTGTTGGACTTGGAACCAAGCCCGCTACGTCTGGCGTCCTGGCTATTGGTACGCAGGACAGGTGGGATGGATTTGGACCCCCGACCATTATGTGTGGACGCCTCGGGGATTCGTTTACGTCGCCGGTTTTTGGGACTACCCTCTGGCAAGACGTGGACTGTTGTTCGCGCCGGTTTTCTGGAACGGTCACCATCGCTGGCACACCCTGCGGTACACACCTCGGCATGTCGTGAATTCCTCGCTGCTCCTTTCGAGCCTTTATGTGAATTCACCATACCGTCACTACTACTTTGGCTTCCACCCAAAGTACACGCAACTCGGTTTGCGACCGTGGTACGACGTTCACCTCCGCAAGCACCGCGGACACAGCCATTTTTACGATCCTTTCTTCGCATACCATCGCTGGCATGACGGAAGACGCGATCCGCACTGGATTGACAATTACCGACACCATTTCGACGGTCTCCGCAAGGGTGCCGGAGCCGTCGGCCCACGTGATGGGCGTGCCAATCCCAACTTCGATCGTCGCCTGCCGGACGAGATCGTCCTCAAGGGCAAAGGTCCTAAAGGCAAGAACGTGCTGCAAGCGAGCACCAACAAGTTGAACAACTTGGTAGTGCCGCTGGGACAGTTTGCCTCGAACAACAACACCAAGGCAAAGCTGCAACGCGTCAGCCAACAACAGCAACTCGATGCGCTTCGCGGTTCCGATCGTGTTCGCAACCTGGCTCGCCTCCGTGCTCAGCAGGAAGTGCTGCATAAAGCAACCAACGCAGGTAAGGCGAAGGGCAGTCAGTTTGTCCGTGACACGCTTCGCTTGCCTGAGAAGTACCAAGCCGGTAAGCCGATCACGACGAACTCGACGCAACGATTGCGAGCCGAAACACAAGTACTCGGCCAGGGTCGTTCTGACTTGAATCGGAACGCGACGACGTCTCAGGCGACACAGATTCGTCGTCAGTTGGATTTGCAAAGCCGAGGTCAAGCGAACCAACAGTTAGAAACGAATCGTCGCCTTGGCGAAAAGCAGCAGACGATCAACAACTTCTTGCAGAATCAGCAGCAGCGGCTGCGCGAGCAAGCCCGTGCGGGTTCATCCAACACGGTCCAGCAATCCGGCAAGTCGCGAGCAATCGGCAGCACGCCACAGAGTCGTACCTTCCAGAACGCTCTGCCGACGAATCGCAATTGGCAAATACCGACGCAGCGCGGTAATTCGCAAAAGGTTGTCTCGCCACCGAGCAATCGCAGCGGGCAATCCTTCCCGCAGCAGTTCCGCGGTCGAAGTTCGTCCTCGAACTTCTCGACGCAACGGGCAACCGGGCAGCAATTCCAACGCTCCCGCGTGCAGAGCCCGTCCGCTAGTCAATCCCTTCGCAGGAGCGTTGGCGGTGGAGTTCAGCAACTCAAGGCAAAACGTTCGAGGTTAGGCAAGTAACGGCCGCGTCCCCTACTGACGTTCTCTTGAGAACCGAGCCCTCGCCACGTCATGCTCACCACATGATGGGGACGAGGGTTTTTCTGTCAGCAATTCATCTCATGCCGCAGGGTGTGTTATAAACGGTTGGCGATTTCGTCCTGCGTCCTCCGTTTGCTGACCCGAATCATGTTGAATCACCCGACACGGCTTCTCTTTTCCTTATGCGTTTGCTTCTTCGCTTTCGGAGATCGACCCGCCACGGCAAAGGAGGATCGCCTATTACAAGCTGATATCGTCGTCTACGGCGACGCCTCGGGCGGGGTGACCGCGGCCGTGCAAGCGGCACGGATGGGCAAGACGGTGATTCTCGTTTCGCAATACGGCCATCTCGGCGGGATGACGAGCAGCGGTCTTGGTTGGACCGACATTGGCAACACGGACATTCTGGGCGGGCTGAGTCACGAGTTCTATCGCCGCGTCTATTTGCACTACCAACAAGCGGAAGCCTGGGAACACGAACCGCAAGAAGAGTTCGCCAACAAAGGCCAAGGCCCCCCGGCACTCGACGACGAGCGACAGCTCGCTTCGACGTTCGAGCCCAAAGTGGCCGAAGCTGTTTTCGACGAGCTCGTTAAAGAGGCCGGCGTCGGTATCGTTCTGGGAAGGATTGATCTGGAAACGGGTGTGTCGATGGAAGGCAAACGCATTACCGCGTTGCACCTGGAGAATGGTCAAAAAGTCAAAGGAAAGATGTTCATCGATGCTTCTTACGAGGGCGATCTCATGGCGGCAGCCAAGGTATCGTTTCGCGTGGGGCGGGAATCGAATTCCGAATTCGACGAAGCTGGCAACGGTATCACCGGTCCGCTGCGTGGCTGCCAGCTACCCGATGGCATCGATCCTTACGTCATGCCCGGTGATGCAAGCAGCGGCCTGTTGCCAGGCGTGAACCCGACGATGGGTGGTCCCGTTGGCACAGGCGATCATCGCTTTCAAGCGTATTGTTACCGTATGGTGCTGACCGACGTGCCGACGAATCGCCGAATGATTGAGAAGCCCGCGAACTATGACGACTCAGATTACGAGATTCTCTTTCGCGCAATCGAGGTCGGTCAGCATAGCCGGTTCTTTGAGACCAATCTCATGCCCAATCGCAAAACGGACTCGAACAACGCCAGTGGGATTTCCTGCGACTTGATCGCAGGGAACTACGGACCGGATTGGAACTGGGCCACACTCAATCACAAGGAACGAGAAGAAGTCGCGGAAAAGCATCGCGATTGGCAGTTGGGACTCGTCTGGACCGTGCAGAATCACCCACGCGTGCCAGAGAACGTCCGCAAAGCCCACGCCATATGGGGACTCGCCAAAGATGAATTCTCAGACAATGACAACTGGCCATACAACTTGTATGTGCGCGAAGCACGTCGAATGGCTTCCGAATTTGTTATGACCGAAAAACATTGTCGGAATAAACTGCCGGTCGTCGATTCGGTTGGTTTGGGCGCTTACACCCTCGATTCACACAACACCCAACGGATCGTTCACAACGGCATGGTGAAGAATGAGGGCGACATTCAAAGCCGACTGAACGGCCCGCCCTACCGCATCTCTTACCGCGCACTAACGCCGCGAGCCGATGAATGTGAAAACCTTTTGGTTCCCTGGGCTCTGTCGGCAACACACATCGCCTTTGGCTCAATCCGCATGGAGCCGGTCTTCATGACCTTGGGGCAATCTGCTGCCACCGCGGCGGTGATGGCCATTGATGGCGATCTCACCGTTCAAGAAGTCCCCTACGAACAACTCCGCGAGCGCCTGCTTCAAGACGGGCAACGGTTGGGCAAGCAATAAGCTCTCTTACACTGCTTGCGTTCGAAAGCCAAAAAACTCAAATTTCTGAATCCACTCTTTCGCCTTCTGCGAAATCCATGTTTGTAACGCCACTGCAAGAGGCAGTCGGCTGGGTGCCCAAAGATTTTTTCTAACGCACAAACATGAATTGAGGAGATTCCCGTGAAGACTTCCCACCTATTAGCATTCTCAACGGTCCTGCTGATTGGCTTTACTGCCAGTCAAAGCGTTGCTGGCGAATGCCCCTACTCGAAGCAACAGACGGCAAATAAGTGTTCGTCAGCTCATGAAACGACGGTAGCTCATCAGGAGCATGCCGCGACAACTCGATTCCAAGTCAAACATCATGAGAAGCCCAACATCGTTGAAATCGCAGCCGGGGCAGAGAATTTCAAGACTCTGGTCGCAGCCGCAAAGGCGGCAGGGCTCGTTGACGTGCTGCAGAGCAAAGGTCCACTAACCGTCTTTGCCCCCACCGACGAGGCCTTCGCCAAGCTGCCGAAGGGCACTGTCGAAACATTGTTGAAGTCCGAGAATAAACAGAAGCTGGCGACAATTCTCAAGTATCACGTCGTCGCCGGTGACGTGCGTGCGGAGCAAGCCATCGGGCTCGCTAAGCAACACAAGCAGGCGAAGACCGTCGCGGGGTCGGAAATTAAGTTGTCGCTAAATAAAGACGCACTATTCATCAATGAGTCGAAGGTCATCAAAGCTGACCTCGTCGCATCGAATGGTGTGATCCATGTGATCGACTCTGTGTTGCTGCCGCCAGAGCCTAAACAGGAACATGCTGGCTCTGCCAGAAATGCAGCACCTGTAAAGGCCGGTAAGACCATCGTTGAGACGGCCATCGCTAACAAGGATTTCAACACGCTGGTGGCTGCAGTAAAGGCTGCTGGTCTGGTTGACACACTACAAGGTGAAGGGCCTTTCACCGTACTGGCCCCCACCGATAAAGCTTTTGCCGCTCTGCCAAAGGGGACGGTCGAGACCTTGCTAATGCCTGAGAACAAGCAGAAGTTGGCAGACATCCTCACCTACCACGTGTTCTCAGGAAAAGCGAGAGCTGAGGATGTTGTGAAGCTAGACAGTGCAAAAAGCGTGCTTGGGCAAGAAGTGAAGATCGTGGCCAATGAAAAAGGCATTATGATCAATAATGCCAAGGTGGTGATTGCCAATATCGAATGTTCCAACGGAGTGATCCACGTGATTGACGCCGTGCTGCTACCCCAATAAGTTACATGGTTGCACACGTACTATTGAAGCAAGATTTACGGACGAGGGCGGGGTCATCACTGACCCCGCCCTCAATCCGATTCTCGCGAAAGATCATCTTCTTTCCCTTGAAAGACTCCCCGTTGTCGGAAATAAACGAACCTTTGCTCCCGAGAATTGCTCGTGGTGAATCCGCGGCGATGGAGCTCTGCATGGATCGCTATGGCGGGCTGGTCTGGTCGCTGGCACGTCGTTATTGCCGCGGGAATGCCGACGCGGAAGATTTGACGCAGGAAATCTTCCTTCAACTATGGAAGTATGCCGCAAGGTTCGACGCGGACGTGGCAGCAGAGACGACCTTTGTTGCGATGATTGCTCGCCGGCGTTTGATTGATCATCGTCGCCGCTTGACCACACGACAGGAAATCGACTCGGCAACCGACCGCGAGATTGAAACCGACGACCGTTCCCTCAGCGGAGAACCGAGACAAACCGACCCGGCCCAACAAGCCCTGCTTAGCGACGAAGCCGCTCGTGCCCGTGATGCAATGAATCAACTACCCGACCAACAACAACAGGTTCTTGACCTCGCATTGAACGCGTGTCTGACGCAATCAGAGATTAGTCAGAAACTCGACATGCCGCTCGGCACGGTCAAAACCAATGCCCGTCGCGGCCTCCAACAGTTGCGACGGTTATTGGGTGAGCCTAACGCGATGGGAGGCGTCTCGTCATGACTACTTCCTATCGTGATAACGGCCCCACTAGCGATCGCCTCGATGACCTCCTCGCCGATCAAGCACTCTTTGGTTTGTCGGAAGCAGAACAAGCTGAACTTGATGCGTTACTCTTAGAGAGCGACCTCACAGGCGACGAGTACGATATTGTCGCGACCGAGGTACAGCTCGCGTCGACCGTTGCGGCAGACGAAGATTTGTCGGATTCGCTGCGAGAGCGAATCCTGGCAGCTTCTAGTGCGACACCTAGCACAGATTCGCCAGCAACCCTAGCCTTGCCAAGCTCGCAGCCAAGCAGTAGGAACTGGGCCGGTTTGATGCTGCTGGCGGCATCAATTCTGTTCGCTGCGTTCATCTTGCGACCCGCTCCGCAAGCTCAGTCGTTTTCCCCCGAGCAGCTCCAAGCCAGTTTGACCGCCGCGGAGAAGCAAGCTGGCTCGCAAGTCATTCGCGTGAGTTGGACTCGCGGAGCCGACGAAACGGCTAAGACTGCGGAAGGGGAAGTCCTCTGGGATCCCAAAACGCAACAAGGCATCATGCGCTTCCACGGCCTGGCGAAGAACGACCCCACGAAAGAACAGTACCAACTTTGGATTTTTGACGCCGACCGGAATGAAGCCCACCCGGTCGACGGTGGGGTGTTCGACATCGCCGATGCGAATGCCGACACGCTTATTCCCATTGATGCTCGTGTGCCCGTCAACGAGGCAACACTCTTTGCGATTACCGTTGAGCGTCCCGGTGGCGTGGTTGTCTCTTCGCGCGAGCGGTTACCGCTGCTCGCACCGGTGAAAGGCTGAGCAGTTTCACGACCGCTATTCCGTTGTTTTTTTCTGCACTTCGACTTCGCGTTCGAGCTGCCCGCGGCTCTGCAGCCAGCCAGCAAGGTACCAGCAGACGAGCGCCCACGCTCCACCGACCGCCCAGCCACCAATGACGTCGGTGGGCCAATGCACGCCCAAATAAACACGGCTGACTCCAACGCCCACGGTTAACAGTACGGCAATGGATACGACGAGAATCTGCAAACGTCGTTTGGCTAACATGCGGGCAAGCAACATACCCAGCGTTAGATATACCGCTGCGGCCATCATCGAGTGGCCACTAGGAAAGCTAGATGTATAGACGTGCGAGCCGTGTGAAACCAAGTCAGGCCGCTGGCGAGCGAAGGCGGATTTCATAACGAGACTGATCCCCACGGCGCCGGTGGTTGCGAGAGCCACATAAATGGCCGCCCTGGGCATAGGCAGAAGGAAAAGGAACACGACCGTCGAAACGGTGAGCAACCCAAGAATCGCGATTCCACCTAGGGCGGTCAAATCACGACCGATTTCTTCAGCAATCTCCGGTCCAATAGGATCATTCAAGTTCGCCGGATTACGCATCGCGAGCAAAATTTGCTCATCAAGCGACGCGGTCTCCCCTTCGCTCACTTCGTCCGCCAATTCGATAAATCCCCAAGTCAAGCAAGCGGCCAACAACAACGCTAATAGAGGTGCCCATTCGAGATGCGAGAAGCTACGAGCATAGTTCTCGATTTTCTGCAGCGACTTCGGCAAATGCGGCATATTGATCACGTGAGATAGGCTGATAATGCCAGGAAAGTATAACCGTTGCCGAGACCGCCTCTGCGAGTCATAGTAACTCATCAAGAACTACTCGCCCAGTCTGTCACTCTTTCAGTCATGCTCAATGATTAACGTCGATTCTAAACTCGTTCCTGCAGACCTACTTCCTAAGTGCCAGACACTGTGGCAACTGGCCACGGAGAAGATACCGCGCATCGCCAGAAGCTTCACACCTGGATCCCCGACCCCGGTCATCACGCGTGCTGGCAAGTATGAAGCACAAGGTTGGACCGAGTGGACACAAGGTTTTCAGTACGGATCGGCCATCCTAGCGTTTGAGGCGACCGGCAACGAAGAACTGCTGGACATCGGCATCCGCGGCACGCGTGAAGCGATGCCCGCTCACGTCACACACTTTGGCGTGCATGATCACGGTTTCAATAACGTCAGCACCTATGGCAATCTCCGCCGCTTGATGCTCGAAGGAAAAACGCCCCGCGACGAGGGCCAGCTTCACGCCTTTGAAGTTGCCTTGAAAGCCTCCGCTGCCGTGCAAGCGATGCGTTGGAGCCGGACGCATGAGGGAGGCGGGTATATCTATTCCTTTAACGGTCCGCACTCGCTGTTTTCGGACACGATTCGGTCGCTGCGTTCGCTGGCCCTCGGGCACCAGCTTGGCCATCGGGTGCTGAGCGAGAACGACGAGCCGGTCGACTTGATCGCGCGTCTGATCGAGCACGCGCGCGCAACAGCTCAGTGGAACGTCTACTACGGTGAGGATTCAGAAGAACCTCGCGACGCGTACGACATCCGCGGACGTGTCGTCCACGAGAGCATTTTCAACCCCAACGATGGCCGTTATCGGTGCCCAAGCACGCAGCAGGGTTACTCGCCATTTACGACGTGGACGCGCGGACTTGCCTGGGTGATGCTCGGCTTCGCAGAGCAGTTGGAATTCTTGGATACCGTGCCCGACGAATCGTTAGAAGCACAAGGTGGTCGAGCGAGCATTGTCGCTTTCATGCAAAAGGCCGCAGAGGCGACTTGCGACTTCTACCTGTGTGAAACGCCCACCGATGGCATTCCCTACTGGGACACGGGATCGCCGGGACTGGTCCATCTGGGGGACTATCTCGATCGACCCGCTGAGCCCATGAACGACCACGAACCGGTCGATAGTTCCGCCGCGGCGATTGCTTGCCAAGGTTTGCTCAGGTTAGGACGGTGGCTCAGCAATCACGGCGAAGACGCAAGCGGAGAGAAATATTGGCAAGCGGGACTCACCGTGTTGCGGACTCTCCTTGACGAACCCTACCTGGCAACCGACCCAGCGCACGATGGCCTATTGCTTCACACGATCTATCATCGACCTCGCAATTGGGATTACATTCCCGACGGTGCCAAGATTCCCTATGGCGAATCCTGCATGTGGGGCGACTATCACTTGCTGGAAGCGGCTTTGTACGTTCAGCGAGTGGCGAGGGAAGAGCACTACTATACTTTCTTCAATGACAAGCTTTAGCTTTTAACCACGGATCGCACGGATGACACGAATTTTTAGTTAGAAAGATATCATCCGTGAAATCCGTGCGATCCGTGGCTGCAAACAACTTTGCAGGATGAGTTAGGCAACTTTCTCGAAACGTCTTATCTTCTCTTCACGTCGGCGATACTCTCGCGCTCGGCACAGCAGACAAGGCGCGTAAACGTACCCGCCGCACTTCTTACAGCGCGAAGGCAGCTTCGCGAAAAGTTGCAGTGAAACGTACGGCAATTCTTCGCGACCGTGCAAACCGCGTTTGTTGCTCGCGATGGCCCCTACGGTCCCGCGGCTGACTTTCAAGAGTTTCGCAATCCGGCGTTGCGATAGCCCTCCCTCGTCGAGCAACCGTTTCACTTCCAAGACGATTTCACGCGACAGCATCGAAGCGGCACTCCGTAGAAGTAATGAACAGGAGATAACAGAGGAAACAGAGAGGTGGTTGAGAAAGATTTGGTGGTTCCCTATGCCGCTTCGTCCCAGCCGTCGTCTTCGCAGGTTGGATTCTCGATCCAAAAATCGCCCGGCTCGGGCTGGGGTTCGGGGTCGTGTTCCGAGGCGAGAAAGATGTCGAAATCGCGGTCTTGTCGGCCGCTGTTCACCCGCCCACCGTGATCTGAGCCTGCCTGTCGCGATTGGTCCATGGATAGTCCCCTTTGCTTGCAAATTGCCTTAAAAATAAGCACCGAACGGCAGCAGGGTCAGCTAGCACCCTTTGCCGCACAGACATAAAACTAGCAAAAAAGGTGGCCAAAAACTATACGTTTGTTCAGTATTCATTCAGGTATTTTTGCTGCCCGCGGAACAGCTTGTTTTCCACGGCTTTCCTGTCCTCTGGGGCGCTTCCGAAACCGCTGGGCAAGGGTGCTTTGGAGTCTGAGAATTGCTTCGCCATTCCTTTGCAATGGAATGTGGCGGCAGGTCACTTGCGACGAGGACGCCTTCATCTTTGGCGGGACTTGTTTTCAAACAGGTTCCCATGAAAACTAGCGTCTTGCCAGAAATCGAATCTGACATTGCGCCGACTAAGCGTGTCGCAAGTACTCCAGTTGAACTTCTCTACATCTAATTGCCATGGGTTTCGACTTGAAACATCTGAAGGGTGACCTCAGCGGCGGGCTTGTCGCGGGAATCATTGCCTTGCCGTTAGCACTTGCCTTCGGAGTGCAGTCGGGCCTAGGCGCTGAGGCTGGGCTCTACGGAGCGATTGCGGTCGGTGTGTTCGCCGCCCTGTTTGGCGGTACGCCGACACAAGCATCAGGTCCCACGGGTCCGATGACGGTTGTCTCTGCATCGATCGTTGTCTACGCGATTGACGCGACCGGAAGTTTGGAAGCTGGCCTTGGGATCATTCTGGCGAGCTTCTTCGTGGGAGGTGTGCCTCAGGTAGCCCTTGGTCTGCTCGGCGTCGGAAAGTATGTGCGGTACTTCCCCTACCCTGTCGTCTCAGGATTCATGAGTGGCGTGGGACTCATTATCATTCTGCTACAATTGTGGCCTTTGATGGGGAGCTCTTCTCCCAAGTCCACGGTCCAAGTTCTGACGCGAATCAGCGAGCCGCTCGCCTCATTGAATTGGGCGGCTGTCGGATTGGGCGTCCTCACACTCGTCGTGAATTACGCCTTTCCGAAAGTGACCAAGAAGGTCCCTTCGGTACTTGTGGCACTGCTAGTAGGAACCGGGGCTGCCATCTTTCTCGGCCTGGACGTGCCCACCATTGGAGACATTCCCACAGGAATCCCTTCCATCCAGATCGGCACCATTTTTCAAGTCCCCTCGGAATACTACGGATTTATCGTCAAATCCGGCTTTACTTTAGCACTACTCGGCTCGATCGACTCACTGCTGACCTCAGTCATCGCGGACAACCTGACGAAAGGGCAGCACAATAGCAAGTTGGAACTGATTGGCCAAGGCATCGGCAACATCATCGCTTCGTTTTTCGGCGGCATCCCTGGCGCTGGTGCCACGAAGGGAACGGTCGTTGCCATCAACGCCGGCGCGAAGACACGACTTGCCGGGATCACGCACGGACTGTTCCAGTTGGCCGCCTTGCTGGGGGCAGGAACCTTGGCGTACTACATCCCGCTGAGTGTGCTAGCTGGTCTGTTGATTTCTGTTGGCGTCGCCATCATCGACTACAAGAGCATCCGCCACCTCAAGCATATCCCGCGTGCGGATGCGTTTGTCATGATCGTGGTGTTGCTCTGCACCATCTTTGGAAATCTTATCTACGCGGTCGGTGCAGGTGTCATCCTCGCGAGCCTGCTGTTCATGAAGCAAGCCAGCGATCTGGCAGAGGCCGAATCAACCATCAAGCCACTCGACCCCGAGCCCACCTGGGACGACGAGCCGACCTCCGTCGTCGTCGAGCCCAAAGTGTTCGTCAAGCATCTCTACGGCCCGCTGTTCTTCGGCTTTAGCTCTGGTTTACGGTCCCTCACGGCAACGTTGCCCAAGGAAGCAGAGACAGTCGTCATTCGAATGGAGCGCGTGCCGTACATCGACCAATCCGGACTCTACGCCCTAGAAGACACCGTCTTACAACTCTCCCAGGCGGGCAAACGGATCGCCTTCTCTGGCTTAAAAGAGCAACCATCTGACATGCTCAACCGCATCGAACTAATCCCCGGCCTCGTGCCTGAGGAGTTGGTGTTTGATACGTTCGAGGATTGCCGTCGCTGGCTTGATCAGTTGAGCTGAGCAAGGGGTTACAGTAACTCCGTGACAGGGTGGCTGGGGACGAGCACCGCGAGCCCCCAGAGAAGCAAAAACAAGCTCTAGAATTTCATGATGACTCAAAAGCGAACCCATCGTCGCAACTATAACGACCCCGGACACGCGCACGCCCTAACATTCTCCTGCTACCAAAGCTTCAAGTTCCTTCAGGCAGAACGAACCTGCCAGTGGATGGCAGAATCTATCGAATCAGCGCGAAGTGAGCTGAACTTTCAAGTCTGGGCCTATGTCTTCATGCCAGATCACGTTCACTTGATCATTCATCCCAACGCAACCCTTTATGACATCGCAGCTATTCGCGGGGCCATCAAAGCCCCCGTCGCCAGGAAGGCAATTGAATACTTAGCCCTTGAGGCACCCGATTGGATTCCCAGAATCTCGCGTAAACGTGGTAGTAAAACCGAACGACTGTTTTGGCAATCAGGAGGTGGCTACGATCGAAACGTCACGTTTGGTGGAACGCTACTGAAAATGATTGATTACATTCACCTCAACCCCGTTAGACGCGGGCTGGTCGAGAGGCCCGAGGAATGGAAATGGTCCAGCGCCGCTTGGTTTGCGGGCGTGCGGGATGTGCCGTTGATACTAGATACCATTCCGGCTGCGTGGTTGGATGGTGTATCTTGAGTTGAAGCTAGCAAATGCTCGCAGTCACTGAAGAACTGGGGGCTCGCGGGGCTCGTCCCCAGCCACCCATTATTTGATTTCAAAAGAATAGTGGAATTCTCGTCGTTTTTTCAATCTTTCGGTTCAATGACTGTCGCGTACTTTGCCACTAATTCAGATGCTCGCCTTGAGTCTGTATGCACAGCCCTGCAACTCAACTACGATTTGCCAGATTTTGAGTACGACTCGCACGATTCTTGGAGGTTCGCGTTTTCGAGAGCCAGCGGCATCGGTTTCAATGTCACGAAGTGCCATGAAAACCACCTTATAGAAACATGGATGGAAGACTGTCCTCCTGGAGTCAACTTCCAAATCATAGTCGAATTCAAGAAGCAGCCTCACATACTCGTTTCAGCTTTGGAAAACGCACTCGGAGCAAAACCAATTCTCTACTCTACAGTGACAGAGTAGATCTCTCATTGCCTTCTAAGAGCTTCTTCGCAAGTATTCTTTGCTTGTCGAGCTGACTCAGCGGCGGCTCAACCTGCTTCACTGCCCCAACTCGCCCCGCGTCGTTTGCAGTAACTCATAAAGCCGCCGGTCGGACTCACGCAAGAGGTCCGACATCTGCGGCGTCAGTTTGCCCAGCTCGGTACGGGCCGCGGTGGCGTTGCCGAGGCGATGCTCCGTAACGACCAAGGCTGCTTTGATGAACGCCTTGGTGGAGAGTCGCGTGTCGGCGGATTGGGTTTGACTGTCTAGTTCCCGTAGCTTGGCGAGCGCCTTTTTGTTGTTCTCGTCGAGAAGCAGGTAATAGCGCACTAAGCCCTGGTCGGCGAGTAGCTTCTCGTAAGGGTCGGCATCTGGGAAGTTCTTTCCCACGGCGAGCCACGCTTCTTCGCTGGGGGCGAGGTTGGCCTGGTAGATTTGCGCCCAGGCGGTGTCGCGTTTGACGACGGATGAGGGCTCGCGTTCGCGTAGATAGTTGCGCGGGCGTGTGACGATACTCAGGATAAAGCCGGCCATTAATGCGCCGGCGATAATCGCTACTTTTCGACGTCGACTATTCTTTGGCGGCTGGAGCATCGCCAGGGTTTTCATTGCCGCATTCAACTTGCGTGTCGTACTGCGTGTCGAAGCGACCGTGGCGGCGTTGCCGCTGGGAGTGACCGTTCCGTTGGGGCCGGTGATCCATTCAGCAAGTGGCCAATTCTCCGGCCCGTCGCCCCAACCCTCGCCTTGGGCGGCGGTGGCCAGTTCTCGCAAGTCCGTCAGCAGTTCGCCGGGTGAAGCGTAACGCTCCTCGGGTAACTTTGCCATTAGACGTTCAACCACCTCGACAAGCCCCGCGGGAATATCATCGCGCACTTCCGAGAGCGGCTTTGGGGCAACATTCAAGTGCTGCACGGCAATCGCTAAAGCCGTCTCGCCGGTGTGGGGCGGTTGACCGGCAAGCAGGTGGTAGGCGGTCACGCCCAGCGAGTAGAGGTCGCTCCGTAGATCGACGCCACGGCTTTCGATTTGTTCAGGGCTCATGTACAGCGGCGTACCCATCGCCACGCCGGCCTGTGTGAGCGACTGATTGCCCGCATCTCGCACGCGTGCCAAGCCAAAATCGGCAACCTTCACTTCGCCGCTGTTGTTGAGCAGCAGATTCTCCGGCTTGATGTCGCGATGCACGATCCCCTGCTCTGCCGCCTTGTGCAGTGCGGCAGCAACTTGCCGTAACACATTCAGCACCAACCGCGGTGGCAGCGCGCCCTGACGCTGCAAGACTTCAGAGAGGTTTTTCCCTGCCACATATTCTTGGGCAATGAAGTAAATGCCTTCTGACTTCCCGACCTCGTAAATCTGCACGATGTTAGCATGCACCAGCGAGGCAGCCGCCCGGGCTTCGTTCATGAAGCGTTGCACATAGTTCCCATCACCAGCGAGCGAAGGCTGAAGAATCTTCAACGCCACTTGCCGTCCGAGCGATTCCTGACTGGCCAGATAAACCTCGGCCATTCCCCCAGCACCTAAGCGTCGCAAAACGCAGTAGTCGCCCAAGTTTTTGCCGGTGAGGTCTGTCATGAGTACAAAATGAGCGAGAGTCTTGGCGAGCTACAGAACTTGCCGACGAACCTCAATCCTTTCTGGGCGATTCATTTTCAGCAGTTCTACAGTGCCACGACCCGTGGGTGTAAGCCCAATGATCTCGTAATCCTTGACCGCAAAATGCTCGCTCCAATGGTCAACCCTTGGATTGAACAAGTCAACTTTCTCTTTGGTCTCGGGATCGAGCGTCGAGAGATTAGGGCCTTTATTCCAATTACAATGAGGGCAAGCCCATGCCAGATTCGATTCGCTATCTTTCGGCTGGTGAACTTGCGCGATGACGTGTTCCACATGAAATGGAATCGTGGTGAAGAGGTCGGGCAGACGGCAATACTCACATTGCCCGTTAGCACGCTCACGAACTCGAGCCTGAGTTGCTGCATCCACCGGTCACACTTGCTTGGCTAGATATTTTCGAGCTCGAGCCTTCGCTATCATGAGTACTTCGTCGAGTTCGATGTACTGGAAATACTCGCTGCGTTCTTCCTCTGTGAGAGTCCCGAAGTTGGCCTTCTCGGCTAGCTCTTGAACCCGCTGCTGCACTTCGTTCGTGGCTTGAAATGCAAGAATTGCATTCGCCATATCCGGAGAAAATTTCTGGGTATCGAACCCAAGAAAGCGATCGATCGTATTCGCAGTGACCATGTCTTAATCATACCTCGACGATTAGGCATTTGTCGAAACAAATTCTCATTTTGGTTTGTTAGTGTCCTCTACCTATCCCACCGGCACTTCGACGGCCTCAAGGACACGCTTAGTCGCTGCGGACTTATTCAAAACGTAATAGTGGATCCCCGGCACGCCGGCTTCGAGGAGTTCGGCGGTTTGCTTCGTGGCAAACTCGACGCCGACTTCAAACTGTCCTTCTGAAGCTTCTTCGTGTTTTTCTAACGCGGCTACAAAATCGGTCGGTAACGTGGCACCGCACAACGACGCGATTCGTTGGATTTGCTTGCCGTTAGTTACGGGCAACAAACCGGGAACGATGGGAATGCTGATACCGATGGCTTCGCAACGATCGCGAAAGCGAAAGAAGTCCGCGTTGTCATAAAACAACTGTGTGATGATCGCATCGGCACCAGCGTCGACTTTGCGTTTGAGATTTTTGAGGTCGGCTTCTGGACTGGGAGCCTCTTGATGAGTCTCTGGGTAGCCCCCAACGGCGATCCCCATGTCGGGGAACTCGGCCCTGATGAACTCGACAAGTTCATTCGCGTAGGAGAATCCCCCGGCCACCGGCTTGAACTCGGTCTCGCCTTTTGGCGGATCGCCTCGCAACGCGACGACATTCTCAACGCCCGCACCGAGAGCCCGTTGCAGATAGGCGCGCAACTCGTCGCGGGTGCTCCCTACGCAAGTCAAATGTGTCGCGACGGGGATTTTGTGCTGCCTGTGGACGTCGCCGATGATTTCCAGCGTTCGATCTTGCGTTGAGCCCCCCGCTCCGTAGGTGCACGTCATATAGCTCGGGTTGAAGGCAATCAACTCGGAGACGTGACGACCTAAGGCCTTTACACCAGCATCCGTCTTGGGCGGGAATAACTCGAAAGAGAGGCCGAAATGAGTCGGGCCGTATGCGTTTGCGAGTGACATTAGTTATCGTAAGAGTCGCTGTTTTTCTGTGATAAATGAGTCTTGATGGAACTCCACTTTAAGCCTGATGGCTTCGAACCGCAATTGCGTTGATATTTCATCAGATTAGGCTCCTGAGCTTGCTCAGCGATTGAAAGTCAGGAGCGCTGAGCAAGCTCAGCGGCAAAACGGGGCTTCTAGTTTATCGTTATTTGGAAGTGGTAAGCCTTTCCGCTAAAATAAACTGTCTCACCTGCGTCCCACCGAATCCCACCTCAAGACGCCCCGCTTTGTTGATTCGTGCCTCCATCGCCGTTCTTGTCTTTCTCACGTGCAGTCGATCGGCGACTGCCGAGCAGGACCTCGAACCTCGCCCGACGCGAGAGCACATTCTCACTCCGCTTCTGGAGAACTACTGCTTCGAATGCCACATGGGTGAGGCCTCAGAAGGAGGAATGGATCTCGAAAAGTTAAACGAGGCCGGCAAGCTCCTCGACGAACGACGGACTTGGCTACGGGTGCTCAACCGCCTGCAGAGGGGCGATATGCCACCCGACTATGCGGAGCAACCTAGCCAGCGCGAAAAAGTTGAACTCGCAAAGTGGCTTGATAGCGAACTGCATTCGCTCGACTGCTCGCAACCGCAATCGCCCGGCAGAGTCACGATGCGGCGACTCAACCGCGTGGAGTACGCCAACACGGTACGCGATCTCACCGGCATCGAACTCGATGTCTCTGAGCTCTTGCCGCGTGACGAACTGGGGCACGGCTTCGACAACAACGGCGACGTGCTTTCGCTTTCACCCCTGTTGCTGGAAAAGTACTTGGACGCCGCCGAGGAGATTGCTGCTAAGGCGATCCCTGCGCCCGAGTCGATCCTCGAACCAAGTCGCAGCTACACCGCTGAGCAACTTCGCGGCGGACAGCTCATTTCTGACGACACGCGATTGTTGTACGCAAACGGAACGATCGAAGCGAAGGTCGACTTTCCGAAGACCGGACGCTATTTCCTACGTGTGAACTGCTATGCAACCCAGGCGGGCGACCCGAATGAGCTGGCGGAAATGCGAATTGAACTCGGTGGTAAATCGCTCAGCGTTTTCGGCGTCGCCGCCGACGAAGAGGACCCGCACACGTATGTCATTCCTCTTGATGCCGAAAAGGGCAAGCAAAAAGTCGCTGTTGCATTTACTAACGATCTTTACGAGCCAAAAGCCAAAGACAAGTCACGACGCGACCGCAATCTGTTTGTTCTTTCCCTGACTGTTGTGGGGCCCGTTGGCAAGCAGCGATTGGCGGCGTCGAAATCCCTGCTGAGCTGGGAACCCTCGACCGAAGCGTGGGCCTCAACAGACCAGTGGCAAGCACCGACTCGCAAACAAATTGATCGACTTGCGTCACGCGCTTTCCGTCGCCCAGCGACTGAGCAAGAAATTGACCGCTTCGTGGATTTCGTCTCCGCGGCAAGAACTCGAGGAGAAACCTATCAACAGGCAATGCAACTTGTCCTGCAAGCAACGCTCGTGTCCCCAAAGTTTCTCTTCCGCGACGAATCCCCAGCCGAAGCGACAGCCGAAGAGAATGGGGCGACTTACCGCCTGGACGATCATCAGCTGGCAACCCGGCTAAGCTATTTCCTGACGCTCTCGATGCCTGATGAACAACTTCGTAAAGTCACCAGCCAGGGGAAACTCCGCGACGGACTCCACACGCAAGTCGATCGCCTGCTTGAGGGCGGCAAGAGCGATGCCTTCCTGCGCCACTTCGGCGAGCAGTGGCTAGAGACCAGGAAGCTGGAAGACCTGGAGCGAGACAAGCAAGTCTTCCCGGAATTTGAGGACGCCCTCGCCCAGTCCATGCGAGACGAAACCTTCTTGTTCTTGCGTCACATGCTCAGCGTTAAGAAGCCGCTCAAAGAGATGTTCACCGCTGAGTACAGTTTCCTCGATGCGCGACTCGCCAAGCACTATGGCTTGGAGTGGCCCGCGGGGAAGTCGCCGGAATCTTTCCAACGGATGACGTTGCCACCCGAGCGTCGCGCCGGGTTAGTGACGCACGCCAGCGTGCTCTCGGTGGCATCGCTTGTGGACAGAACCTCGCCGGTGCTTCGCGGAAAATGGATTCTCGAACACCTACTCGCCGATCCGCCACCCGAGCCACCTCCAGGAGTTCCCGAATTAGAACCGACGCAAGCTGGCGAGGAGCCTGAGTCGCTCCGCGCGCAACTGGAACTGCATCGCTCAACCCCTGGTTGCACCGTTTGCCATGAGCGAATGGACCCGTTGGGCTTCGCCTTGGAGAACTACGATGCCCTGGGCAAGTTCCGCGAAAAAGAAAACGATCTGCCGATCGATGCTAGTGGCAAATTGCCCGACGGGCGGGAGTTTGTCGGTGCGTTGGGCCTACGAGATGTCCTACTGGAAGATTTCGATGCCGTCCGTAAAGCTCTCGCTGCCCAACTGTTGACTTATGCCCTGGGCCGAGGGTTAGAGTATCATGATGAGTGTGCGGTCAACGAAATCGCCGCAGCCACGAAGCAGAACGGCGACACACTCGCTGCAATGATTCATGCTGTGGTTGACAGTGCACCGTTTCAAATGCGAGAGGATGGACTAAGAGAATGAGCGAATCCGCGAAACTATCGATCGCCAGTCGCCGCACTTTCCTACGCGGAATTGGCACCGCGCTGACACTGCCACTGTTGCCCAGCGCCCTGCCTCGCAAGCTTTGGGCGGCGACAGAAAATGCTAAAGCGCCCGTTAGGCTCGCCTATCTGTTCATTCCAAATGGCGCCGACATGGCCACCTGGACGCCCAGAGGGGAAGGCGCTGATTTCAAATGGTCGCCAACACTTGAGCCTCTTGCTCCCTTGCGTGAGAAAGTTCAAATCCTCTCGGGACTCGACAACTACGCTGGTTGGCCAAACGGCGACGGTCCAGGGGATCATGCACGCAACGCATCGACGTTCCTCACTGGCATGCAACCGAAGAAGACCAGCGGCAAAGGCATTCAGGTCGGCATCTCGGTTGATCAGATAGCCGCTCGATACTTCCAAGGTCTAACACGATTTGCCTCGCTCGAACTTGGTGTCGAAAAGGGCAAAAACGCGGGCAACTGCGATAGCGGGTACAGCTGCGCCTACAGCCACAACATTTCATGGCGAACCCCCAACACGCCGACCGTTCAAGAAACCAACCCACAATTGGTTTTCGATCGCTTATTCGATACCGGCACGCCAGCGGACAAAGCCCAATCAAAACATCTACGACAACAGCGGAAGCAAAGCGTTCTCGATTTGGTCCAAGAGGACGCCAAAGGGCTCGAACGCAAGCTTAGCGGTGCCGATCGTTACAAGCTCGAAGAGTATCTCGAAGGTGTCCGCAGCGTCGAGCGCCGTCTCGACTCCACCTCGAAGACCCGGACGGGCATCTGGACAGGCGATGGTTTCGAACGTCCTGCAGGCGTTCCCGAGGACTACGCGGAACACCTCCGGCTAATGACCGACATGCTCGTTATCGCCTTTCAGACGGACATGACACGCGTCGGCACGCTGATGTTCGGTCGGGCGGGGAGTAACATTAACTACGAACCTATCGGCGTTCGCCAAGGTCATCATTCGCTCTCCCATCACAAGAACAAGAAAGAAAACCTCGAACAGATCGCCAAGATCAATCGCTACCACGTCGAGCAGTTGCTCTACTTCTTGCAGAAGCTCGACTCAATTTCTGATGAACATGGAACGCTGCTCGACCAGTCGCTGGTTCTCTACGGCAGCGGTATCAGCGACGGTAACCGCCACTCGCACGACGATTTGCCCATCGTGCTAGCCGGTGGCGGGGGCGGACATGTTCGCGGTGGTGTCCATCGCCGCTTCGAGGGCAAGACGCCACTGATGAATCTGCACCTGAGCTTGTTGCAAACCGCCGGGGTCCGGGTAAACTCGGTAGCAGACAGCACGCGTGCAATCAATCTGACTTAATGCATTCTCACTGAATTGCTGAGTAGCTAACGAATCTGATCCAAAGCATTCCGCTCGCTGGGACCAACTGGTGGTTCCGCTCTCTATTGATCAGTTCACGATTCGTACTCATTCCCCCCGCCGGGAGCTACCCATGCGCAGGTTCTATTTTTGTTTCACCATTGCAACGTTTTTCCATCTCCAATTGAGCACTCCGACTGACGCCGTGGCTGCTGAAGCCACTTACGAAGTTCTCTTCGAAGACCTTTGGAACGCAACGGACCACCCGCTCAACTACCCCAACGGCGCACACTTCTCGACAGTCGTTGGGGCCGTGCACAACGCGGGCGTTAGCTTCTGGGCTGCTGGAGAATTGGCCACTCTAGGGGTCGAGAATGTTGCTGAAACCGGCTCCACAAGAAACATCCAACGGGAAATCTTCAATGCACAGCAAGCGGGTTCCGCGATAGAAAGGCACACCGGATCAAACCCAACCATCAATGTCTCGGATGATTTCCCGCTTGTCACGTTCCTCACAATGGTCGCTCCCACGCCCGACTGGTTCGTTGGGATCCACGATGTCGATTTGCGAGACCCAAGCGGCCCCGGCTTTGTGGAAAGCCAAGTCTTTGAGTTCACTTCCTTCTACGACGCAGGTACCGAGGAGGGGACCGCATTCTCCTTGAACAACCCTGCAAGTGATCCCCACGAACCCATCACTCGGGTCGGTGGAAGAGATGCAGTAAGCGTGTTTGTTACAGACACTCCCTCCCGCGGGCAGTTAATACCACCGATCGCTAGACTAACCTTCACCCGCGTTTCCCAGACGATTCCTGAACCTTCCAGCCTGTTGTTGGCAGGGTTAATGAGTCTTGTAACCGTCGCGAACGCGCGGACACGCCGCAGAGTTGCCTAACGATTGAGCAATCGGGCGACGAACTCGCCCCAGCTTGCCAACTTCCACAACCGAACATTCCGCTTTTCCCTACGGTTTGGCGTCGCGGATTCTGGTCAATGGGGTATAATCGCCCGCTGCTGGCGTGAAAACCTCTTGGAATTCCACGCCTGCATTTCAACCTGTACGAAAAGGCATGACTGCCACTCGCATAATACAAGTATCACTAGAAGTCTTGGGAAACTCACTATGAGCCAAACTCAACTCCCCCCTGCCGCCGCAACCAACCTCGACCGTGCCAACTGGACCGAAATCACCCCACAGGCGTTGTACGACAAGTGCATGACCTTGGCTCGCAACCTTTGGTGGAGCTGGCACCCTGAGGTGATCAACCTCTTCCGCGACCTTGATCCAGTGCGTTGGCGACAGCTTGACCACAGCCCAATTGCGTTGCTCTCGGAAATGACCCCCGAGCAGGTCTCGCAACGGGCGTCAGAAATGGTTCTCTACACCCGCATCAATCAGGCCCATCGCCGGCTGAAGGATTATCTTGAGAACACTCAAAGCACTTGGGGTGCCCGTAACGCTGGCGTCCTGGGTAGCAAACCGGTCGCCTATTTCTCTGCCGAGTTTGGCATTCACGAGTCAGCCCCGATTTACAGCGGTGGCTTGGGTGTCCTCTCTGGCGACCACATCAAGTCTGCCAGTGGACTGGGCGTACCTTTGGTAGCCATTGGTCTTTTCTACGATCAAGGTTACTTCAAGCAGCACCTCAACTCGGAAGGCCTGCAAGAGGAAGAGTATCTCGACACCAAGGTTGAGAACCTGCCGATGGAGCAAGCTCTCTGCCCCGAGGGTAACCCGATCACCATCGAGGTCGAAACGCGCGATAGCGTCATCAAAGCAAAGCTTTGGAAGATGAACGTGGGCCGCGTCTCGCTCTTCCTGCTCGACTGCGATGTCGACGGCAACAAGCCGGAAGATCGCGAACTCACTTCCCGACTATACGGTGGCGACACCCGCACACGGATCCGCCAAGAGTTGGTTCTTGGCGTCGGCGGTGTGAAAGCACTTCGCGAGCTGGGCATCAAGCCTGGTGTCTATCACTTGAACGAAGGTCACAGCGGGTTTGCACCGCTGGAAGTGATTCGCGAGCGTATGACCGACGATGGATTGACCTTCGACGACGCACTTCGCGAAGTCGCCTCGCACACGGTCTTTACCACCCATACGCCAGTGCCTGCCGGTCACGATCGTTTCGATGGCAAACTGATCGAAGAGCATTTAGGCCCACTACGCGAGAAGCTGGGCATCTCTTACGAACAGCTCATGGGCTTGGGCCGCGTCGAGCCGCAGAACGAAGCCGAAACCTTCTGCATGACGGTTATCGGCTTGAAGCTTTCGCGGCGCGCCAACGCCGTTAGCTCGCTTCACGGCCATATCAGCCGCCGCATGTGGGCCCACCTCTGGCCGTGGCGTGTGGAAGAAGAAGTCCCCATTGGCCACATCACCAACGGCGTCCACATCCCTTCGTGGCTCGCCTATCCGATGCACCTGCTGTACGACAAGTATTTCGAAAGCGGCTGGGTCCACAAAATGGGCGACCCAGACACTTGGCAGCCCATCTTCGGCGTCGACCAAGGTGAATTGTGGGAAACGCATAACGCGCTCAAAAACCGTGCAATCGAGTTCGTCCGTCGCCGCGTGAGCCGCCAGAGCCGCCGCCGCAATGAGGACGAGTCCATCGTCGAGGCCTCACGAAATATCCTCGACCCGAACGCACTGACCATCGGTTTTGCTCGTCGCTTCGCCACTTACAAGCGAGCCGACTTGTTCATGCACGACCTCGATCGTTTGGCAGATATCGTCAACGCCGAAGATCGTCCCGTGCAGTTCATCTTCGCAGGTAAAGCGCATCCGGCGGATGAGCCCGGTAAGAAACTGATCCAAAACATTGCCAACCTACGGCACGATCCCCGCTTCGCCGGGCGTGTTGTGTTCGTCGAGGATTACGACATCAACGTCACCCGCCACTTGGTGCAGGGTGTGGATGTTTGGCTGAACAATCCGCGCCGTCCGCTGGAAGCTTCCGGCACGAGCGGTGAGAAGGTCGTACTCAACGGCGGATTGAACTTCTCGGTTCTCGACGGTTGGTGGGCCGAAGCCTACAACGGAAGGAACGGTTTCGCCATCGGCCATGGCACCACCCACGCCGATGTGGAAGCGGGCGACGCCCGCGATGGCGAACATCTTTACGAAGTACTCGAGAACGACATCATCCCGTTGTTCTACAGTCGCGATGCCGACGGCTTACCCCGCGAGTGGATTGATTACATGACCAACAGCATCGCGACGCTCGCTGCCCGCTTCAGCGCGCATCGCATGGTGACTGACTACGTTGAGAAGGGTTACTTGGTTGCCGCGGGTGGTTTGAGCTCGGACATGAGCGTGCGGTAGGCGAAATCAGCGTTGGCTGCTGCATGTAAGGGGGCGCTAAGATGCCGGAAGTAAGTCGCTTTTTTGGCATCGTCATCGCGCTCTACTATAATGATCATTCTCCACCGCATTTTCATGCGAAGTATGCGGGGCAAGATGCAGCCATTGATATTCAAACGGGTGAAGTGACCGAAGGCTCGTTAAATCGACGTGCACTCAGACTCGTCGAGGAGTGGCGGCAGGCTCATGTTGATGAGCTCATGGAAGATTGGAATCTCGCCCGAAGCAGACATCCACTCAATCGAATTGCTCCCTTGGAGTGAAGCATGATCCCAAGAGTCATCCAAGCGAATTACATTGATGGGTACCGTATCCAACTGAAGTTCCAAGATGGAACAACAGGCACAGTCGACCTGGCCGACGAGCTATGGGGTCCCGTCTTCGAACCGCTGAGGGATCTGCAAGAGTTCCAAAAATTCGAGGTTCATCCCGAACTAGAAACGTTAACGTGGCCCAATGGGGCAGACTTTGCACCCGAGTTTTTGTACGAGCAGATCGCTTCAACGTCAACTTCGACATCATCCTAATCTAAACCCAGGTAGATTCAGCCTTGAGGGTGTCGGTGCAGTGTTCGACCACCACGTCTTAAAAGTTCGCCTTGGTCCTATGGCCCAAAACTAGCACCTGCCCAACGCACCGCTGTTCGGTAAAATGTGTGATGGTGAGCGTTCTGTTGGCATGTCACGCTAAGACATTCTGTCCAGTTCTCTCGCCAGAAAGTTCCATTCCGCCGACAGAACTCGGTCGCTGCTAGTTGCAAATCGTTTCCAAACAGTGGTTTGCGAATTGTCCTCGCGTGGCAACCACTGCCATTTTGTCCAACGTCTTTTATTTCGCCCCTAAGATATGCCCGCTACCAGAATTACCACCCCTGAAGACCCTGCCCTCACTGAGCTGTGCGAGAAGCTTGCTGAGCTGGCTCGCGAGCTTGACGGCTCGGGCGACTGGCCCACCGGACAACTTCGCCTGTGCGGCGAGTATGGTGTGTTCGAGTGGTTCATCGGCACGGAGTATGGCGGGCAGGCTTGGGATCAGGGGATGATCACCCGCGGGCACTTGGCTCTGAGTGCCGCTTGCCTGACGTCGACCTTTATTTTGACCCAGCGCACCGGAGCGTGCCGCCGGATCGAGTCTTCTCAGAACGAAGCTCTGAAAGCAGAGTTGTTGCCCGCCCTCGGCAAAGGGGATTCGTTCGCAACGGTGGGCATCTCGCACCTTACCACCAGCGGGCGGCACCTGAAGGAGCCGTTGCTGCGGGCCGAAAAAACTGACGACGGATTTCTGCTCAACGGCATGAGCCCCTGGGTCACCGGCGGACCTCACGCGGAGCATGTTGTCGTTGGTGCACAGATCGTCGAGGAGGGAGTAGCTACTGAAGAGCAAATCGTGATCGTCGTTCCGACCGACCTGCCTGGAGTCAGCTGCCCGCCTCACGCCCAATTGGTCGCCCTCACTTCAAGCCACACGGGACAAGTCAAGCTCGACAACGTCATGGTCGACGAGCGTTACCTGCTGGCTGGTCCTGTTCCAGAAGTGATGAAGCAAGGCGTCGGCGGCAAAACCGGCGGACTGCAAACTTCGACCCTCGCACTTGGATTGTCACAAGCAGCGATTAAGTTCCTGCGCGACGAGACGATCAAACGAGACAACCTCCAAACGCCGCTCGATGCACTCGAAGCTGACTACGAACAGTCCATCTCAGCGCTGCTATCCGCCTTAGATGGCGCGCCGATTTGCTCTAACGAACAACTTCGCACGAGAGTCAATAGTTTGGCACTTCGCAGCACCCAAGCCGCCCTAGCCGCCGCCAAGGGAGCAGGCTACGTTGCAGGCCACCCGGTAGGCCGATGGTGCCGCGAGGCGCTGTTTTTCCTCGTATGGAGCTGCCCCGAACCGGTTGTGTCGGCAAACCTCTGCGAACTGGCAGGACTCGCTGAGTCTTATTGATGAAAAGTTGAATATGAGTAAAGAAGACCCCATCGTTGTCTGGCACCAATCGTCCGTGACTCGCGAGCAGCGTGAGCAGCTCAACGGTCACCGCGGTTGTGTTGTCTGGTTTACCGGACTTTCCGGGAGCGGCAAGAGCACGGTCGCCAATGCCGTGGATCGGTTGCTTCACGAGCGGGGCGTGCGTACGTACGTGCTTGACGGCGACAATGTCCGGCACGGATTGAACGCAACGCCAGCGATGTTGGCTGAGCAATTCGACGAGGCTTTCGGCGAACGGTTCGGTCTGGGCTTTGGTCAGCAAGATCGGGAAGAGAACATCCGTCGCGTAGGGGCGGTAGCCCGACTAATGGCCGATGCTGGTCTTGTGACGCTTACCGCGTTTGTTAGTCCTTATCGAAAAGATCGCGACTCGGTCCGAACTACCGTCAACGCGGGCGAAGCGACCGGAGACGAATTCATCGAAGTCTTTGTCGACACGCCCATCGAGATTTGCGAGTCACGCGATCCGAAAGGCCTCTACAAGAAAGCGCGAGCCGGAGAAATCAAAAACTTCACGGGAATCGACGCCCCTTACGAAGCGCCCCTCAACGCAGAGATTACGTTGCCCGGCGGCGACGGAACCCCCGAAGAGTTGGCGTCACAAGTCGTCGAGGCATTAGTCGCCCGCGGCAAGCTCTCCGCCAGCTAGCACTGCTGGCAGTCATTTTCGCAAGAGCTGTCCGCCCGTGAATACATACTCAGGTTGACGGTCATAAGAAGTTCGGGATAAGTTGCGTCTATAGCCTGGTACTTGCGGCAAGGCTAAGTTCGCTCACAACGCTTAAGGGATTGCAGATGGTCGTGGCGAACTGCCGCGTAATTTTTCTAGGGCTTGACCGCCCTAGAAAGTCCCTGGGGAGGGATTCAAGGAGGTCGAGATGACCAGCAGTTTGCTCCGCAATGATGCGAGCCATAACGAAGCGAATGTGACAACAAGCCGTTCGTTCAAGAAGTCAGCCCCGCTCGATTCCGAGACCGAAGTCGCCACGGAACTCGCTAATCCCGAGAAGCCTACGGTCAGCGCAGCTCCGCATCAGGCCGTCCGTCTGCAAACCTTGCTGAGAGTCGCCCAGAAAGAAGCGGCACTTCGTCGAAGACTCGCCGAAGAAATCGCATTGAAAGTCGCCGCGAGAATTCCCGGAGCGCTACGCAGCTTTCAAGTGGCCGTGAACGATGATCATCACTATGTGCTTGAAGGCAACTGCATCAGCTACCACGCGAAGCAAGTGGCCCAACACGAGGCGATGCTCCTGGTGGGAGACAGCCAGGTCGTGAACGAAATCGTCGTCCACCGAGCACGGTAGCCAATCGTATAACCACACTCCGTGTGGTAGGCGAAGGTGTTTGGTTGGAAACTATGAGGGCATACGCCCACAAGAAAAAGTAAACTCTCCCGAGCTACTCATCCACACGGAGTGTGGATTTACTGAATGCTCGGTGAACTAGCGCTGCGAGAATCGCGACTAACTCCTCTTCGCCGCTTTGAAACTCAAGTTCTACGCCCACCGCTCGTAGCGGAGTTTCGCCAATGTGGTCGACTCGCAGCTTCACGAGATCTTTCCGAGTACACAGCAAGAGTTCTGCGTCTGAACAGCGGCAAAGCTCGGCGAGCAGTTCGACATCCTCTCGTGTGTAGCCGTGATGGTCAGGAAATTCGTGCCAGCCTACGGGCTCGCAGGCGAGAGACTTGAGCGTATGGCGAAACCCGGACGGGTTGCCGATTCCACAAAACGCCACGACACGTTTGGTGCTTAAGTCTCCGATTGGGTCCACTCCTTGCGTTGCACTCACCAACGCTGCTGGACTGTGGACGACCTCGCACCAAGTCGCGTTAGGTGCATACTCGAGTGCACGGGTACGAACCTGTTGCCGCTCAGCGGAGCCAAGCATGTCAGCACGACTTAGAATCATGACTTGCGCACGCGACAAGCCGGCTAGCGATTCCCGCAATGTTCCACGCGGGAGTTGGTGATCGTAGCCAAACGGCTCGCTCGCATCGAGCAGAACGATGTCGAGGTCTCGTGCTAAGCGTCGATGCTGAAAGCCATCATCAAGCAGCAACAGTTGGCTCGCAAGTTCTTCGACAGCCACGTTTGCTGAGGCAACCCGGTCGGGATTCTGCAAATGGGGAACGTCGGGCAGCGCAAGTTCGAGCTCCAATGCTTCATCATTCTTAGCCCCCTGCTCTGCCCCGTAGCCGCGACTGAGGATTGCGACACGCACGTCGCGTTTGCGGAACTGTCGAGCTATCCACTCCACCATCGGCGTTTTTCCCGTTCCGCCTACCGTAAGATTCCCAATGCAAACTACGGGGACTTCCGCTTGGTGGATCGCTTTCTTGCCGAGATCGTACTGCCGATTCCTCCACCACGTTGCCATAGAGTAGCCGAGTTCTGGCACGCGGAGACAGCAGCGCAGCAAAATGGCAATGAGGCCGCGACGCCGGCCACTCACAAGTTCACGCCATGCCGTTGGGGAAAGCAACTTCTTCTCGATCATTCGCGGTTCAAAAACCGAATTGTCGAGCAAATCGTTACGTCCGCCTAGCCCAGCAGACTCGGGGAACTTTTTCACTCTCTTGAGCGTCTCACTTTTCGAGGTTTCTCGCGTATAATGAAGTGACTATCCGCGGGCTTACGCCTCGCGGCTCAATCTTTCCACTTCAAACGTTCTATTGTCGAATCTCTACCTCTCGCGCATGCCTACCGTTGCACCGCCACCTCCTGCTGAGTCTGCGAAAGGCAGCTTGCCGCAGCAAGATCAGCAGTTGATCGACCAGCAGATCCAGAAAACGCGGCGCGGGTTGAAATCGGTCGACCTGACCGCCGGGATCATCACGATGCTGATCGGTATCCTTCTGTTCTTACTGACAGCGGCAATCCTCGATCACTGGGTCGTCCCGGGAGGTTTGGGCATTGCTGGACGTTCGCTGTTGTTCTTTGGATTTCTTGCGGGGCTCGCCTGGCACGTCTGGCGGTCGTTTCTGCCGCTGCTGAGACCGATCAATCCGATCTATGCAGCACAAACGATTGAGTCGAACAGCCCGACACTCAAGAACAGTCTGCTCAGCTTGCTCTTGTTCCGCGGTCGGAAGCAACCGATGGCCTCACAAGTCTATCAGGCGATTCAAAAGCAGACCGCTGATCGACTGAACGAATCCCCGATGGCGAGCGTGATTGACCGTTCCTCGGTCATCCGTCTCGGATACGTACTTGTTGCGGTCGTCGCACTCTGTGCGCTCTACCGAGTGTTCTCTCCGAAAGATCCCACGGCGACCGTCGGGCGAGTCCTTGCTCCCTGGTCAGATATTGCAGCGCCGAGCCGAGTGCAGATCGCAAACATCGCGCCGGGTGACACAAGTCTTGCCCGAGGCGAACGTCTGGAGGTCTCGGCGGAGATACTTGGCCTCGGTGAGGAAGAGCCCGTCGAGTTGCATTACTCGTCGGTTGATAAGCAAATCATCGACTCGCAAATGCTAATGACCCGTCAAGGGGAAACTGATCGCTATGCGGTTTCCATGCCAGCCAAACGGCGAGGTAGCCAGAAAGGGGGCGTTCAACGCGGAATCCAGCAGGACTTGATCTACTGGATCACGGCTGGCGACGCTCGTAGCCGAGAGCACAAGATTACGGTTTACTCCAGACCGACGATCGTCGTGACTGGGGTTCGCTACGAGTATCCTTCCTATACAGGTTTTCCCTCGCAAACGGTTGCCGACACGGGTGATGTTCGTGGCGTTGAGGGCACCCGAGTGACGATTTCTGCCGTTTCGAATCTGCCCCTCAAATCTGCCCACGTTGATTTCGCCGCTGATGGTCGCCGAGACCTTGCGATGAGCGTCAACGGAGATCGGGCAACGGTTAGCTTCACGTTGGCGTTGCAAGAGGATCGCCGCACGCCGAAGCACAAAAGCTACGCCTTGCGGATGATTTCGACCGAAGGCCGTGAGAACAGCGACCCCGCCAAGTATCGCATCGAGGTCACTCCGGACTACGCCCCCGAAGTCAGCGTCGTCAGCCCTAAAGAGCCGGAGATTGAGGTGCGATCTGACGAAACGATTCGGATCGAAGCCGAAGCACGCGATCCTGACTTTGCCGTGAGTCGTGTTTCGTTGGTGGGGCTTTCCGGCGAACGCGATATTCAGATTGGTCGACTCTTGGATGAAGATTTCACTGGCAAGTTCACCGGCGGTCTGCCTTTCACGCCTGAATCAGTCGGTCTCAAGCCGGGCGACGTGCTGGAGTATTGGGCGACGGCTCGCGACAATCGACGGCCTGAAGCCAATCTCGGAGTTAGCGAACACCGCCGCATGAAAATCGTTGGTCCCGCTGAGCGTCCCGACATTCCCAATCAAGACCAACAGGCACAAGACCCGAACGAGCAGAACGGTGAGGGCGAGCAAAATCAAGGTGGCGGCGAAGGCGGCGCTGAGGGCCAAGAAGGTGCCGGCGGCGAGGGTAGCCAAGCTGGTGAGAAGACTGCTGAGAATGGCGGTGAAGGACAACCGGGAGAAGGTGGCGAAGGCAATCAGGAAAATCAGGCCCAACCCGGCGAAGGTGGTGAAGGGGGCGAAGGCCAACAACCCAACGGCGACAATCCCAAACAGGGCCAACCGAATGGCTTAAATGAGGGCGGCGGTGCGAACCAGCCGCAAGAAGGTCAACAACAACCGGGTGAGCAAGGCAACAAGCAAAACGGTGATCAACCAAGTCAACCGAATCCGAACCCACAGGAAGGTGGTCAAGAGGGAGAACAAAACCAGGAACCCGTGGCCTCAGATGGTTCTGACGACGGCGAAGCGTTTGAACGAATCGCTGATCATCTGAATGAGCAAGAGGGACAGCAACAGAATCAGCCAAACGGTGAGGGTGAGTCGGGAGAGAATCAACCCGGGCAAACTCAAGAGGGCAAGCCTGAAGGTGATCAACCGAAAGGTGGCCAATCTCAAGCGGGCGAATCGCAACCGCAAAATCCTCAGGGTGAGCAAGCAAAACCTCAAGAAGGCGAAGGACGGAAAGAAAACGGTGCTCAGCCTCAGGAGCAAGGTGCTGAGGGACAACAGCCTGCTGGCGAAGGGGGCCAGCAACCGGATGGAGCGCAGCCCGATGCCGCTCAGCCGAAACCGGATAGCGAGATGGAGAAGCAAAACGCAGGCGAACCTTCGGAAGGCCCCGATAGCGACCCGAATCGCAATCAAAGCGAGTCCGGCGGAGGGGAAAACCCCGGCGAAGAACAAGGCACCCCCGAAGCCAGCGCAAAGCAATCGCGGGAAAAGGACAACCAGGCGGAAGGCCAGGAAGCTGGTAGTGAGGAGCCGTCCGAATCTCGCGACAAGCAAGAGTCAGATACCGAAAGCAGCCAAAGCGGCGACCGAAGCGGCGAAGGACAAGAAGGCGCCGGCCAGCAAGCGGACGACCAAGGCAAGGGTGGAGCCGGCGAAAACACCGCTGCCGACGAAGGAGCCAATGCGGCCAATGAGACCGGCGAAGGTGAAACCGGCGAACAAGCGGGCGACGGCACAGCCGCCGACAAACAAACCGGCGAGTCCAGCGGCGATCAGGCGGGCGAAGGTTCCGAACAAAAGGACGGACAAGGCGATCAAGCTGGGGGCGAGTCCAGCCAGAAGGACGGTCCTCAAGGCGCGCAACCCGAGGGTAATGCTCCCCAAGAAGGTGAGCAAGGATCGCCACCACCTGGTCAGCAACCTCCCGGCGAACCCTCTTCTGAACAGAATCAAGGCGACAAGTCCGAATCGCCTGAAGGCGATTCAAATCAAGCAGGCAGCCCAAACGGTACACCTCAGGGTGGCAATGCCTCGCAAGGCAACGCCAGCGACGGCGCTCCGCCTGAGGGCGAGACTGAGCCGGGCGACGCAGCCAACCTGGAGTTCGCACAGAAGCAGACCGACTTGGTTCTCGAAAAACTGGAAGATCAGCTTGCCAAGAAAAAAGTCGATGAAAAGATGCTCGATAAGCTCGGTTGGGATCAGAATGAGTTGCAACGTTTCGTCGACCGTTGGAAAAACCTCAAGGAGCGAGCGGCAGGTCCTGGGGATGACGCAGGTGAAGCGGCTACGGAACTCAACGAGGCGCTCCGTAGTCTGGGGCTGGGAAACAATGGCCCCAAGCGTTTCAAATCAAACATCAACAAAGACAAGCTTCGCAACCTTAATGAGGCGTATCGCAACCAGGCACCGCTCAAGTATCGCGATCGAGTGCGAGCTTACGTCAAAGGTGCGGCTGGAGATAAGTAAAGTGCGAATTCTATCGCATGTCATTCCGAGAGGAGACCCGGCAACCAAGGAATCAAGCTTCAATCTCTATAAGGTTCTTTACTCTCATGAGAGTATAAACCGGATTCCTCGGTCGGCGAGCCTCCCGTCGGAATGACACATTTGGTAAACCATGAGCATGGACTCTCTTCCCCAGTACCTCGTCCCTTTTCATCCGAAGCGAATACCTCACCACTTTGTAGACGTGCTGATCGTTGGTGGCGGCATCGCTGGGCTTCGGGCGACGATGGCGATTGATCCTTCGCTGTCTGCCCTGGTTGTCACCAAGGACGAGTTGAAGGAATCGAATTCTACCTACGCTCAAGGAGGTATCGCAGGCGTGCTTGCGCCTGAAGATCGCTTTGAGGATCACATCGAAGATACCCTGGTTGCTGGAGCCAACCTCTGCGACCGTGAAGTTGTTGAAATGGTCGTCCGCGAAGCACCGGGGCATATCCGACAGCTCATCGAATGGGGAACTTCGTTTGATACGGAGGACGATGGCGAGCTGCTCCTTGGTCGCGAGGGGGGACATGGAGTGCGGCGCATCGCGCATGCTCTTGGTGATGCAACAGGGAAGGAGATCATGCGAGCGATGATTAGCCGTGCTCGCGTGGAACTCGGAGCCCAGATTTGGCAGAACACGTTCACCATCGACTTACTGACGCATCCCAACTCAACGAACACCAACGCTTGTGTCGGTGCCTTAGTATGGAATCCTCATCACGGAAAGACTTTCGTCTGGGCAAAGCAGACGATTCTCTGCACGGGAGGCGTCGGGCAGGTCTATCGTGAAACGACCAATCCGATGGTTGCCACAGGGGATGGCCACGCCGCGGCGTTTCGTGCTGGTGCGAGACTGCGTGATATGGAATTTATGCAGTTTCACCCAACGGTACTCTATATCGCGGGCAGTGGTCGTAGCCTCATCACCGAAGCGGTTCGTGGCGAGGGCGCGCACCTCGTGGACGAATCGGGCGAACGCTTCATGCCGGCGATTGACGAACGCGCCGAACTCGCCCCTCGCGATATTGTCAGCCAGGCGATTGTCAATCACATGGAGCAAACACGTCAGCCGTGCGTGTATCTCGATCTAAGCCACCTTGATCCCCAGCACGTGCTAAGTCGATTCCCGGGGATCGCCAAGAAGTGCCAAGAATTCGGAATCGACATCACGAAAGATCGCATTCCGGTGAGGCCCGGTGCCCACTATATGATTGGTGGCGTTGAGGTGGATGAGAACGGTGCGACAAGCTTGCCGGGACTTTGGGCTGCTGGCGAAGTGACCAGCAGCGGTCTGCATGGTGCGAACCGTCTGGCCTCGAACAGCCTGCTCGAAGGTCTCGTGTACGGAGCACGGGCGGGTGCCTGCGCCGCCGAGGCAGCGCTCAAACAGTCAGACACGTTCCAAGCGATCCCGCTAGAGAATCCTACCAACGACAAACCTTCTCAAATACTCGATTTGGGAGATGTGCGAAACTCTCTTAAGAGCCTGATGTGGCGCTCGGTTGGCGTGCGACGTGATGAGAAAGGTCTATTGAAAGCCGCGGATACGATCGCTGGCTGGCAGCGCTATGTCCTTTCCCAGCAACTCGATGATCCTCGAGGCTGGGAATTGCAGAACATGCTCACGGTCGCCGGCGTGATGATCGACGCGGCCCTCCGGCGGACGGAATCGCGAGGCGTCCACTATCGGAGCGATTTCCCCGAACGTGACGACGAGACATGGCGGCGGCATGCGACTGATTCGAGGGGTTGAACTTTTTTTCCTCTGTTCCCGAACCAATCCCATTCGGTCCGCGTAGGCGAATTTATAAGCGATAACCGCGTAATTTGCGGGTATAGACAGTCCGATTAGGCAAGGTTACGCTGCTAGGCTAGCCTGGGCGGTCATTTTCAGGTGACAGCTATGAGGCATTACAAGTTGTTGAGGCGTAACGACTTGTGCTTCCTGGCCGTATCTTCAACAGGATCTACACTGGGACGGTCCTGAGCCAGTTTGGTCACAGAACCTTGTTCTGCCACCTGTAGTGCCCGCCGATCGGCCATGAGACAACTCTCAAGACGGGATGATGATGACAACGACTCCAGAAACTGCTCCTGAGGCAAGCCTTGGCGGAGCGGAAGCCACGGGCTCCGAAGCCATGATCGAAGCCCGTGGGCTTTCGAAGTTCTACGGAAGTTTCGCAGCCAGTAGAAACGTAACGTTCTCAATCAAGCGGGGCGAGGTTGCGGCCTTTCTGGGACCCAATGGTGCCGGCAAAAGCACCACGATGAAACTGCTGACCGGGTATCTGGCTCCTTCTACAGGAACCGCTTGGATTGCTGGGCACAACATGGCCAGCGACCGCATCGCTGGTGCAAGTCATTTGGGATACTTGCCAGAAAACGGCCCGCTCTACCCGGACATGTCTCCGCATAGCCTGCTAGAATTTTTCGGAACGGCTCGTGGCCTTACGGGGCGCGAGCTTGAAACTCGAATGGATGCGGTTGTTGATACCTGTAACCTTTCAAGCGTCATCCGCAAACCGATAGGCAAGCTCTCGAAAGGTTATCGTCAACGTGTTGGCATGGCTCAAGCCCTGCTGCATGACCCTGACGTCCTGATCCTCGACGAACCAACGGCGGGTCTCGACCCGAATCAGATTCGCGAGGTCCGTCGCATGATCCGCGAGTTAGGAGAAACGAAAACAATCTTGCTCTCGACGCATATCCTGCAGGAAGTTCAAGCGATGTGTAATCGCGTGGTGTTCATCAACGAAGGCCGCTTGGTATTCGATGGCACACCCGAGGAATTGACGGTTGAGCAACCCAACCTCGACGAACGATTCCACGAACTCACCGGCGCTGTCGAGACTACCTAAACGCAACCGTACACCGATCTACCAACTTCAGAGTACTGAATCCACCTATGAACTGGACCGTTCTCAAAGCTGTTTTTAAGCGTGATTTCGTCAGCTATTTTTCGAGCCCAACAGGCTACGTCTTTATCTGCGTCTTTGCCGTATTGAGCGGACTAGCAACCTTTTGGTCGCCTGAGTTCTTCACGCGTAATCTAGCAAACCTCGATCAACTGAGTCGCTGGTTGCCGTTCATTATGCTTGTGTTTATTCCGGCGATCACAATGAGCATCTGGGCGGAAGAGCGCCGCCAAGGGACGGATGAACTTCTGCTGACCGTGCCCGCGAATGACATCGACATTGTTCTGGGAAAATTCCTCGCCGGCGTGGCGATTTTCACGGTGTCGCTGCTGTTCTCGGCCTTCTCGATTATGGTCGTGTTTCTTTACGGCTTAGGGAACCCTGACCCCGGGCTCTACGTCAGCACGTTTATTGGCTACTGGTTCATTGGCATTGCGATGATTTCGGTAGGCATGGTGGCCTCTTTCTTGACGGATAATCTGACCGTTGGATTTATTCTTGGAACGCTATTCAACCTGCCGCTGGCAATCTTTGGTGTGGCGGATTGGGTGTTCAAAGACTTCCCCAAGATCGCTGACGCTCTGCGGCAATGGAGTGCGATCGAGCAGTTCAAGGATTTCGAGCGCGGTGTCCTCAGCATTGGCGGTGTCGTCTACTTCCTGAGTATCGCCGCGGTGATGATTTATCTCAGCATGGTGCTCATTGGTCGCCGTCATTGGCGCGCTGGGGAGGAGACCTCCGGCATGGCAGGCCACTTTTTGGTGCGCACGCTTTGTCTGGGGGCTGCCGCCATCGGCATAACGATGTTCGTTCAGGAACACAACTTCGCGCGAATCGACGCGACAAGCGAGGACTTGAACTCGCTCTCTGCTGATACCGTGCGACTGATCTCTGAGCTGCGTGACAACGACGAAGTTAGCAAAATCAAAATCGACGCTTACATCAGCCCCGATGTCCCCGACGAGTATGCGACGACCAAGCGCAATTTGCTGACGACGCTCGAAGAACTGCGAGCCTTGGGCGAGGGCAAGATTAGCGTCGTGCTGCATCGCATTCCCAACTTCGGCCCCGATGCAGAGAAAGCAGAGAAGAACTTTGGCATCACGCCACAGGAATACACGCCGCCCGAGGGTGGGGAGAGCCAGGACTTTTTCTTGGGCGTGGGCTTCACCTCGGGACTCGACAAGGTGACCGTCCCCTTTGTGAATACAGGCATCCCCGTCGAGTATGAACTGGTGCGGTCAATCCTGACGGTCGCTCAGTCAGAGCGAAAAGTGCTAGGCATTGTCGACACCGACCTGCCGTTCATGGACATCGACTTGAACGAGGGGGGTCGTGGGCGATACGCGCTGATCGAAGAACTCGACAAGCAGTATGAGCTTAAGCCCGTTGACCCAAGCAAGCCGATCGTCGGGAAGTACGACTGCTTGCTCGCCTTGCAGCCTTCCATGCTAGGCCCTGCGGAGATGGATAACTTTATCGACGCGATTCGCTCGGGAATTCCAACGGCTATTTTCGAGGATCCGTTTCCGTTCTTTTTCCCTGGGCAAATGGTTCCTGGAACCGGCGAACCGCGCGTCAGCGGCGGAATGGGGATGATGGGGATGGGTGGCGGCCAGCCGATTCCCAAGGGCGACATTGATCAACTGTGGCAATTGCTCGAAGTCAGTTTCAACCCGGCAAGCGTTGTCTGGCAGAACTACCGTCCTGACTTCACCGCCTGGGGAATTCAAACCCTCGGTTGGGTATTCATTGATGAAGGGAACGATACGGTCGAACCGTTCAACGACGATAACGACATTACCTCTGGCTTGAATCAAGTCATGCTGCTCTATCCCGGTTCGATACGACAGGATGAAGAGGCAGGCAACGGCACTTCGGAACTGAAGTTCGAGCCGCTGGCAACCACCAGCGCGAAGCTCTCCGGAACAACGCCCGTGAGGGGTAAGCAGCGCGGGGATCAGGAGCCTTGGCGTGACACCAGCGAACTGGGCCCAGCCAACACGTATGCCTATATTGTCGCGGCCCAGATTTCTGGAAAGCCTGCGGAAAAAGAAGCCGTGCTGGAAGAAGAGTTCACCGACGAGACCGATCCGGCCGACCGCGAAGAGGAGTCGGAGGAAGAAGAGGAAAAGGAAATCAATGTCGTCGTCGTCGCCGACATTGATCTGACACTGCCTGACTTTTTCGATATTCGCGCCCGCGGCTTGGAAAACTTCCTGCCCTCGACCCAAAACGTGACGCTGATGCTAAACGTCCTCGACCAATTGGCCGGAGATGATCGGTTCATCAATATTCGCAAAAGGACTCGCCCGCTGAAGCGGCTCACCGATATTGAGAACGCGACGATGGAGTACATGGTCAAAGCCGAGAAGACGCAAAAGGACTTTAACGAAGACCTGGACGAACAGGACGAGGCGGCACAGAAGGCTTTTCAGGAGCAGGTCGACAAGATCGAACAAGCCGAGGGTCTGTCTCGCAACGAGAAAGACCAAAAGACAGCACAGGTTTATAGACGTGCGAGGAAGAAGCTAATCGCAGAGCAAACGGCAATTGAGAACGAGCGGACGCGGAAAGCGAAAGAACTGAAGAACGATATGGATAACCAAATCGACCGAGTCAAACTCAAGTACAAACTGCTCGGCCTGTTCATCCCACTCGTACCACCATTGCTTCTAGCGACGGCCGTCTTCTTCCATCGCCGAGAGCAGGAACGCCTGGGCGTGGCGAAGGAAAGATTGCGGTAGCTCCCTCGGTCCACCTTTGTGCTTCGTAACCAAGTTTGCATTCTCCACCACTGATTACTTCAATTTGTTATGACTGAATCTGCAAAGACGTTGATCTTTCTCGCCATTGCGATCGTGAGCCTCGGCGCCGGCTATTTTGGCAGCGGAGTTGAGGAAGCATTCGACCCAGCCCAATTGGTTGGAGACGAACTGACGGCCGATTTCGATGTCGAAGCGCCAAAGCGGCTGCAGATCATCAAGTTTGACCCAGCTACCACCGAGACTCGCGAGTTCGAAGTTGCCGAGGAAGACAATCTTTGGACCATCCCCTCGAAAGAAGGCTACCCCGCCGACGCTGCAGAACAGATGGCCGATGCGGCCACAGGACTGGTGGGGCTCGAAGTGCTCAGAATTGCGGCTAGCTCGCAGGAAGATCACGAAAAGTTCGGCGTCGTCGATCCGCTTTCCAAAGGGCTCAACGCCAAGAGCGAGGGAGTTGGCATCCGGGTCACCATGATGGATGACAAGGATGAGAAACTGATCGACCTAATCATCGGCGATGAGGTGAAGGGCACTCCCGAGCAGCGTTATGTTCGCAAAGGAACTCAAGACATCGTCTACGTGGTCGAAGCGAGTGCCGAGAACTTGACGACCAACTTTGCGGACTGGATCGAGGACGATCTGTTAAAGCTGAATGCGTTTGACATCAAGCAGCTCGACATGAATGACTACTCGATTGAGCTTGGCATGGTGCTGACCGAGGGGGGACTGAGCCGCGACATTACCGATTTCCAGCGACGGGAACAAATGACGTTCAGCTACGATCGCAAGGAAGCGGAGTGGGCCGTTGAGAACATTCGGGCGATCAACACTGAAGCTCGTAAGATCGAAGAGGTTGAGCTAGCTGAGGATGAGGAGCTCAACCAGGATGCTCTCAAAGAGCTCGCCGAGGCGCTGGACGATCTCAAGATTATCGACGTCGAGCGGAAGCCTAAGGGGATTAGCGCCTCATTAAAAGCGGGCGAACTTCTTTTGGAAAGCCAAGCCGCCATGGAGAACCTGATGAGCCGCGGCTACGCTCCTAAGCGGCTCGTCCCGGGCGGACCGATCGAGATTCTCTCCAGCGAAGGAGAAATCATCGTCACGATGAACGATGGTGTCGAATACTTGCTCCGCTTCGGCGGCCTGCAGTTAGACGGGGAACCGGCTGAGGAAGGCACTGAAGGAGTGCATCGCTACTTGTTCGTCACAGCGCGACTGAACGAGGACGTGATCGAAGAGCCCGAGTACGAGAAGCTCCCTCCCTTGCCTTCCGGCACTGAAGAAGAAGACACAAGCGGCGAATCAGAAGAAACTGAATCGGCGGAAGACGCACGAACCGAAGCTGATGAGCCGGTTGACGAAACTGTCGAAGAGGAAGAGGAGGAAGAAGAACAAGAATCGACTGATGTGGCCGCGGGAAGCGATGATGAAGCATCCGCACCCGAGGCATCTGAGCCTGAAGAAGACGAAGAGGGCGACGACACTGCTTCAGAAGAACCTTCTCTGGAAGAAATCAAAGCGGAACGTGCTCGGATCAAGGTAGAGAATCAACGGAAACGGGACGAGTACAACGACAAGATCAAAGAAGCAAAACAGCGGGTCAAGGATTTGAACGAGCGTTTCGGCGATTGGTACTACGTGATCGACAATAGCGTCTACAAGAAAATCCGTTTAAGCCGCAAAGACTTGGTCGTGAAGAAAGAAGCTGAGGATGAGGAGTCTGATGAAGCTCCGGCGAATCCTCTTTCGGGGCTGCCGAGCCTACCAGGACAGGAACAGTAAAACCACGCTCCGCGTGGTTGGCGTAGGGGTGAAAACCTTCTAGCTCAAAATCTCCACTCCGCAATCAGCGCTGGCTGCTCATAGGAAACCATAAGGACTGGGAATCCGCTTCCAAGTTTTCTTCCACGCGGAGCGTGGAGTTACTGGAGTTCTTCGCCTAGTGCACGCAGGAATTCCAGCGTGAACAGCCCCGTGTCGTGGCCATCGCTGAAATGAACCGAGTAGGCATACCGGCCCATCGGCTCCATTTTGGTGATCTTCAGCGGCTGGGTTTCCTCGGGCTTCAGCACGGTCAATTGCATCGGATCGGGCTCTGGCGCTTTTCTTTTCTCGTTGCAGCTCGCGCATGGGCAACGTTCGCGTAACGTCCGAAGCGGGTAGGCGTGCTCGACGCTGTCACTCCAGACGATCTGCAAGTGGTCGTCGTCAATCAACTGCAATGAAACAGGTTGCATATTTATGTTGCCTTTGCTGCTCGTCCTAAGCCACCCTCAGCGATTCATTATCGAATCACTCGCGACGAAGATCGACGAATCGCCTTGCCTTCCCTTCGAAACGGGGGAGCGACATCATGGGGGCAAGGCGGACCTCAACTTTTAGGCCCAGTCGTAGACTCAATTCCTCCGCGATACGCGTCGGTTCTTGCAAACGATCTTCGATTTCGACGACCAGTTCGTCGAGTTCCCCGCGCTTTCGGACGGTGAGTCGATATTCTAGCACTTCGGGGAAACTGCGGATGATTTGCTCAATGGAACTGGGGAAGATATTCACACCGCGGATGACCATCATGTCGTCAGTCCGCCCGAGAACACCACCTCGCAGAAGAACGAATCGATTCGTGCCGTCTTCCAACCAAGTAGGACGTACCATGTCGCCGGTTCGATAGCGGATGATTGGCATCCCGTAGCGTCCCAAAGCGGTGATCACCATCTGAGAAAGTTCGCCCGGCCGCGCCTGACCACCATGCTCTAAGGAGACGAACTCCGCCAGAAATTCACTCTCTAAGACATGGAGTCCCCGTCCCTGGGTATCGCCGTAGCCCCACGGGCCGATCTCGCTGGCACCGCCATGGTCAATCAGGCGGGCATCCCAGGCCGTCTCGATTCGCTCGCGAACGTTTGCCACGGATCCGCCGGGCTCGCCGGCGACAATGATTTTGTTGACGGCAAACTTCGCCAAGTTGATTTTGTGCTCCTCAGCCACCTCGACCAAGTGCATTGCGTAGGTCGGTGTGCAGAGGAGTAACGTCGCTGCCGTGCGTTGCATGAGATCGAGCCGCGCGAGGGTCTTCATCCCACCCCCAGGCACCACCAGCGCTCCCCGTGCCACCAAAGCATCGTGCGCACTCCAAAACCCGATGAACGGTCCGAACGAGAAAGCCAGGAAAGCCCTGTCCTCTGAGGTCACTTCCGCAGCGTCAAGCACATACTGCCAACAGTCAATCCACCACTGCCAATCCTCGCTTGTATCGAAAACTCCCAAAGGCTTTCCGTGAGTTCCCGAAGTCTGATGAAAGTGAACGTACTGCTGGAGAGGCCAAGTGAGATTCTCCGGCCGGGCTAGTTCTTCACCTTGTTTCTTTTCACGGCTTTTCTTTTCACTGGCAAGCTCGTCCTTGACCGTCATCGGCAGCTTGAAGAACTCGTCGAGACTCCGCAGAGGTAACTGGATATCACGCAGTTTCTCCGCGTAGAACTTATTCGTCGGCAGAATCGCTGCCAGCAGTTCGTTGAGTCTTGTAAGCTGGTGCTTTTCAAGCGCATTGCGCGTGAGCGATTCGGTCCGTCGGCGGTTTTCGAGTGAGCCACGCATAGTCTAGTATTTGGTTCATCCTGTTGTATTGAACCACGGAGACACAGAGGGCACGGAGGTTTTTTGACAGGATTTACAGGATCGGCAGGATTATTTTGGAGTGTTTATCCTGTTCATCTCGTAAATCCTGTCAGAATTCATCTCCGTGTCCTCCGTGCCTCTGTGGTGAATAAAAGGGAAACGATTATCCGTTATCAGGTAGGCAGAACAATTTTGACTCGGTTCGCAGAAGCAACTTCTTTTTGAATACCGCTGGAGTTGCATTAGTTGGTTCGTCGAGAGCGTTTCGCCCCAGTACCTCAAACTTCTCTCCCGCGGAAATGACGACCACTTCACCATCGACACTCATACAATAAATCTTGTCCCCGGCAACGATCGGGGAGCCGAAATAGTTACCTCCTACCCTTTCAACCCAGAGACTTTCTCCGGTCAGCAGGCCTAAACAGTTCACTTTGCCCCGGTCGTGCCACAGGTACATCCGATCTTCGACCACGACGGGGGTGGGAACGTAGGGGATGTTGCGACTGAAAATCGCAGGCTTAGCGGGCTGAGTGTCACCGCTGCCTGGGATCGGAACCGAGACGAGCTGTTTGCCATTCCCTCCGCCACCACATTGGCTGAAGACTTCACCGGCCGCGAGTAGCGGCGAGCTAACGGTTCTCGCTGGAAAGACTCTCGGAAATTCCCACAGCAGCTTTCCACTACTGACCTCAATGGCTTGCATCCCCCCCTCCATACTGCAGGAAACAAACGCCCTGCCCTGCTCGGCTGTTTCATAAACGCAAGGCGTTGCATAGGACGCCTTCCCCGGCGGTCGTTCGATCTTCCAGAGCAACTTTCCGCTTGCCGCATCGAGCCCTGACAGAAAGCCACCATCTGCCGTATCGCACTGCACGCAGACGACACCATCGGCGACAACGGGTGAAACACCAAAGCCGTGCACCCCGGCGTACTCGCCGAGGTTGCGTTTCCAAACCGGCTTACCGTCATGTGTCACCGCGTGCACAACAAGTTGCCTTCCCTGACCAATGCTCAAGTAAACATGCTGCTCGTCTGCCGCGGGAGTGGAGGAAGCATAGCTGTTCGCCTGGTGCATGCGATACGTGGAGCCCGGGAACGTTTCTGTCCAACGGGGCTCACCGCTCGCCACGTCCAGTGCGAGTAGTTTTACGTCCCCACTCTCTGAGTCGCCGGCGGTGACGTAGATCGTGTCCCCCCAACCGATGGGCGACCCGTGCCCTTTGCCGGGGAGTTCCGCTTTCCATAGATAGTCGTCCTCAGTCCATTCGGCAGGAAAACTGACGTTCTCTGCTACCCCCGAGCCGTTGGGCCCACGAAAGCGCGACCACTCTTGGGCTATGCACGGACTACCTAAAGTCAAGAGCAACGTGAAGCTGCAGATGAATGGATACGCTAGGATTTGAACCACAGAGGGCACAGAGAACACGGAGGGGTTTCTATTGATTCGGTGCATAAAGCTCAGCGCATTAAAAATAGGTAAATCTCAGCAGAGGATATTTTCTAGTTCACGGTAGCTTTTTAGTTTCTCTCCGTGTTCTCCGTATCTCCGTGGTTCAAAAATCAGCGTTCAATATGGTAAGTCTCGATCTTGCGATAAAGCGTGGCTCTGCCGATGCCCAACAGCTTAGCCGCGTCGGGCACGTTGCCATCGGTCCGTTTGAGAGCTTCGACAATAAGCTTCTTTTCCCAGGCTTCGATTTCCAGGGTTTCTAGCTCGGGCTGGCCGCTATCGCGGAGGCCAAGATCGTTGGGTAGGATTTCATCGCCCTCGGCCAAAACGACGGCACTATCCATGACGTTGCGCAACTGCCTCACATTACCCGGCCAATGGTAGCTGACAAGCTTGTTGCGAGCTTTCTCATCAAGTTGAAGATTCGGTCGCCCTCGCTCCCGACGATAATGCTGCAGGAAGAAATCAATGAGCAGACCAATGTCATCCCCGCGTTCCCTTAGCGGAGGAATCTGAAGCTCGAAAATGCTCAAGCGGTAGTAGAGGTCCTCACGGAATTTTTTCTCCCGAACGAACGCCTGCAGATCGCGATTTGTTGCAGCAACCACCCGAACGTCGACGGAAACTTCTTGGGTAGCGCCAACCGGCAAGAAGGGGTGCCCTTCAAGAATCCGTAACAGCTTGGCCTGCCCTTCCAGCGGGAGTTCACCTACTTCATCAAGAAAGAGCGTCCCAAGGTTGGCCTGTTGGAAATAGCCAATGTGATCGCGGTCAGCGCCCGTGAAAGAACCTTGCTTGTGCCCGAATAGTTGGCTTTCAATGAGATCCGCAGGAATCGCAGCGCAGTTGACTGACACGAGCGGCTGTTCGCACCGCGGGCTAAGACGATGGATCGCCCGCGCTACCAGTTCCTTCCCGGCACCACTCTCGCCGCGGATGAGCACCGCTCCGGGAGCTTTCGCAACTCTCTCGATTTTGGTTTTCAGGGAAACCATCGGCTTGCTTTCGCCAATCAAGTCCTCGTAACCTGGTGAGGTGGAAACGAGTCGATCGTGTTCCGACTGCAAACGTTTCTTGGCTTGGGCTCGCACAAGGGCAATCGTAAGCAGATTTGCTACCGCGATGATAAAGTCGAAATCAGACTGCCGAAATCGACCATCTTCGAGATAGACATGAAGAGCCCCCAAGGTATTGCGTTCCCCATCGCGGCTCTTCTTTACCAGCGGAGCACAAACCGCATCAGCGTATTCGCTGACCGTGGAAGTTGCCGTTTGCTGCTCGGCAGGCTGATTCGCGACCCAAATGGCGTGGCCCTGTTGCAGAACCAGCTCGGTGAGACTCTCGCTTAGGGTGACTCGATCAGCTTTCTCGGGAGGCAAGACTTCCTGCGGGCGAAGGTGGCCTCCATCATCCACCCAAAGAAACGCCACCACGGCCGCCTTGGTTCGCTCAGCAAGCAGACCGAGCGCCACTTGCACGACTTGATCAGGTTCCTCGCGCCCGAGCAATTGAATACTTAGTTGATAGAGCAGCACCAACTCTTGCACTTGCTCTGGCGTGGGTAACGCTTCGAGGAGTTCCTCGTTGGTCTGCTGAACGGCGATTGGCAAATCCTGCACAATCGTCTGGACCATCAGCGGGTCGGTGGCTTCGGCCGTCGGCGGATCGTCGCTGAGATGAAATGCGAACTCACTGGACCCCAGGTGAATGTGATGGCTTTCGCCCAGAGTCGCCTGTCGAACCTTTTGACCGTTGACCGCGATGCCGTTGCGGCTTTCTTTATCGACGATCTCCCACCCCTCATCGGTAGATCGCACAGCCGCGTGCACCCGCGAACACTTGGGATCAAGCAGCGTGATATGACAATCACTGCCCCGCCCGATGAGGGTTTCGCGAGACGGGTCCAACGAAAAATTCGTTCCCGAACGACGACCAGTTAGTAACGTAAGATAAGCGTACAACGCAACCGTGTCCCCAAATGGAAGGCCCTTGAGCGAAGTATCATCGTACAAGATACACAGGCCGCTGAGAACGCTCTCATTCCGTCAACAGGAGAGGCCGCGGCACCAAAGAATCTCAGGGCTTAAGGGCCGTTACCGCCATCTTCCCCGAGAATTCCCCGACCTCTATACTTCAAGAGGTGGCTTTGCGAGGCGAAAGTTTTCGCCGAAGCCTCACTCCATCGGGCTGTAGCTCAGCTTGGCTAGAGCGCTGCGTTCGGGACGCAGAGGTCGGAGGTTCAAATCCTCTCAGCCCGACTGGACTTACGTCAATTCGAATGTCCGATTGCAGAGATAATTGCAGAGTTTGCAGAACAATTGGGGGCTTCCCCGCGTAATCTGCACTGAAGGGACCCACCAAGTCAGGTCTCAGGCGCGAACCTATCGATCCGCTTCGCAGTGGTTTCGACTCCTTCCTATGAGGTTCGCAATGCGTCAACCAAAGCCTTTCTATCGAAAATTCACACGTAGCTGGTACGTTCAGATCGCTGGGAAGCAGATTCCCCTTGGAAAGGACAAGGAAGCTGCTTTCGCCAAATACCATCAGCTCATGGCGAGTTCTGAGGCAACAAAGACTTATGTGACGGGTGTCCAAGAGCTTCTGAACTCGTATCTCGCTTGGGTAAAGACACACCGCGCAGCAACTACATACGACGCTTGTCGCTTCTATCTAAGCTCGTTTGCCAAGAGTGTTGGCTCTCGTCTTCGAGTCGCTGATATATCTCCTGACCATGTCTCAGGGTGGATCTCTCGACAGTCTACGTGGGGAAATACTACTCGCCACGAGGCAATTGGCCATGTGCAACGAGCTTTCTCGTGGGCAGTAAAGAGGAATCTCCTGCATACTCATCCGCTTATGTACATTGAGGAGAAACCTCCAAGACAGCGCCGCGAGGTTGTCCTATCACCTTCCGACTGGCAAGAGCTTCAGACGCATCTCAAGGAGCCCCGCTTTCGGGACCTTCTCATTTTTCTCTGGGAGACGGGCTGTCGCCCAATCGAAGCGCGTACACTAGAAGCTCGATACTGCGATTTTGCCAATGGAATTGCAATCTTTCCGATGGCCCAATCCAAAGGACAGCGTCGTCGTCGTATTCTCATTCTAAACGAAAAAGCGCAAGCAATTGTAGAGTCATACGCTCGGGTGAATCCCGATGGAACCCTTTTTAGAAACCTCCGAAATCGGCCGTGGACGAAAGATGCAATGAAATGTCGATTTACAAGGTTCCAGAAACTGATGAATCTACCTGGGCTCTGTGCTTATAGCTTCCGGCACTCCTACGCGACGCAGGGTTTGCTTAATGGAGTTGACCCAATCACTCTGGGGCAACTGATGGGCCACGTGGACGGAACGATGGTAGCTAGGCAGTATCAGCACCTCGCCTCTAACCTAGGCCACCTTAGAGCCTCTGCCGCAAGGGCCACAGGTTCGATAGAATAGTGATGCCGCTGTTCCAAGAATTCAAGGCGGCCCCCCTCTCCTCCCCCCAAAAAAAACGCCCCGCTGGGGGGCGTCACAGGTTGTTCCGGGGAACATTGCCTGGCGGCTCGCGAAAGCCTTACTATGACTTGGAGGCAAACGCTGCTCAGATACACTAAAAGCAATCGTATCTCCTTCTTCTCTTTTGACAAGCCTGCTTTCCTCACTTTCCTAACCTGTTCTTTGGGATTCTCAACGATGAAATACACCTGGCAGCACCTGCAAGACGGGCAACCTTATCTCGTGGGAATCGACCTCGGCCCGTCATCAGTCGGCTGGGCAGTGATCGCTTGCGATGACAAAGGGAACCCGCTCGGCTTAGTGGCTAGTGGCGTCCGACGATTCGAGGCGGGCGTCCTCGGCGATATTGAGAAGGGTAAGGATGAAAGCCGTGCCACGGCTCGGCGTGATGCGCGGGGGCCGCGCCGGCAGAATTTTCGGCGGCGGCGGCGGATGAAGAAGCTGTTCAATTTACTCTGCCGTAACGGTTTGTTGCCGCCTTGCGAAGCCGCCAAGAACGACCAACGGCATGAACATCTATTGGCAGTGGATCAGAAGCTGCGCGAGGAATTAGGCCTCGGCGGCGACCGCGTCAGCGATCAACTGCTGCCTTATGAACTCCGTAAACGCGCTCTCGACGAGAAGCTCCCGTTGCACGCGGTCGGGCGTGCCCTCTATCAACTCGCTCAGCGGCGCGGGTTTCTCTCCAATCGCAAAGCGGGGGGTGACGAGGAAGAAACCGGCAAAGTGAAATCTGGCATCGCTGACCTCTATAAGCTCATGGACAAAGCGGATGTTCCAACCATCGGTTCGTACTTCACTACGCTGGATCCCGAAGAACAAAGAATTCGTTCCCGCTGGACCAGCCGTCACATGTTTTGGGAAGAGTTCGAAGCGATTTGGAACGCCCAAGCAGAACACCATAAGGAACTCACCGACGAACTCAAAGAAGAAATCCACGCGGCTATCTTCTTCCAGCGGCCACTTAAATCGCAAAAACACTTAATCGGGCGTTGCAGCATCGATCCCACGAAACGCCGTGCTCCGGCGGCTTGTCTGCCGTTTCAGGAGTTCCGCGTCTTGCAGCGGGTGAACGACTTGCGTGTCACCGCTCCCGATGGGGAGATTGTCGATCTGACCGAGGAGCAAAAACAACAGCTCGCCACGGAGCTATTGCAAACCGACGGCCTCTCCTGGGCGGCAATCAAGAAGCTGCTTGGCATGAAGAAGTCCAAAGATTACGGTCGCCACTGGGAGTTCAACTTCGAGAAAGCGGGCGACAAGAAACTCATCGGCAACCGCACTTACGCAAAGCTCGAAGACGCGCTGGGCGAATCGTGGACAGAGCTTTCCGCCAACGACCAGGACATTCTCGTTGATGAAATCCTTCAGTTCGACAACGAGCAAGCACTCGCCAACCGTTTGGAAACGGAGTTAGGCATCCCCGCGGACCGTGCCAAAGCGGCTGCTGGGGCGAAGCTGGAAGATGCCTACGCGGCCTACTCCCGTCACACGATTGAGCGTTATTTACTAAAGCTCCGCGAAGGGTTCGCGCTACAAACCATCCGGCGGGAACTCGATCCGGAGACGTTCGCCACAATTGAGCCGCTCGACGAGCTACCCCCGGTTCGCCCGACCGGCTACCACAAGGAAGGAGCCTTCCCCGAGTTACGCAACCCGGCGGTCGAACGGGCGATGAGCGAATTCCGCAAGGTGATTAACGCGATCCTCAAAAAAGCGAAGCACAAACCGTGGGCGTTTCGCGTCGAAATGGCCCGAGACTTGAAGCACAGTCGCAAACGTCGCCAAGACCTGACCGACCGCCGCAACCAAAACACCAAGTCCCGCGAAGAAGCGTACGAGAAAATCCTCCGCGAGATGGGGCACGAAAACTACTGCACCCGCGACAATGTCTTAAAAGTGCGTCTCGCCGAGGAGTGCGGCTGGGTCTGCCCGTTCTCCGGCAAGTCGATCAACATGAAGCAATTAGTCGGAAACGAATCGCAATTCCAGATCGAGCACATCATCCCCTTCAGCCGTTCGCTGGATAACTCGTTCACGAACAAAACGCTTTGCTACCACGAGGAGAACGCCCGCAAAGGAAATCGCATGCCGTGGGAGGCTTACCACGGCACCGACTACTGGGACGAGATGATCGCCCGCGTCAAACGCTTCCGCGGCGACGCCCGCGGCATCAAGCTGCAACGCTTTCTGGCTGAGGAACTGCCCGAGCAGGACGAGTTCACGAAAAAGCAACTTAGCGACACCCGTTACATCGCCAAGCTCGCCACGGAATACTTGGGCCTGCTTTACGGCGGAAAGATCGAACGCGACGAGCTCGGCTTCGGCAAGTTCAAAGTGCAGGTCAGCCCCGGTCGCGCGACCTCCTACCTGCGGCAACGCTGGAACCTGAACTCGATCATCGGGTACTCTGACGATAAGGACCGGGAGGACCACCGTCACCACGCCATTGATGCCATCGTTATCGGCCTCACCGATGCCCGCGCGGTCCAACAACTAAGCCTAGCGGCACAAGAAGCCGAAGAACGCTATGGGCCGGATCAGCACAAGCTGTTCGCCGAGGTCGATCACCCGTTCAACGAACTGGTTAGCGAAGCCCGCGAATTGGTTCCCGCGATCAACGTCTCTTCTCGCGTCAGCAAAAAGCTCAACGGCCCGTTGCACAAGGAGACGATCCTCAGCAAGCCTCGTCCCGAAGCGGATGACGATTCCGAACAGCCGGAAACCTTTCACGCCGTCCGTAAGCCGCTCGAAGCGATGAGCAAGGGTGAAGTGGAGGCGATCATCGACCCGGTCGTGCGCGAAGCGGTTCTCACCCAACTCAAAGCGATCGGCGGCACGCCGCAGAAAGCGTTCGCCGACAAGAACAACCACCCGTCGCTGCACGGCAAGAACGGTCGCACTGTGCCGATCCACCGCGCCCGCATCCGCAAGTCGGACAACCCGATGCCGATCGGCAAGGGAAGCAAACGCCGCTACGTGAACCCCGGCTCGAACCATCACCTGGAGGTCGTCGCCGTGCTGGATAAGAACGGCAAGGAGAAAAAATGGGAAGGCGTGCTCGTCTCCCGCTTCGAGGCGATGCAACGCAAAGCCCGCCAGGAGCCGATCATCCAACGCGACCACGGCAAGCAGCGTAAATTCAAATTCTCCCTCGCCGGCGGCGAACATGTGCTGCTAGAGCCGGGCACGGAAAATGAACGGCTTTGCCGCGTGACGGTGATTTCCGGCAGCCAAGTCGAGCTAGTCCTCCACAGCGACGCCCGCCCAATAACCGTCCGCAAGAAAGAGCCCGGGGCGCGGATTCGCAAGAGTGCTAATGCATTATTCAAAGAAGGGTGCCAGAAAGTTACGGTTGGCCCACTCGGCGAAGTAAGTCAGGCGAGTGATTAAAGTATGGCCGCCACGCTAGCAGCGAACAGCGCAAAGTAGTGTAACTGAGCAGCGAATCCCGCCGAGCCACGCCGCATTTTTCTTTGCACCGGCTTTGCTCGCCAATTATCCTGCGAAATAGATACAAAACCGGACTCCCGTCGGCCAGGAGGGCATTCCCTCGTTCTCATTCCTGGCCTCATGAACAACCGCATCCTCGACCTGTCGCAGTCGCCCGCGAAGTTATTTGTGCGGGATGCGAATCTGGTGGTTGAGGCCAAGGATCAAACGCCCGCGCGGTTGCCGCTGGTCGACGTGGCGGTGCTGGTCGTGTCGCATCCACAGGTCCACTACACGCATGCGGTTCTTGCGGGGATCGCTTCGGCGGGTGGCGTGTTCATCACCTGCGATGGCAAGCACTTGCCGATCGGCATGTTGTTGCCGCTGGCCGCGCACTTTGCCCAGGTCGAACGCTTCGCCGCCCAGGCCTCCGCGAAGTTGCCGGTGCGCAAACGCGTCTGGCGGCAAATCGTGCGGGCGAAGATCACCGCTCAATCGAACTTACTCTCGGAACTTCGTGGCAATGATGCGGGGCTTGGGCAACTGGTCAGTCAGGTCCGCTCCGGCGATCCCGCGAATGTCGAAGCCCGCGCGGCACGGCGATACTGGCAACAGTTGTTCGCTGACCCAAGACTGACGGGGGCTGACTCGAAAGGGTTCCGCCGTGATCAGTCGCTCGACGATGGCAACGCGCTGCTCAACTACGGATACACCGTGCTGCGGGCGATTGTCGCCCGGGCGATCTGTGCCGCCGGGTTGCATCCGTCCCTCGGCGTGCATCATCACAACAAGTATGCCACCTATCCGTTGGCGGACGATCTGATGGAACCGGTGCGACCGTTGGTGGATCGCGAGGTGGTGGGCCTGCTCGTTGACGAAGGACCGCAGTGCGAACTGACGCCAGCGGTGAAGCAGCGTTTGATCAAGTCGCTTCTCGTACGGGCGAAACTTGAAGGCGAGCAGCGGACGGTGTTCGACGCGATGGCTCGAACGGCCAGTTCCCTTGCCGAAGTCTTTTTAGGGGAGCGCGAAAAAATTGTGCTGCCCGAGGTGTAAACTGATGGCCCTTTCGGAGTACCAAGCGATGTGGCTGTTTGCGATGTTCGACCTGCCTGTGAAAACGCGTCGCTCCCGCCGTCGCTACACGCAGTTCCGCAAGTTGCTACTGCGCGAGGGCTTTAGCATGTTGCAATTTTCCGTGTATGCCCGATACTGCGTGAGTGAGAAACATAGCGACTCGTACCGTCGGCGGATCGAAGCGCAACTTCCCCCCGACGGCCAAGTCCGCTTGCTGGCGGTGACCGATCGTCAGTTTGGCAAAATGGAAGTTTTTCTTGGGAGAAATCGCACAAGTGTGGAAGAAATCCCCGACCAATTGCTCCTTTTCTAGTTATGACCGTGGCCGCAAGTTGCTACGACTTCGCTGTTTAAAGCGAAGGCAGTGTATCTGAGCAGCGCTTCCTTCCAAGCCACAGCCTTCCTCAGCCTGCGGCACAACGACAACCGAGTGTATCTGAGCAGCGCTTCCTTCCAAGCCACAGCGCCGGGCAGCCGATGTCGATGTCGATGTCGAGTGTATCTGAGCAGCGCTTCCTTCCAAGCCACAGCATGCCGGGTCGTGCATCCTACCTTGCACGGAGTGTATCTGAGCAGCGCTTCCTTCCAAGCCACAGCTCATACGGCGGCCTGAGTGTCATGTGGACCAGTGTATCTGAGCAGCGCTTCCTTCCAAGCCACAGCGCGCGACTGCCGGATTGATCACGACGGTCGAGTGTATCTGAGCAGCGCTTCCTTCCAAGCCACAGCTTCTTGATTGAACTTACGAGCCCCTGAATGAGTGTATCTGAGCAGCGCTTCCTTCCAAGCCACAGCAACGAACCGAAACTTACGGTGAGGACGGGTAGTGTATCTGAGCAGCGCTTCCTTCCAAGCCACAGCTCCGAGGAAGCAGCACGCGAAGCTCTTGCAAGTGTATCTGAGCAGCGCTTCCTTCCAAGCCACAGCACTCGCATCAAAACGCTTTGGGTTCATTTCAGTGTATCTGAGCAGCGCTTCCTTCCAAGCCACAGCTCGGCCAGAGTCGGAAAGGCAAGGGCGGGAGTGTATCTGAGCAGCGCTTCCTTCCAAGCCACAGCCATTTCATGGACGTTTCGCGCGTGGTTGAGAGTGTATCTGAGCAGCGCTTCCTTCCAAGCCACAGCATCTGTTCTAGGCAATCGTCAATAGCTTCCGAGTGTATCTGAGCAGCGCTTCCTTCCAAGCCACAGCGGATCGTACTCACTGAAGTCCTGGTCAGTCAGTGTATCTGAGCAGCGCTTCCTTCCAAGCCACAGCCCACTAAAGGTGTGTCAGGCTCATCAATTAAGTGTATCTGAGCAGCGCTTCCTTCCAAGCCACAGCTTCGCTTCGTTGGCCAGCATCGTGAGTGCGAGTGTATCTGAGCAGCGCTTCCTTCCAAGCCACAGCACCTTCACGCGGTTCATTGCGTCGGTAAGTAGTGTATCAGAGCAGCGCTTCCTTCCAAGCCACAGCTGCGGAGACGACACCTATGGGGTCGAGCCGAGTGTATCTGAGCAGCGCTTCCTTCCAAGCCACAGCGCACGTCGTGATTGACGCCGCTCAACGCCAAGTGTATCTGAGCAGCGCTTCCTTCCAAGCCACAGCACGTATTTCGATATTGAATGATTAAAGTCTAGTGTATCTGAGCAGCGTTTCCTTCCAAGCCACAGCCTAACAAGGGGCCGTACTTCCCTACGTTGCAGTGTATCTGAGCAGCGCTTCCTTCCAAGCCACAGCGACTCGACTAGGGTGTTGCGTAATTAAGAGAGTGTATCTGAGCAGCGCTTCCTTCCAAGCCACAGCCGACCAGGCCGTCGACGCTGATCTTGAGGTAGTGTATCTGAGCAGCGCTTCCTTCCAAGCCACAGCATCAACCGGCTACCCCCTGGCAGTACCCTTAGTGTATCTGAGCAGCGCTTCCTTCCAAGCCACAGCGTGGAGACGCTGCGGGAAGCTCATGTGTCTAGTGTATCTGAGCAGCGCTTCCTTCCAAGCCACAGCTGTAAGGCAAAACACCAACCAGCAAGGCAAGTGTATCTGAGCAGCGCTTCCTTCCCAGCCACAGCAGCCGATTCGCAAAGTTTACCGCATGTGACAGTGTATCT